>CAZANP010000012.1:0-8379 GCA_964486555.1 uncultured Thermotoga sp. | reverse complement strand
CTGTCGTCCCCGGGATCACACATTAAACTGTTTGTTAGCATGGGAACTGTTATCATGGTCAGCAGAACGAGTATCGCAACCAGGAAAAGCACTAAAAATTTCTTCATGTATCATCATCTCCTCGAATCTTAGTTTTAACCAATTATTCTGAAAATCAACTTTTGTAAAAAAGGAATAACGTTTATAAACGGTTTTCTCGCATTATGAAAAAAGTTCGTGAGAGAATTTTTGTAAAAATGTAGTTGTAAGTGAACAGTTAAAAGCTTATAATTACCTGTATGAGCGACATTCTAACTATTCTGGAAAAACAAGGTTCATTTGCTCTGCCTTATGTGAATATGTTTCTGGAGGAGCTGAAAGCAAAAAAGGATAGCAACTCCTTGGCACTTTTTTACTTTCTCAGGGGTTTAAAGAGGAGATGGGATCTGGAACGAGAAAAAGCTATGATCGACTTTGAGAGATCGATAGATCTTGCAAAAAGCAAAACCATAAAATACATCGCCATGGCCGAATTGATGAACATACATAGGGCTATGAAACACTATCAGAGAGCGAAAAAGATCTACGATTTTTTGAGAAAGAATTATGAAAGCGTACCAGAAAAAGCGAGAAAACTCGTTTTTTCCTTCCTCATAAACTTCTGTCTCAGAACAGAAAGTGCTGAGAATTGTTTTGGAAAGTTTCGATCCTCGCTGTATCTTACAGATCCCTTGAGCATCTATTACCACACGGCACTCGGTAGACAATTGATATCCAGGGAAAACACTAGGGATGGGCTAAAACATATCTTAATGGCTTGTAAGATAGCCAAGAGAGAGAAAAGGATACACTCCATAATCTTCTCCTACAATTTGCTAGCCTGGTATTTGAAGAATTACCATCCACTAATTTCATTGAGATTGGTAGGGGAAGCTTTGTACACTGTTGGGCGATATTATGAAAACCTTGAAAGATTCTACTACATATTCGATACGATGTTCAACGTGCAGAAAATAACGAAGGATAGAAAAATACTTTTAACCGCTATGAACATATTGGATACTACAAAGAACAGTAAGTTAGTGGAAGAAGCAAAGGTTTTCATCCCATCAGAGAAAGAATACCATGTCGATAGGAAAACCAGACGTTTCATAGAGAAGAACTTCAGACCTTTCTATAAAACATCAAAAATGTATGGAGTTTCTAGAACAGAGCTTTATCTCGTGACAAAAGGAAATCGAAAGAGGATAAAAGGAGAAACCATAGGTAAACTACTAAAAGGTTTGGAATGGTCTCCTGATCTTCCTGAACCGTTTTTAAAGGAATTCTCCAGGAAAATACTGGAAGAAACCGCCAAAAGTGCTGTGGTGACTAAAGAAAAATTCTTTGTTGTTTATTCGTCTATGCTAAAACGAGATAGAATAAAGGGTACCTGGGCCACAAAACTCTTCAATTTGGATCCTGAAGAATTGAAAAAGAGATTATCAAAGTTCACAGAGGGTTTGCGGTTTCTCTCGAGAATTTCAAATTTCGAAAGTTCTGTTGAAAAAGCACGGAAAGAATTGGTTGAAAAGTTTTTAAAGATGATGAGAAAAGATGAGAGAGAAAGATTTATGGAGAGATACTTCCAAGTGGATGAGCGCATCAGAAGATTAATAGACATCTACATAAGGAATCGTATTCGGTACAGAAGTTACAGAACCGCCATCTACTGCTTTGAGAGAACGAAGGAAAGAGAACTTGTCAGGCAATTTCTATGCGAAAGCATCACGAGAGAGGTATGAAAACGATCTTAGATCCAGAAACATTTGAGATCTTAAGATAATTCGTCGTTATATCCAAATATACTTTTTTCGTTTTCATCCTGGATAAAGCACTCCTCATCTTATGAGGTGAAAAAGAAACCTTAAAGGCTTTCCCTTCTTTCGCGATTATATCCGCTGAATACTGAACCCCTTGGCTTCTGGCGGAAAATCTAAGGGTATCTCCTAATCTTGAGATCTCCATCCTCATACCTCTTGTGGTTATACCGGAAGCCTTCCTTATGAATCTTGAGAAGATATCAACACGCGCTTCCAATCTGTCCAAAGATTCCTCATTGATGATTTTTTTCAGCTTTTCGATCTCTTCTCTCGGCACCATCTCACCGCATATATCGAGAGTCATATATTGAAGCTTTATCACCAGATTCCCAAAAAAATCTCCGAGGTTGAGTTCAAAATCATCGCAATGTTCCAAAAATTTGTAAACATGTCTTGCTGTTGTGTACGGAATCCTTATAGAAAAAGTGTTTTTAGAGAATGTAGGGACGAAATAAACCGCTAGTAAATCGGAGGTTGAACCATACGTTATTATCGCATTCTCTTCTAAATGGATTCCAAGAAACTCCCCTTCATCCAGTATCGAACTCGTGAAATTTACAGCATCTCCGAAATCGTTCTTTCCAACAGAACAGAGATGTTCAAACACCACTTTTTCAGGCAGTTTTTCTAAAGGTTTTGTCTTTATCCTCATGATTTCGTTACCTGTCCGGAAAATGACGGAATACTCTTCAAAATTCATGACAACGTCTTCTCCTTTGATGTCTGATAGAAACACCTTAAGAAGATCTATGGGAACGTTGTAAACACCGACGAAAGGATTGGAGAACCCTACGAATATTTCTAACCTAGCGCATCCATCACTTGTCATCATTCTGAGTCCATCTCTGTGGTAAAAACTGATGTATCTCAGAGAAGGTTCAACCGTTCCACAAAGTTTGTCACACAGGATCAGCATTTTCTTGAAAGCTGAAGCATCAATCGCTATCATCCAAAAAGTCACCTACCGGTGATAATATCATCGAGACTCTCCATGATCTTCCCTATGTTCTCGGGCCTTTTACCTCCAGCTTGTGCGAAGTCCTCTCTACCTCCTCCTCCTCCTTCCAGGAATCTGGCGATTCTTTGGGCTACGTCTTTGGCTTTTAACTTCTCCTTCGCGCTACCAGACACTTTGACAATTACCGAGACTCTCCCTTGAGATTTCGAAAACAGTATAACTACGCCATCTTTCACAGCTTTCACCACGTTATCGGCCAAGTTTCTCAAAGATTCTATGGGAACATCTTCAAAAATTTCATAGAACACCGGTATACCATTTATTTCTCTTTTGTTCTTCACAACGTCTTCCACCCTCGTTGATACCTCTCCTGACAATATGTCCTTCACCTTCTTTTCCAATCTCTTGATCTCTTCTTTCATGCTTTTAACCTTTTCTATTAATTGATCCTCACTGGATTCCAGCATTTTTTTGAGTTCGTTTAAAAGCTGGTCCTCTCTTCGCAAAAGCTTTAAAACGTTGAATCCAGTGGTAGCTTCTATCCTTCTAACACCGGCGGATATGGAACTTTCTGAGAGTATCTTGAAAAGGCCTATCTCTCCCGTGTTCGAAACGTGAGTTCCTCCACATAACTCCTCACTGAAATCATCTATTTTCACTACTCTGACGACGTCACCATACTTTTCGTTGAACAAGGCGATCGCTCCTTCTTTAACGGCTTCATCGTAACTTTTGTACTCAACTTCAACCGGTATTGCACGCATTATAACATCGTTCACCATGTCTTCTACCCTTTCCAGCTCATCTGGAGATAACGCCTTGTAATGCGTGAAATCGAATCTTAGGCGAAAGGATTCAACGAGAGATCCGGATTGTTTCACGTGCTCTCCCAGAACTCTTCTCAGAGCTGCATGGAGAAGGTGAGTGGCTGTATGATTCCTCATGATAGCTTTTCTTCTTTCTTCATCCACTACAAGCTTTACCTTTATTTTCGGTTTCAAGATACCCTCATCCACAACCACTCTATGAACTATCAAACCTTCTACCGCCTCGAAGGTATCCACGACACGAGCTTTCCCACCATTCCACTTTAGTTCCCCAGTATCCGCGACCTGTCCTCCTTTTTCTGCATAGAAAGGCGTCTTATCGATCACGACCTCTCCTTCTTCTCCCACTTTAAGGGAATTCACGATATCCCCTTCTCTCAAGACATAGAAGACGTTTCCTTCATCCTCTAATCTTTCATAACCGGTAAAGACGGTTTTCACTTCTTTTGAAATATAATCGAAAACCTCACTCTTCTTGAAAAATTCCCTTGTTCCCAAAGCTTTCCTTGCTCTTTCTTTCTGCTTTCTCATGAGATTTTCAAAACCTTCCACATCCACACTCACCTTTTTTTCCTTTGCTATTTCCATCGTGAGTTCAAGGGGGAAACCATAAGTGTCGTATAGCTTGAAAGCATCCGCCCCTGAAATCACACCCCCACACCTTTCTATAATCTTTTCCAGAATGTTCAAACCCTGCTCCACCGTCTTCAGAAATCTTTCTTCTTCCCCTTTCAAAACCTCTTTCACTAGCTCTTTCTTTTCCACGATTTCTCTGTACACCTTTCCCATTTTTTCAACGACCGCTGATACCAGTTTGTGGAGGAAGGGCCCTTTCATACCGAGAAGGACTCCATGCCTCAAAGCTCTCCTTATTATCCTTCTGAGCACATACCCCCTTCCTTCGTTCGATGGGAACACCCCATCACTTATCAAAAACGTGATGGCTCTTATGTGATCTGCTATGACTCTTATGGAAATGTCATTTTCTTTGCTCTGACCATATTGAACACCTGTTGTATTTTCAATCTCTTCTATGATAGGTTTGAAGAGATCCGTTTCGAAGTTGCTGTACACTCCTTGCATCATCGCAGCGATCCTTTCGAGGCCCGCCCCTGTGTCTATATTTTTCCTTGGGAGTGGATGAAGCTTCCCTTCCTCATCCTGGTAGTACTCTGTGAAAACAAGGTTCCATATCTCAACGAATCTCCCTTCAGAATTTGCAGGAGTGCATTCTTCCCCTTGGGGACATCCTTCACTCACACCCGTGTCGTAGAATATCTCCGTGTCAGGCCCACAGGGACCGGTAGGTCCTGCCGGCCCCCAGAAATTGTCTTCTTTTCCCATTTTCACGATTCTGCTAGATGGAACACCAACGACCTCCCTCCAGATCCTATAAGCTTCTTCGTCTTCTTCGTAAACCGATACCCACAGTTTTTCTTCGGGAACCCCTAGAACCTGAGTTACATATTCCCAGGCCCATGTTATGGCTTCCTCTTTGAAATAATCGCCGAAGGAGAAATTTCCAAGCATCTCAAAAAAAGTGTGGTGCCTTGGGGTTTTCCCAACGTTCTCTATATCAACGGTTCTCAAGCATTTCTGACAGGTTGCTATCCTGGTGTAGACCGGTTCCACTTTTCCCCAGAATATGGGCTTGAAAGGTACCATACCAGCGACCGTGAATAGAAGTTGAGGATCATCCGGTATGAGGGAAGCACTCGGCAGGATCTTGTGCCCTTTTTTCTCGAAAAATTCGAGGAAAGACCTTCTTATATCATCCGAACTCATATATCTCACATGATCCCTCCTTTCAGGACTTTGAGCATGATATAAACAACCGGCGCGACGAACAACAGTCCATCTATTCTATCGAGCATTCCTCCATGACCGGGTAAGACACTTCCGGAATCCTTCAAACCGAAAGATCTTTTTATAGCGGATTCGAAGATGTCTCCCAAAGTTCCCATAACCGAGACGATCAATGAGAAGAAGAGAAGTTCTTGGTAAGATATGACCCAGCTCTTGAAAAAATTTTCGGCTATTATTTTGTAAATCACGGAAAAAGCTAAAGTCCCAAGAAATCCTCCCAGAACACCTTCCAAACTCTTTTTAGGACTGTATTTTGGAGAGATCCTGATTCTTCCAAATTTCATGCCAGTGAAGTACGCGGAAGTATCGAAGATCCAGACAGCCGTTAGTGTGAGAAGAGCGTTGGCTGCCCCAAACTCTTTGTAAATGGGCATGAAAAATGAAAGAGCACCTGAAACGTATACCAAACCGAATATAGGGTAGACAATCCTATCGAGAATAATTGAAGTGTCTTTGATATAGATTATCGTTACCACTGAACTGATCAGAAAAAGGGACAATATCACGATGTAAGGTTCCTTTAAAAAAAACAAACCGTAAAGTATCGGATAGGAAACCAACAATCCCAGGTAGAAAAACCTCATGTAATCTTTGAACTTCATGGTGAGGAGTTCATATCCTGCAAGAAGAACAACAGTTGAGACGAGTCCTACAAGGCTTTTGTAACTGATAAAACACAGAACAACGAATGGAAATATAGAAAAAGCGGTTATCAAACGTGTTTTCAGATCATCTTTCATGTTACCCCCCCAAATCTTCTTTCCCTTTTCGAATAGTCCTCCAGGGCCTTTATGAAATCATCTTTTGTGAAATCCGGCCAAAGCTTCTCTGTGAAATAGAGCTCGCTGTACGCGGATTGCCAGAGGAGAAAGTTACTCAATCTCATCTCACCAGATGTTCTTATTATCAAATCCGGATCTGGGACATCTGGCAAGTACAGGTACTTCCTAAAGCCTTCTTCGTTCACTTCGGTTGCCCCTTCTCTTAAGATCCTCTCGACAGCATCTACGATCTCCGCTCTTCCTCCATAGTTTAGAGCAATTATGAGATTCAATCCATCGTTTGACTTTGTCATCTCTTCCGCTTCTCTACATTTATTTTTCAATTTCTCTGGGAGATCTTCCAATCTACCCATGAATCTGAGCCTTACGTTTTCTTTGATGAGTTCCGGCACCTTGGTTTCGAGCTTTTCAACAAGGAGCGAGAACAGAAATTCGATCTCTTCCTTTGGCCTCCTCCAGTTCTCCGTTGAAAAGGTGTAGAGAGTTAAGTATTTTATCCCAAACTCTGCAGACCACCTAACAACGTTCTCCACAACTTCTGCGCCTTTTCTGTGCCCTTCTACCCTTGGTAGTCCCTTTCTCCTGGCCCATCTACCATTTCCATCCATTATTATCGCAACGTGATTTGGAACTCTCATCAGAATTCCATGATCTCCTTTTCTTTCTTCTCGAAGAGTTCATCCAGCTTTTCTATATAATCATCTGTTAGCTTTTGAAGTTCCTTTTCCAGTCTTCTAGCATCATCTTCGGGTATCTTGCCATCTTTTTCCATGTCTTTTATTTTCTTCATGCCATCCCTTCTTATATTCCTCACCGCTATTTTCCCTTCTTCAACGATCTCTTTAGCTTTTTTGACCCATTTTTGCCTTTGTTCCATCGTGGGTGTCGGGAAAATGAGCTTTATAACGTTCCCATCATTCATTGGATTCAAACCCAGATCGGATGCAAGGATTGCTTTCTCCATAGCCGAGAGAGTACTCTTATCCCAAGGTTTTATTATCAAAGCCCTCTCTTCCGCGATACTTATCGTAGCCAACTGATTTATCGGTGTAGGAACTCCATAATAATCAACTTTTATCTCTTCCAATATTGCAGGAGACGGCCTTCCCGTTCTCATCTTTTTAAGATCATCTTCGATTTTTGAAAGACTTTTCTTCATCCTCTGCTCAGCTTCTTTAAGTATTGGATGTTTCATAGCTCCCCCTCCCTTTTTACTGTGATTCTCCAAAGATTATACTATACTCCTGTTAAGAAGCTAATATAGCTTTTCCAACTGCTCGGGAGGTGCAGGATTCTTCACACACCCTCCACAATCTTTCTGAGGAAAAATCCAACGAAATAAGCTACCAGAGCTGAGATACTCCCTATCACCAACATTTCAAATCCACCTTTCCACCATTTCACTCCCGTTACCATTTCTCTCAGAGCTCCCACCAGGAATAGGGTTATTCCTGTCATGACGGAAGCTATCAGGAACTGATTGGTAGCAAAAAAGGGAATGAAGTAGGACAGGATGTAAGCTAGAAGCGGTATGAAACCTGCTATGGCGAATGATAAGAAAGTAACGAAAGCACTTTTAAACGGCGACTGGTTATCCTCGGGTAATATTCCAAGTTCATCTTTCATCATGGTTTCAACCCAGAAATCCTTGTTGTTCTTCAGAACTTCCATTATCTTGTCTATATCCTCTTCTTTCAAACCTTTTCTTTTATATATCTCCCTCATCTCCAATTCCTCAGCCTCGGGGAAATTTTCCACTTCCCACTCTTCCCTCTTCCATTCGGATCTTTCGTAGTCGATCCTCGATTTCGTTGACAGGTAATCTCCCACGGCCATCGAAAAACCATCTGCCAGTAAATTCGCAAGTCCAAGTATCAGTACTATCTTTGGACTCAAAGACGCACCGGCAACACCTGCCACAACTGCAAACGTTGTTATTATCCCATCGGTGGCACCATAGACAGCGGGTTCTATGTATCTTCCAGCTTCCGTCTTGTGCCATGGTTCCTCTTTTATGGCCTCATCCTCATGTGCTCTCCTGGCTTCTTCTATGTTTCCTTCTAAAAAAGCCTTTCTTGCTCTTTCAATCCTTGCCATGGTATCCC
>CAZANP010000011.1:0-43352 GCA_964486555.1 uncultured Thermotoga sp. | reverse complement strand
TCAACGCCTGACAAGCCAAAGCAATTTCTCAACTTATTTGGTAATAAATCCCTTATCCGTCAGACTTTTGAGCGGCTTGCAACTTTTTTAAAACCTCAGGACATTTTTATAGTGACTCTTGAAAAATTCGTGCAAAAGATACATGAAGAAATACCAGAAATACCTTATCAAAATATCATACCAGAACCGATGAAAAGGAATACAGCTCCAGCGTGTCTGCTAGGTGCATTGTACATTGGCCTTGAAGAAATTATTGTGACTCTTCCAGCCGATCATTTTATACCAGATAAAAAGAAGTTTTGGGAAACTCTTGAGAAAGCAGCCAAAGGTGTTGAAAAATACAGGAGGTTATTCACAATAGGTATAAAACCTACAAGACCAGAAACAGGCTATGGGTACATAGAAATTGGACGAGAGACAGAGGATGGTATATTCTCAGTTAAAAAATTCAGAGAAAAACCTGATTATGAAACGGCGATGGAATTTGTAGAAAAAGGTACATTTTACTGGAATAGCGGAATATTCGTGTGGAAAGGGATAGATCTTGTTGAAGAGATGAAAAAACATGCAAAAAAGATATATGAAAAGCTCGCAAATGTGAATGTAAGAAATATCAAAGAATTGAGAAAAGTTTATGAGAATATAGAAGGAGTAAGCATAGATTATGCGGTTTTGGAGAAAAGTTGCAACATAATGATGGTAAAAGGAGAATTTGAGTGGTCTGATATTGGAAATTGGGTATCTGTGAGAGAGATTGAAGGGTATTCAATTGAAAAGGATAATCTAATACTCGTCGATAGCGAAAAGGTCTTTGTAAAAGGTGTTAAAAAACGAATCGCGATCGTTGGACTTGAAGATGTGATTGTAGTTGAAGGAGATGAAGGTATCCTAATATTGAAAGAGTCACACGTTCATGAAGTTAGAAGAGTTGTCAGGAAAATCTATGGTGATGATTGAGATAAACAGATAACGGTTGTTAAGGAATCAAAAGGGAAATCAAAAAATAACTGAAAGCGAAATGCAAATTTTAGATAATTCCCTAACGATCCAACTGTCCTTGCTCAGATATATACATCCATTTCACATCTTTGAAAGTTTCTTTCATTTGTTCCCATTCTTTTCCTGTATAAACGAAAACATCCACCGGCACAGGTATGTCGGAAAAATCCCGCATCGTACCTCTTTTTTCAAAAGGTAGATCACACCTTTCAACGATTATGACAACATCAAGGTCGCTCCCAACACCCCAGTTTCCCTTCGCATAGGACCCGAAGTATCCCACCTTCAAGATGTTCTTTTTCTCCACAGAACTTATCCATTTTTTCAAAGCGTTAATCACTTCTTCTCGATTTGGCCATTTGAGAACGGACGAATTCAACGATCTCACGGGCATACTTTATAGCCTCCTCACTGTGAATGGGACCATAATGCTCGAAAGGAGCTCCCTCTGGATGAGAATTTGGGTATCTGCTTGGTATGTAGAAATTGTCCAAGATCTTTGCTTTTTCGATCAGGTCATCTTGCACGTTCACACTCTCTGGAAGATCTCTGAGCAGCCTCGATATTACATTACCCCATGCTTTCTGACTGAAGAAAAAATGAAGCGCTTTCACAGCTTTTTCCGCTGCTTGATGAGAAGCAAAACAAGCCCATTCGTGTTTTCCTGATCTTTTCGATTCTTCTGCATGCTCTAGATCCCTGAGAGCCTGTCTGAGCCAATCCTCTGATCGGTTGGGCAAGAGGATCATCCCTTTCGGTTGTATTCAAGAATTTTCTGTTAACTATTCTAATCCAAGCTTTTGGAAGACCCATCATTCAATGTTTAGTCATAGTGAACTACAATTTTGAATCGTAATGATCAGATGAAACGATTTTAGATAGAGGAGACGTGAATGTCTGGATTTTGGCGTTGAATTTAAATTAATAGATATCAACAGGAGCAATCACTCAAGCCATTTTTTAGCTAAATATCCTTTCATATCAAAAAACCTTTCAAGCTGTTTTTCTATTACATTTTCAGCCTCTTTGGAATCCATATCCTTCGTCTCTTCAACGAAACCGGCAACTCTCGAGAAATACAAAGGTATCATAGCTTCAACGACCTTCTTTCCAAATTTCCTGAAAGCCGCGGCACTATCGTATACCAGTTTTACCCACTCATCAGCATTCACCATTCCATCATCTAAAACATCATCGAGAATCTCCTCATCTACGTACGATCTCAGAAATTCTCTGTAATTTCTGACTCCTTCCATCGCTTTCTTTTTGAGATTCTCAAGGTCCACAACGATGGGTTCAACATTCTGAGAGGGTTGCTCTCCATACACCTCAATTTCTGACATTTCTTTCACACTCATCCATCTATCTTGATATTCGCTCATCAAGGAAAACAGTGTGCTGACCACCTGAACGAACATGGGACCCAGGTGTTTTCCAGGATCTTTAACATCATGGATCTTTGCACCCAAAGCAGCTTGAACAACACCATTTTTTGATTCGTTTACTGCTATCGTTGTCATCCATATATCTATACCGAATCTAGCAACATCACTCTTCCAAACACTTTCTGGTTTTGAAAGGTATATACTAACCAACTCACCCGATATTCCAAAATCTCCTCCTATGGGTTGACGGATCTTTTTGCCATAAAGCGCACTCGTCAGGGGATAACATACGTTGTTCGTTATCGTCCCATCGTATTTATGCCTCAGGTAATGAGGAGCAACGTATGAAGCTTTTCCATCCAGGATAGGTTTTGCGAGCCTTTCTACCCACCAGGGTTGGACACTTCTCAAATCGGCGTCCAAAAGAACAACAGCATCGGCATTAACGATCTTAGCAATTTCGAATATGGCTTTTATAGCGCTTCCCTTTCCAGGAATTCCTTCGTAGACAAAACTGTATTTCTCAACATCGGTTTCCGTTGACATGAAAACCTCCCGTGTGCCATCGCTGGAGTCTCCATCTGAGTTCACTATCAGACCATTTCCATTGAAATACTTCACAATTCCTTCGGAAGCTGTTTTTGCAACATATGATATGGTTTCAGCGTTGTTATAGCTTGGTATCCCCACTAAAACTGAAACCCTCTTACCTTCTAGTTTCTCCAAAACTTCTTTCATGTTTCATTCCTCCTCCATCTTTCAGTCTGGTGAACATCGATCCGTTATTATACTATATCTGACGCTGCTTCAAAATTCGTGGTCGCTATTCGCTGATCGGTGTTCGGCGCCAGGGTAAAGGGTATGAAGAAATGAGGGTACGGGATAAAAGGAAACTAACTATATCCTATTCTCTAATCCCCATACCCTAATCGTCGATCAGCGATAACCAATGTATGTTGTATAATCAGCACGAGGTGGGCGGATGGAAAATATCTTCGAATTTCTGGAGAGAAAATTTCTGGTGTGGATGATGATTCTCTCCAGAATGGTTGGTTTAATCGTAATAGCACCTTATTTCTCGGGTTGGTACATACCCATGGTAGTTAAGATATGGCTCTCATTATTTCTCAGCTGGACACTTCTTTCGAATGTCCAAGGAGTGATTCCACTGAATACACCGGTTGTAACAATCGCATTGAACATCCTGCTGAATTTCATAGTTGGGTTGGGTATAGGTTTTTTGGCTCTTCTACCGCTTGCAGCTTTTGGTGGAAGTGGTGGGGTTTTCAGCATACAAATGGGGTTTGCCGTTGCCACAACGGTTGATCCCACCATGGAAGAGACACCGATAATAGGGGAATTCATGTACATGATCGCTCTCATCGTTTTCGTAATCTTGAATGGACATCTGCTTCTGTTTCAAGGGATATCGGATTCTTTCAAAGTGTTTCCTGTGAACCTTTTGGAGATAAAAGGAAATTTTTTCGAATTCATTCTAAACAAAAGTTTGGAATTTTTCTACATACTCCTTAAAATAGGGCTTCCAATGATAGGCTTCATGCTGATCACAACGATCGCCTTGGGAATCGTCTCAAGATTGATACCGCAGATGAACGTTTTCATGGTGGGGCTTCCATTGAAAACTTTGGTCGGTTTCATCCTTTTTCTGGGGATGATACCTATATGGGCGGAAATGGCCGCGAAGCTGAGCGTCTTGATTTCAAAAACGCTGGAGAAGCTCCTTGGAGTATAGATCTGCAGCTTTTCGCAGATCCGGATAGAACCGAAAGACCAACTCCTAGAAAAAGAAGAAGAGTCAGGGAAGAAGGTAGGGTTCCTGTATCGAGGGAACTCAATCTCGCCGTTGTTTTCCTCTTCATGGTGGCTATATTGGGATTTCTCGGATCAAAGATCGTTTTTGGTTTGATAGATGGCATGAAGAACGTATTTTATTTGGAAATAGAGGACTTCCAAGGAACCTTTACAAAGACCATCGATGGGTTTGGGGAAGTGGCCAAGATACTGCTTACGCTCTTTGCAGGTGGAATGAGTATAAGTATCCTTATTGGGGCGCTACAAACTAGGTTTTTGATATCTTTTAAGCCTTTGAAACCGGATTTGAACAGAATAAATCCCGTTGAAGGTTTCAAGAGGATGTTCTCGCTCAGATCCGTGGTGGAACTTTTGAAGGCAATTCTGAAAGTTGTGATAGTTGGATACGTTGCCTATACGGTCATAAGGAAGAGATGGGGAGAAATGGTTCTATACCCGGATATGGATCTTATGGAATCATCTGTGCTGTTGTGGAAATTCATATATGAATTGGCCTTGAAAAGTGGGATAGCTCTCTTGGTGCTCTCCATTTTCGATTACATGTATCAAAGATGGGAATTTGAAAAGAGCATAATGATGACAAGATATGAGTTGAAGGAGGAAATGAAGGAAGTTGAGGGACATCCTTTGGTCAGGAGAAGACAGAGAACCATGATGCTTGAAATTTTGAGAAGAAGGATGATGGCGATGGTTCCACAAGCTGATGTGGTTATAACCAACCCGGAGCATTACGCGGTTGCTTTGAAATACGATCCAGATGAAATGAACGCTCCCGTCGTCGTTGCGAAGGGTGTGGATGAGATAGCAAAAAAGATCATCGAGATAGCAAAGGAAAACGATGTTCCTATAGTCAGAAATCCAGAACTTGCAAGACGCTTGTACAGAGAGGTAGAAATAGGAGAGGAGATACCACCGAATCTCTACAGAATAGTGGCGGAAGTTCTGGCTTATGTTTACTCCCTGAAGGGGTGATCCGATGAAGTATATCGACATTGTTGTTGCGATTCTTATAGTTTCTCTGATACTTCTCATGATAATACCCATACCGGATAGGATGCTGGATTTTTTCCAGCTCCTCAACATATCTCTGTCCATGATCATCCTATTTTCTACCATGTACGTGAAACACGCTTTAGAACTGTCATCCTTCCCGACCATATTGCTTGTCGTTACCCTCTTCAGATTGAGTCTGAACGTTGCCTCAACGAGATTGATATTGCTTGAGGGAAAGAATTTCCAGGGAAAGGTCATAAGAACATTCGGTCAGTTCGTCGTGAGAGGAGACTACATCGTTGGGCTCATAATCTTTCTCATACTCGTTATCATTCAGTTCATAGTCATAACAAGGGGAGCAGAGAGAATCGCGGAGGTTGCCGCAAGGTTCACGCTGGATGCCATGCCTGGAAAACAGATGAGTGTTGATGCGGATCTGAACGCGGGATTGATAACGGAAGAGGAAGCGAGAAGAAGAAGAGAGGAAATCCGCAGAGAGGCAGATTTTTATGGTGCCATGGATGGAGCAAGCAAATTCGTGAGGGGAGATGCGATCGCAAGCATTATCATAGTTTTCGTGAACATAATAGGAGGATTAATCATAGGGGTTATAAAACACGGTATGACACTCGGAGAAGCTGCTCAGGAGTACACCCTTCTTACAGTCGGTGATGGTCTTGTGACACAGATACCGGCACTTCTTGTGTCGACAGCAACTGGTATAATCGTATCAAGAGCTGCATCCAAAGAAAATCTTGGAAGAGATCTCGTCACAGAGCTTTCAAGAGAGACCAGGGTTATCATCCTCACTGGGGCTGTACTTGTCTTCTTGGGTCTTTTCACACCACTTCCGTTGATAAGTACTTTTCTTGGATTGATCTTAATATTCCTTGCATGGTATTCTTCAAGGGCTATTCCAAAGGAAGCCATGGCTCCCGCAGAAGCTCCGACTCCACCAGCAGCCCCCGTTCTCACATCCCCAGAAGAGGTAGCAGAGGTTATTCAATCCGATACCGTTGAGGTCGAGATAGGATACGGTTTGATTCCCCTTGCAGATCCATCGCAAGGTGGGGATCTTCTAGATAGAATCACCATGGTCAGGAAACAACTCGCTTTTGAGCTAGGGATAGTTGTCTCACCCATTAGGGTCAGAGACAGTGTCCTTCTCAAACCCAACGAGTATGTTATAAAAATAAGGGGAGCGGAAGTTGCAAGGTACGAACTCGTTCCAAACAGACTCCTCGCTATAAATCCAGGAACGGCTAAGGAAAAGATACCGGGTATTCCGACCAAAGAGCCGGCTTTTGGACTTGAAGCTTTCTGGATAGAAGAGACAAGGAAGGAAGAGGCGATGAATCTGGGTTACACCGTCGTGGATCCTCCAACGGTTTTTGCAACACACCTTTCCGAAGTTTTAAAAAGACACGCACACGAACTTCTTGGATCACGAGAATTCGACCTCCTTCTTGAAGGCCTCAAGTCTAAATTCCCGAAATTGGTCGATGATCTCATACCAACTGTTCTGAAACAATCGGAAGTGAGGAAGGTCCTTCAAAGGTTGTTGAAAGAAGGAATATCCATCAGGAATCTACCATTGATTTTCGAGACACTCCTTGAATACGGTGAAAAGAGCAGAGATATAGATTATCTGGTTGAACAGGTAAGGAAAGCCCTCAAAAGACAGATAGCCTCTCAAGTGAAAGCAGATGACGATAAGATCCATGCCATATCCATAGATCCTGATCTTGAGAAAAGACTTGCAGATAGTATAAAACAGGTGGGAGAAGAGAGGGAAATCGTTCTGAATGCGGAGTTCTCAAAGGATTTGATGGAAAGCATTTCGAAAGAACTGGAAAATCTCATGAAAAAGGGTTTCTCTCCAGTTGTGGTGTGTTCATCCGGTATAAGGCCATACCTCAGTAGATTCATAGCAAGATTCCTTCCTAACGTTCAGGTCGTATCTTACGACGAGATACCAGAAGATGTGATTCTTCAGATAGAAGGTGTGGTGAGATTGTGAAGATAAAGAAGTACGTGGTCACGAATATAAGGGAAGCTATGGATATGATAAAGCGAGATCTGGGAGACAAAGCCATAATATTGAGTACGAGGAAAGTGAGAAAAGGAGGATTTCTTGGAATAGGCGCGAAGACGTTTCTAGAGGTAACCGCTATAGCTGAGGAGAACAAGAAAATCATCAGGGAAGAGAATAAAGATGTTTACAAACTCCAGGAACTGCTCGTCAAGAACAGAAGAGAGAGGGAAGGAAGAGAATTTGAGGAATTAAAAAGAATGATAGAGGATTTGAAAAACATGCTGATAGTGGAAAAGAATAAAAATCTACCTGCTGGGATATCCAAGGTGATCAGGGGATTTGAGAAACAAGAAGTCGATTCAGAAATCGTAAATAAGATAGCAGAGTATTTGAGAATAACATATGGAGATGTTGACCCTGATTCTGACGATCTTTTGAGGAAACTATCTGATTACCTCGTACCTTTCGTCAAGACAAGCGTTCCAGAACTTTCGGGAAGAATACTGTTCGTCGGGCCAACAGGTGTTGGGAAAACGACGACACTGGCAAAGATAGCGGCGATCCTGAAGATCGAAATGAAAAAGAACATAGCCATATTGACACTCGATACGTACAGAATAGCGGCGGCAGAGCAATTGAAAACTTACGCCACGATAATGGATATACCCATGAGGATAGCGTACACTCCCAAAGAAGCTTCCATAGAGCTATCAGCCATGGTGGATTACGATGCCATACTCATGGATACAGCTGGAAGGAGCCAGAAAAACGATCTTCAGATGGGAGAGTTAAAAGCTCTTGTAGATCTTGTAAGACCGGATATAATTTTTCTCGTTCTGAGCATGAACTACAGATATGAAGATCTGAAAGATATGATCAGAAGATTCTCAATCGTCTCTCCATCTCACCTCATATTGACAAAACTCGATGAGACCGATTCCCTAGGTCATCTCATAAATGCGCCACACTATTCGAATATACCGTTATCTTATATAACAAACGGTCAAAGAGTACCGGAAGACATATTCGAAGCGAACACGTACGAAGTCTCCAGAATGGTGGTCAGAGAGGTGTTGAAATATGCAAGATCAGGCTGAAGGACTGAGAAAACATGGTCCCCAGGTTATAAGCCTGATGAGCGGAAAGGGCGGTGTTGGGAAATCGATAATAGCCGTTAACTTGGCCCTGGTTTTGAAAGAAAGGGGAAAAAAGGTTTTGGTTTTCGACGCTGATATAGGTTTCGGAAGTGTGGAGATACTGTTTGGAATAACGGCAAGCAAAACGTTGAGGGATTTTTTTCATAGCAAAGATGGAAGGATAGAGGATATCATATATTCAACGTCTTACGGTGTCGACATCATAAGCAGCGGCATGGACGTTGAAGATCTGATCACCTTCGGATCGAGTAACAGTTCAAGATTCTTCGACGCGTTCGTTGGAGTGTTGAGAAGGTACGATTTCGTCATAATAGACTTTCCACCAGGATTCAACGAGAAACTTGAAGAGTTCTATGGAAGATCCGATTTTTTACTCGTTGTCACAACCAACGAACCAACCTCTCTGGTGAACACGTACACGTTGATAAAACTCATAATGATCAAAGGGATAGAACCGAACGAATTGATGATCGTCATGAACATGGTTCATGACATGAGGGATGGTAGAAAGGCCTTGGAAAGGCTCACAGCTGTTATAGAAAAATTTGTGGGCTACACGGTGAAGTCGGTTCACATGTTGAAGTACGATCCCTTCGTTAGAAAAAGCGTCGATTATCAGGAACCTTTTGTTCTGAAAAAGAAGATAATACAACCATCCTTAGGAATATACGGAATAGCCGATAAGATTCTAAGGTCCTACTACAGGCCCAAGGTATCTCTCATAGACAAGATAAAGGCACTCCTTGGTATAGGAGTGGTTAGATGACTCTCATCGATCTTATGAAACTCAATAGGGGCATTAAAATCGATATGAAATTTGGTAAAAAGAGAGTAGAGGCAAGGTTTCTGGATGTAAAAGAGAAAAATTTCTATCTGGTATCGAGTGATGACCTTCCTGAGGAAGATTTTAAAATCTCGATGAATATCGTCGGATTCATTCTGGAGATACCTTTGAAAAAGTTGGAAGTGGAGGAGAGCGATGGTATCTATAGAATAACGGCGAGAGTCAATGGAAAAGTCAGAATCATCGAACGGAGAAAGTCTAGAAGGTATCCATGTTTCATACCATGTGATATGATGGGAAAAAGGTGTGTGATACTCGACATATCGGATACTGGTTTCAAAATGCTAGCTAGAAGCTTTTACTATAAAGGAGCGATCATAGCATTAAATGACGGTTCAAGAGGAATCGTCGTTTGGGAAAAAGGAGGTGAGAACGAACCAAGGGAATACGGTGTATACCTCTTGAAAATTTCGAAACAATGGAGGAAATTGGTGCGCAATGTCAGAAGCAGATACCTGGAAATCCTAAGGAGGATAGGGGAATGGTAGAAGGAAGTTACTACGCAGAGTACCAAAACTTTGAAGATGCTGTAAGGTTGGGGATGCCAGCGATAGTTGAAGTTGTCAGACCCGAGGAATTGGAGGGAACGTATAAAAGCTCTGTTTACGATTATTTTCCAGACAAGGATATATTAAAAATCGCTATGCCGAGTTATAAAGGAAGGCTAATCCCGCTACCAGAAGGATCGACAGCCTACGTAAAATTGATCGATAAAGGTGCTATTTATGTCTTCAGAACGACCGTGATATCGAGTGGAAAGGATGAAGAAGGCTTCTTCGTGACGTACGTTCGAACACCAAAAAGAGTCAGAAGGGTTCAAAGGAGAAGATTCAAAAGGGTTCCTCTCGTTCTTGAGGGAACTTACAAGTTATCGGAGGATGACACACCGAAAAAATTCTTGACGAAGGATTTCAGTGCTGGTGGTATTTTAATGATCGTTTCTGAACCTCTGGTTATTGGACAAGTGATATTGATAAGTTTAAGATTGAAGGATGATCTATATCTCAAGGATATAAAATCGAAGGTTGTAAGGGAAGCAGGGAAAACTCCACAAGGAGATTATATGTACGGCGTGATGTTTCTCAACGTGGATCCAAAGCTCGAGAAAAAATTGGTGGTCTTCACATTCGAACAAGAGTTAAAATCAAGAAAGAAGGAAGGTGGTTGAAAGATGAAAGAACTTTCAGGCTCCCAAAGCGACCTTTTGAGAGAGATTGGAAATATCGGTGCTGGGAATGCGGCAACTGCTATTTCCACGATGTTGGATAGAAAAGTCGAGATAACGGTTCCAAGTGTTAAACTCCTGGATATATCGAGAATACCGTTCGTTCTACCAGAACCTGAGTCCATAGTAGCAGGTGTCCGGATGAGGATAAAAGGGGACATAGAAGGAGATTTACTACTCATATTGGATTCAAAAGCTTCAAAGATAATTCTGAGGGCTTTGCTTGGAATGGAACCAGAAGATATAACGAATCTGGATGAAATGGCCCGTTCTGCCTTGAGAGAGATCGGAAACATCATGTGCGGAACCTACGTTTCAGCACTTGCAGATTTTATGGGACTTCATCTCGACACCATACCACCTGATATAACTATAGATATGGTGAGCGCCATCATATCCGAGATATCTTTGGGAGTAGCCGTTGAGGAGGATATGATCATATTCATAGAGACCAATCTCAAAATACATCAGGAAGAACCGGTAGAGGCTTATATGTTCTTGATACCAAAACCAGGATACCTGAGCAAAATTTTCGAAAGGATGGGTGTGAAATGAAGAAAAAGGTAATAATAGGTATAGGAGAATATGCTGTAGAACGAAATCCTGCTATACTCGTTACCCTGGGATTGGGTTCCTGTGTGGGGGTTTGTGTCAGAGACCCAACCGCGAGGGTTGGGGGGATGATTCATGTCATGCTTCCAGATAGTGGAGGAAGAAACGTTCCAAACCCGGGAAAATATGCAGATACCGGTATAGCAAAGCTCGTCGAGGATCTTGAGAAGATGGGGGCATCCAGGTTTAGGATGGAAGCCAAGATAGCGGGGGGAGCTGCGATGTTTGAAGGAAAGGGTTTGAACATAGGTGCCAAGAACGTGGAAGCGGTGAAGACCAACCTCAGAAAGCATGGTATAAAACTTGTTGCTGAAGATACAGGTGGTAACAGGGCAAGGAGCATAGAGTACGATCTGGAAACAGGAAAACTTCTAATAAGAAAGGTAGGTGGAGGAGAGCGATTGGAGATAAAGGAAATATGAAATACATCGATAAGGAGTTCATCATAAAAGAGATGCTTCCGACGATAAAAAGAATAGCGATGGATCTTTCAAATCATCTGCCTCCCAATGTTGAAGTGGATGATTTGATTCAAGAAGGTGTCTTAGCTCTCATATCCTCTCTCGAAAAATATGATCCCAAGAGAGCCAGTTTAAAGACTTTCGTTTTAAAACGGATAAAAGGAGCTATGTACGATTATCTCAGGAAAATGGACTGGATGCCTAGAAATCTTAGAAGGAGCATGAAAATCGTGGAGCAGAAAATCTATGAGCTCTCCGCTAACGGTCACGTACCGAGTGATGAAGAGATCTCCAAAGCAACTGGAATAGATCTGAAAGAAGTTCGAAGAGTGAAGAACGAAATGGTTAGAAAACAGCTCCTCATGTTGGATGAGTATTTATCCGAGGACATAAGTATAGAAACACCTTATACCGATGATCCTGCAAAACAGGTATACCGTGAGACGCTCTTCGAATACCTCAGAGAAGCGATAAATGAACTCAGTGAGCGAGAGAGGCTCATTCTCTCGCTCAGGTTCGAACACGATTTGTCCTTGAAAGAAATAGGAAAGGTTCTGAATATCAGTGAATCCAGGGTGTCTCAGATTCTATCCACTGTGTTTGTAAAGCTGAGGAAGAAACTTGAGGGGTTGGTGTGAGTATGGTAAGGCCAGTAGATCTTCAGACGGTTTTCGTGAGAGGTGTTGATGTTGCAAACCAGGCGAATTTCCAGATCAATCAGCAACTGGTGGCCCAACAGATTGCGTCTCACGAGACGGTGCAGCAGGCATATCAGCAGGAGAGATCCGTGAATCCCAATCAGGCAGCAGAGGAGAAAAGTGTCAGAACTAGTACCGAAAAGGGTGGGAGAAATCCGTACCTGGCATACAGGAGGAAGGGAGAAAGAAAAGGAAGGTACGTGGAGATAGAGGAGGATAAAAAAGGCCTTCTCATGGACGTGAGATTGTGATAGGGTACCTTTCAGTGAAAAAAATAGATGGGAAGCATGTAGGAGGAATCCTCGTGGTTGATAAAAGAGGAATACCTGTTGAATTCAAATACACAGACCCTGTGGTTCCAACGGAACTTCAGAAGATACTCTATGGAAGTTCTCTGGAAACCTACCTTCATGCTGATATAATCGCTACGTCCCTTCTGGGAAAATTGGAAAACAATCCCATTGTCATTCTGACAGACCATCCGGACCTTGTGGAAGTGGATAAAAGGGTCTTTTTGGTGTCTGAAAGTACAGAACGTGTGGAGAACACGAAAGAAATAGGTGAGGGGGAATACCTAATACCGTTCCAAGGAAGAGCGATTAGAATCGTCTCAAAAGAAAAACCTTCTCAGGAAGTCCTTGAAAAGATAAAAGAGATATCAGAGGAACTCGACATAATGGAACCTTTCGAGAGGCTCGATAGAGCCTTAAGATATGTATGTTCAAGTACATAAAGGAATTCTTCAAAACCCTGTTCATGGAATTCAAAGGTGTGAAAACTCATGCAGTTTCCTTCCACACTTCGGCCGTGGTCAAGGGTTTTTCAGCAGAAGAAAAGAGCATAAACGTTCATTCAGAAGAACTTTCCGTTCCTGTAAATCAAATTCTTGTGAGCCCGAGTGTGAAACTGCACGATTTGAAAAATGAAACGAAGATACGTGTTAAAAGAGATGACCTGATTGAGAGGGCTTGCCCGTGTCACGAGATCACACTTCCCAATCTGAATGATTCTGTGAAAACATTCAACGCCGATTTTCAAACAGCTGTGATATCGAAAAATCTAGTGTTTCGATCAAAAGTGGTTGAAGGTGTACATTACAAAATGAATGTGCACATGGGGGATGATATGCACCATATAAGGATCATGAGAATAAAGAGAGAGAAAAAGATCGATAAAAATAAGGTTTTGGATGCTCTTGCAAGATTTCTAAGTGATTACAAGGGGAATTTGAGAGATTTCGAGTTTATAGGCTACTACAAAAGTGTTCCAATAGGGCACGTTGAAAAAATATCTGTGTCAAAAAAGGACTTGATGATCCTTTTGAAGAAGAAAGGACGGAATTTGAAAGTGGATGTACTTCTGATAAAGCTCAAGGGAATATACAAAATAATACCTGCGAGGGATTGAAATGGTCTACAAGATACTAGCTTCTTTTATCGAAATACCTGGTATTTTCTTCACGACCTTTCTTTTTCTCTTCATATTCAAAAAGAAGAAAATCTTTCTTTTCCTAGCGATCACGATTTACATCCTATCATGTGAATTCGTGGCTTCTTCAGTCCTGAAGCTTTTTGAGGTAAAAGAGAATTTGGGAAATTTTGATGTGATCGTCGTTCCAGGTGGTGGAAAGTCTGGGAATCTCCTATCACAGGCTTCTTACTCCAGAATATTGAAAGCTTACATGATGTGGAAGGAGTCTGGAAAGAAAATAGTGGTATCTGGTGGGAAATTTGGTGGAGAGAAGACGGAAGCTGAGCTTATGAAAGATTACCTGGTTGAGATGGGGATTCCGGAAAATGAGATAATTGTGGAGGCTGAATCCAGAAATACGATAGAGAATGCAAAGAACGTTTCTCGTATATTAGAAAAAATGGGAATCGAGAGCATGTTGATTGTAACATCTTATACCCATATGAAAAGATGTTACACCGCATTCAGAAAATTCTTTGACAGTCAGATCTATATCGTGAAGAGCGATTACCCTTTAGATCCTGATAAATCCATCGTTTTCAAGTTTCTCCCAAGTATAAGCGCTCTTACTGCTTTTGCCAGCATGTTCCATGAAGCTTTAGGAATGCTACTCATCTTTGTTGATCCATTCTTTTAGAAACCTTTCCACTTCTTCTTTCCCGTATTTCACTTTCTCCTGTGTGTCAACCGTTGTGTAGGTATCGGAACCGAGGTATAAAAGCGTGTTCACATTTGGTGAATTATTTTCAAAGGCGTCTTCTCTGTAGTGAACTCCTAAAATTCTTCCAACAAAGAGAGTATGATCACCATAATCTCTGATGTCCACAGTTTCACATTCATAAGCAGCATATGCTCTTGAGATTATTGGAACGTTTACGAGCCTTCCCTCCGAAAGCTCTATATCGAAGACGGAAACTTTGTCCACATCACGTCCACTGCTTCTCCCAACGAAAGCTGCTATTTCGTAGTCCTCATATTCCAGAAAATTCAACGTGAATTCTTTGGACTTCTTCAAAAGCTTGTGTGTGAATCTCTTTGGTGATATCAGAACTCCATACAATGGGGGATCAAAAGAAAGTTGAGTATGCCACGCAACACTCATGAGATTAACACGATCCTCAAGCTTGGTCACGACTATAGTAACGACTGTCGGATAATGATAGTAATACTTAACGGGTTTCCTGACAAAAACCAAACGGATCACCTCAAGTCACTCAATCTATCCAAAACTTGCTTTAGAATGGATTCGTTCAATATCAATTTGAAGAACTTGTATGCTTCCACATCCTCTGAAGATGTTCTACTCAGAAAATAAGATTTCACCTTCTTTCTAAAGATTTCTCTTTCATCTTCTTCCATAGCCGCTATCTCTTCCACAATCTTTCTTATACGTGGATCTTCCTTGCACGCTTCCACAATCTCCTGGATGGGATCCATTTCATCATTCTTTCTTGCTGTTCTCCTCTATGAACACTTTGAAAGAGATACCGGTCCTTGCTTCATTTCCTATGAGAATTTCGATGAAACCTGGTACAACGTAGAGATCTTTCCCTGATTCCGCTAAGAACCTCCTTGCAACGGCTATAGCCTTAACAGCTTGATTCACAGCCCCTGCACCTATGGCTTGTATCTCCACTCTATCAGCCTTCGACAGGGCTCCTGCTATAGCCCCCGCAACCTTGTTGGGATTAGAATTCGAACTAACTTTCAGAACTTCCATTCTACCATTCCTCCTCATTCTGAGTATTATTTTTATTTGGATTATCTTTCAGAAATTTTATCATAAATCATTCTATTTTTACCTCTCTCAGGAATTTCGCAGCATCTTCGGGAGGTGTAGGATTTATGTAAAATCCCGAGCCCCATTCAAAACCCGCAACTTTCGTGAGTCTTGGGAATATCTCAAGGTGCCAGTGATAATATACCTTTCCCTCACCGTAAGTTGGTGCGGTGTGAAGAACGAAATTGTAAGGAGGATTGTCAAGAGCGACATATATTCTGTATAAAACGTTTTTCAAGATTCTTGCAAGGAATCTCAACTCATCTTCCTCTATATCACCGAAATTATGGGAGTGTCTTTTTGGGAGAATCCATGTTTCAAAAGGAAATCTTGCGGCGAACGGTTCTATCGCTATGAATTTATCGTTTTCTTCGACTATCCTTTTACCCTCAAATTTTTCCTGATGAATGATGTCGCAGAAGACACACCTTTCCTTGTAAGAGTAATATTCCCTCGCACCGTTCAACTCCTCTTGAACCCTTTTTGGAACTATGGGAATGGCTATCAGTTGGCTGTGGGGATGTTGCAAAGATGCCCCGGCTTCTTTTCCATGGTTTTTGAATATCAAGATGTATTTTATGTTCTCATCTTTAACCAGCTGATTGAATCTCATTTTGTAGGCCCATATGACCTCTTCCACCTGTTTTACATCCATTAGAGCCAGATTCGTGTTGTGATCAGGAGTTTCTACAATCACATCGTGGTACCCAAAACCTGTCATGGCGTCGTACATTCCATGACCGTACCTCTCAGGCTCCAGATTCGGATTCACCGCCGGAAACTTGTTAGGAACAACCCTCACCCACCATCCTGGTGTATTCGGTTCCGTGTCGGGTGGTCTAAAGGCGAAGATCTCGGGAGGAGTTACATGCTCGTTACCGTAATCGAAAGGACAAAAAGCCGCCTTCACTTCCTCTTTAACTCTTGCAAAATCGTGGGGTCTCTTTGCTCTCTCCGTTGCTATTATGACCCATCTTTTCACGACAGGATCTTTTCTGAATTCAGGCATATCGTCCCCTCCTTAACCAGAAACCCTCTTTGAAAGAGCCTCCTGATAGAGCTTTATGTATTCACTAGCGGATCTTTCCCAGGAGAAATCCGAGCTCATACAATTCTTTATCAACTGTATCCAATGATCCTTTTCTCTGTAGTAGAAATGAACTGCTTTTGCCAGTGCTTTTAAAAGATAAGCGGAATCGTACTCTTCAAATCCAAATCCCGTACCTTCTTTTCTGTCCGGATCGTATTCCTTCACACTGTCTGCCAGTCCTCCTGTGTATCGGACCACGGGTACCGTTCCATATCTCATACTGAACATCTGACCGAGTCCACAAGGCTCGTATCTGCTTGGCATGAGGAACATGTCTGCACCCGCGTAAATTCTCTGAGCCAACGTGACATCGAATTTTATGTTCGCAGAAACCTTTTCGGGATATTTTTTAGCGAATTCTTCAAACATTTTCTCATATTTTGAATCTCCCGTTCCCAAAAGAACGAATTGGACATCCATTAAAGTTAGATATTCAAAGATATCCGCCAATATATCCAGTCCTTTTTGATCGACGAGTCTTGTTATCATACCTATAACAGCCACATCTTTTCTCACAGGAAGTTTCAATTCCTCTTGAAGTTTTATCTTGTTCTCCCACTTTTTCTCAATGGACTCGATATCATAATTCACATAGATTCTATCGTCGGTTGCGGGATTGTATATCTCGTAATCAATTCCGTTCAGTATACCGTACAGATCCCTGGATCTTGCTCTCAAGACACCTTCCAGCTTCTCTCCATACTCCTCCGTCTGGATCTCTTCAGCGTAAGTTGGGCTCACGGTGTTTATAACATCGCTGAACATGATACCACCCTTGAGGAAGTTTATCTGACCGTAAAACTCGAGTCCATCTATGTTGAAGAGATAACCTGGAAGGCCAGCAAAATCCATGTATTTTGGATCGAATATTCCCTGATACCCCAGATTATGAATTGTCAGAACAAGAGCTGTCTTTGAGAAAAACTGATCTTCCCTGTAAACGGTTTTCAGATAAACAGGTATCAGAGATGTTTGCCAGTCGTTGACGTGAATTATATCTGGCTGAAGGTTCAGTTTTTTCAAAGCCTCAAGAACGGCGTTGGAGAAGAATATCGCTTGTTCTGCCAGATCAGGTCCTTTATAGACCTCCTCTGCTGAGAAATAATAATCGTTCGCTATCATGTAAACTGGAACATCAGAACTGGGAATGCTGGATTGGTAGATGGAAAATTTCTCAGGAGTCCTCAACACAGGTAAACCTATGTTCTCCTTTACTTTCGATATGTCATATCCATACTTTTCAGAGTTCTTTTCCACGATCTTATGCTTGGGCATAAAAACGTAAACATCCACTCCCTCTTTCTTCAAAACCTTGGGAAGAGCACCAGCGACGTCGGCGAGTCCACCCACTTTTGCGAAAGGGAAAACCTCATAAGATACGAACGCAACTTTCATGGTAGGAACACCTCCTATTCACCGCAAATTGAGTGGCAGGTCATGAGTGAATATTATCGTGTCGCACTCTTTTACTTTCTCTTTTATAAACTCAGCGGATTTCCCTTCACGATTACCTTTGATTATATCATAGTAGTCTAGACGCGTATAACAGATGTCTCCTGGGAAGAACACCTTTCCCATGTTAGAACTCTCTATAACGAATGATAGATGCTCTCTAGCATGCCAAGGTGTATGATAAACATGGATGTAATTGAAGAGAGTCTCCCCATCCTCTATGAAGTTCAACTTTCCCCACGATTCTATGACGGATTTGTACAGTTTTCCAATGAGAGGACCGAATTTTTCGTAATCTTTGGTTCTATAACTTTCATGAAGGTGCACGGTGGCGTTTTTGAAGAATATGGAATTGTATATGTGATCCATATGAACGTGCGTGAGGATGATATCGGTCACGTCATCTGGGAATATCCTTCTTTTTGTAAGTTCTTCTTCAAGAATCGCTGTCGTCACGAAGCTTCCAGGGTCGACAAGGATTACCCTCTCGTCATCTTTGAGCAAAAGAGTGGTGGAGAAAGGTGCATTTGCTCTTCCTGGAACGTTTAAACTTCCCCCAACAACGAGAATTTCCAATGTCATGATCATTTCCCTCCCGTCAGAAACGATACTATAGCAACAAATAACGTATAGTACGAGAAAACCCAGAGTTTTCCTCGTCTGACCGTTCTCACGAGGAACACCAAGGATACTATTCCAAAAACTACCGATGTTATGAAGGCAGGAATGGAATATTCAACTTTCACAGCTGAGAGAGAGAGAACTCCCGCTCCCAAAATAACGGGAAGGGACATGAGGAATGAATATTTGAGAGCATCTTCCTTTGAGAAACCAAGAAGGATGGCTGTCGAAACGGTGAGGCCGCTTCGTGATACCCCTGGGAATATAGCCAGAGCTTGGGCAAGGCCTATGATGAGAGCATCGAGTATACTCATGCCATCCATCCTTTTTTCACCTTTTTTCACCTTGGTGAGTATCAGAAAGAAGGTCGTTACAAGGAAGAATAACGGCAGGAATCTCTCCATATTGCCGAGCTCGTCCTTCAAAGAAAGCCCAACGATCACAGCTGGCACGGTGGAAACGATTAGGTTCAGAATGATCCTGGGTCTTTTGAGAGAAAATCTTATTGCCTCGATTGAAAAGATCAAAACGGCAAGGAAGGTACCAAGGTGGAGAAATCCTATGAACGGAACGTTAGTGTAATTTCCTTTCAAAATATTATCCACCAGGACAAGATGCCCCGAACTCGATATGGGCAGGAATTCTGTAAGACCTTGAATTATTCCGAGTATAACGGCTTCCACTTTCAGAACCCTTCCTCTTCAACGACGTAATCGTAGGGGATTTCGTACATTTCCAAGATCTTCGCTACATCCTCAGCGTTTTTACTATCCACTTTTATCACAACCCTCCTTTTGTTTTCACCCTCTTTTATCGTTATGACGGAGAGTATATTCATGTTGTTGTCGGCTAAAACGTTCACAACCTTTTTCAGAGACCCTGGAACATCGAGAAGAAGCAAGGATATCTTTGATCCTGGTTCATCCATCGCTGTTACCTCAAGCATAGATTCCAGGAAATCCTGGAGGGTTATGACACCCGATAATTTCATATTCTCGTCCACAACTGGAAGAAAGGGTTCTTGATTTTCAAGGAACATGAGTAAAGCTTCTTCAACACTGTCATTCTCTCGAACGTAGAAATCGGGGAAAGTGATGGCGTCTTCTATGGGATCTTCGAGATTCATTTGAGAGAGGGAAGCTTTGTTTACAAGGCCAAGGAATTTATCATCGTCGTCAGCAACTATGCAGGCATCCGTGTGATATAACCTCATTTTGGATAGGCATTCCCTCACAGTGCATGAAGGCTTCACTTTGGGGAAATCTTTACTCATCCACCTCTTTACTATCATGTTTTTGCCTCCTTCAGCTCCTTTATTATCTCTTTCAACCTCCTATCCAGGTCTTTCAACTTCACCCTTTCGATTATTTTACCTCCTCTAAATATGACGGCACCATCCTTAACTCCTGCAATTCCAATATCAGCGTCTTTCCCTTCTCCTATTCCGTTCACAACACACCCCATGACAGCTACTTTAAGATCGATCCTCATGTTACCTATGGCATCTTCAACGAACGTTGCCAGTTTCTCAACATCTATCTCCGCTCTGGAACATCCTGGGCATGCTATAACCTCCACTCCTTTTCTCTTTCCCAAAGCGATCAACATTTTCCTGGCCACTCTAACTTCTCTAACTGGATCTCCAGCTATCGAAACCCTTAGAGTGTCTCCTATACCCTTCAGGATTAGATGTCCAATCGCTATGGAGGATTTCACAATGGAGGTTTCGTAAATACCGGCTTCTGTAACACCAAGATGTATGGGATAATCGACCTTCTCGTGGATGTATTCGTTCGCTTTTATCGTTTCCCTGACATCCGAGCTCTTAGCTGAGATCACAATGTCTGTGAATCCCAATTTTTCAAGGATTCTCACTTCCTCCAAAGCTGATTCAGCGAGTGCGATCCATCTTTCAGAGTAGCGATCCCTGTGCCTTAGAGAGCCCGTGTTTGCCCCCACTCTTATCGGTACACCGTAGTCTTTCGCTACTTTCACAAGTTCTCTGACTTTTTCCTCTGAACCGATGTTTCCAGGGTTTATCCTTACCTTATCGATACCATTTTTTATGGAAAGAATGGCCAATTTGTAATCATACTGTATATCCGCAATTACAGGTATTTTCACTCTGCTCTTTATTTCACCTATAGCTTCTACGTCTTCTTCATCTAATATCGCGATCCTCACCATTTCGCAACCTTCGCGGACGAGTGCTTCTATTTGAGCGATCGTTTCGCTCACATTACTGGCTTTCGTGGTTGTCATGGATTGTATGACTATGGGATTTCCTCCACCTAGAGGAACGTTACCAACCATAACGAGCTTACTCATCTTCCGATCAGCCTTCCTATGTCTATCATGGTTATATATATCATCAAGATCATGAGGAATATGAAACCTATGAAATGTATAAGGTTCTCAAGAGCAGGATTCACCTTTTTTCTTGTCACGATCTCTATGATCGAGAAAACGATCTTGCCTCCATCCAGGGCAGGTAATGGTAGCAAATTGAATATACCAAGGCTCATGGTGATTATGGCTACTATAGAAAGGACCGCTTCCAATCCTGCTTTCGTCGCCTCACCCACAATACCCACAATACCCACAGGCCCAACGATTTCACCACTTCTAAGGCCGCTGAATATCCGGCCCAAGGATTTCCACGAAGTCACGAGAATGTAGTTGCATCTTGATACAGCGGTTGTTACGATATCCCATCCTTTTGGTTTCAACTTTTTAGCTTCCATCTTCAATATTCCTGGTATCTCCAGAATATTCTTTATAATACCTGCTGGAACGTTTAACCTCAAGATCCTACCATCTCTTTCGATTGTGACAGGAACGCTGCTAGCAAAACCTTTCCCCCACCACTCCAGTTTTTTTCCTCTCAGTTGGATAATCATACTACCTTTTCCTGCGTTTATGAGTTGATATATCCTTACAAGATCGAGCCAACCGTTTACCTTCTGATCACCTACTGAGAGGATCACATCGCCTTTTTTGAACATCTCGAAATCTTTTTCGAACTCTTTGGAAAGACCTGCGAAAACTATCCCTATCACATATCTCTTTGGAGTGTAATAGTACGTTTTCAAAACGCCACTGACCTTTCCTTCATCGAAATTCAAGGTCACAAACTCACCTTTGAATTCCTCTAGAACACTCGGTGATATATCCCTTCCAGAGACATCTGTTAAGACCTTTGAAGGGGTTCCAGAAGCGCTGACAAGTGTTATATCGTACTCCTCGTCTACAAGATGTGGCGTCACTTTTAAATTTATCCTCTCACCATTTCTTAAGATGGTGAACGTCACTTCTCCTCCTTTTCTTATCTCTTGAGAGATGACCAACGTGTCGTACACGCTCTTTCCATTTATCTTCAGTATCACATCTCCTGGTAAGAGACCTGCCCTTTCTGCTGGGCTCCCACTCTCCACAGATCCTATACCGATGACTGGAACTCCCCAAACTCCCACGATCACCATGAAAAGGAAATACCCAGCCAGTATGGAGAAAAGAGGACCGGCGAACGATATCAAAAGCCTTTGAAAAGCGGGTTTGTCGTAATATCTCCTGCCGATATCCTCTTCCGCCACTTCTGTGTTCTCTTCTTCACCCAGGAGTTTCACATAACCTCCAAAAGGTATGAGGTTGAATCTGAAAGTGGTTTCTTTTCCTTTTATTGCGAAAATCTTGGGGCCGAATCCAAAAGCAAATTCAAGCACTTTCACTCTAAAGAGTTTTGCGAAGAGATAATGCCCAAGCTCGTGAACGCTGATTATACCGGTGAATATCAGAATGAAGTAGAGGACAAACAATCTATCACCTTCCTAGCGATTTTTCTCGACTCTTCATGAATTTCCTTCAAATCCTTCAAATCCCTCGGTTCACCTTTTACACTCTCAACAACTTCTTCCAAAACCCTTGATATGTGTATGAACTTTATCTTTCCATTCAGAAAAGCCTCCACAGCCTCCTCATCTGCAGCATTGTAAGCCGTCCTTTTCGCATAGGATCTACAAATCCTTTTCACGAGGAAGAATGAGGGATATCTTGCTGGGTCAGGATCTTCAAAAAGTAGATTTAAATTCGTGATGTTCGGAGCTGGAAAATCGACGACTCTGTCAGGATACGTCAAAGAGTAAGCTATGGGTATCCTCATGTCAGGATTGGATAGAAGCATTTTTACCGTACCATCTTTGAAGAACACCATACCATGTACAAGACCCTCCCTGTGTATCTTAACATCTATGTTTGAAAAATCCAGTTCAAACAACTCCATGGCTTCTAGGATTTCGAAAGCTTTGTTGACCATGGTAGCAGAATCAACCGTTATTTTCCTTCCCATGCTCCAGACTGGATGCTTCAGAACGTCTTCAACTCTCGCTTTTTCGATATCCTCCAGCTTCCAATCCCTCAGTGCTCCTCCAGATGCTGTTAAAACTATCTTCATCATGCCCTTATCGAGTATCTGAAATATGGCACTGTGCTCACTATCGACGGGTATGAGTTCTGTACCACGATGTTCCAAAGCTTTTTTTATTAGAAATCCTCCACACACCAAGGATTCCTTGTTTGCAAGAGCTATTCTCTTTGAGGCTTCGATCGCTTTAAGTGTCATCTCAAGGCCGGCGAAACCAGGGACAGCGATTAAAGTTATATCTGGAGAGAGTTTCTCGAAAAAATCTTCAAGACTTCTGTAAACAGCTATACCTTCCACGTCAAAAGTTACATCTCCTGTCACGAGTATCGCCTTAACTTTGAACTCCTTCAGGATGGTTTGTGCTTTTCTCACATTCCTGTGAAAAGAAAAACCCACAAGCTCGTAACCTTCCAATCTTTTCAAAACATCCAGAGTTTGAGAACCTATGGAACCTGTTGCGCCGAGTATCACGACGGTTTTCTTTTCCATCTGAAATAGATCACTCCTCCTTTCTCAACGGATATTCTAACCTTATCGGATTTCGCTACATTGCTAACCCCATACGGTTTCTCTATTTTCATATCTTTTCTGAATATCTCGTATTTAAAACCCCTCAACGATACCCTCTTGGCATCTCCTCCCAAGGGTAATATGGACCAGGTTTCACCTGGCACAGCTTCAAGTGTCTTTTCTTTCTCAACATAGCCAATTTCGAGTTTTGATGAAACAGCATAAACTTCCTTGAACCTACTCATCAAGTAGAAGAGAGCCAGTATCATATCCAGCCTTTCCCCATCCCAACCAAAGATTTTCACGGGAAAATTCTCAACTTCGAGCAAGGCGAGTTCCAAATCCGTTTCATCTTTCTCCTTAGGATATACTTTCATGGGGACCCTCTTTTCTTTCAACCATTCGACGGTTTCTTCGCTCACGGAATCCATATCTCCCACGAAAACATCAGGCAATATGTCAAGATTTTTCAGGAAATCTGCTCCTCCATCCACCGCTATCAAACGATCACATTCCGTCATAGCCTTTCTATAATACTCCTTATCCTCGTAGGTACCGTTTAGAAACAGACAGGTCAATTCTTTCTCCTCCTTGAAGCTGGTATCCCAAGAATGTTTCTGTATTTGTTGATGGTACGTCTGGAAACCTTAAATCCCATTTTGCTTATAATGCTTGCGATCTCTCTATCTGGTATCATCCCATTTTCCTCAACAATTCTCCTGATCAATCCCATAAGCACCTCGGGATGTATACTTCCTCTTCCAACGAATATCTCCATTTTGAATACACCCCTTGGAGATGCGATGTACTTGTTCTTCACCGCTCTACTCACAGTGGAAGGACTCCTACCAATTTTCGATGCTATGAATTTTTCCTTCAGCCTTCTAGGGTAGTCCTTCTCTCCTAAGAAAAATTCCATATTCTCCTCCACGACGATCTTTCCCACCGACATCAGTGTTTCGTTCCTCAGCTGTATCGCTTTCAACACGTTGTAAGGTGTTTGAGGAGATAGTTCGATGGGTGGCGTGGTTACTTCGAACTTTCCAGCGTCGTATTTGACGATTATATCCGGAAGAACGTAGGGGGATGGTCGGCCAAATCCTGTGACCTTACCTTCAAACAAACCTGGAGGACCTATTTCTTTCAATCTCTCGATTATTTCCTCCAACTTCGCTTCATCCACATCGAACATGTTGGAAACCTCATCGAGTGTGACCAGAAGCTTTCCTTTATCGTCGAGGTTGTATATTAGGAAATCTGCTATCTTCTCTTCCTCATCGCTGAAAAGAGCGAATGGAAGCAGTTTTTCCATATATCGAGGTAGGGAAGTTTCCTCATCTGCCAACGTGTCTCCAACAGTTTCACTTCCTCTCTCTCTATCCAAAACGAGAGAGAAAGGCTCCAGATAAGTTTTCAATTGCTCTATATTGCTTTCCAGAAATTCCAGCATCAGGGCTTCTTCATCTGTCATGATGAGTTTTAAGTTCAACTTCTGCTCTAGCTTCAATCTTCTGCTTGCCATGTTATCACCTCTGGCTCTTCCGAGAAGTTTCCGTATTCGTCGATCTTTATGAGATAAATGTTTTTATCCTTCCCCCATGAATCGCTGCTTCCCAAGATCAGAAAACCTCCATTAAGTGGTATCACATCGTACAAGAAATCGCTTTCGTTACCACCCACCTCATTTTTCAGTGTGATTTTTCCCTCTTTCGTTAACTCCACGATCACCCCATCGTATGGGTTCCTTCTCCATCCAACAACAATTACCCCTGTTTCATTCTCCACCATGGATTCCACAAAGCAACTGCTATCAAACCCTATGGTTTCTTCCCATATTTTCTCCCTCTCATCGTCGACCTTTAAAACGTAGATACAGGATCTTCCAGAATCGAACCTTTTACCGGAGATCAAATAACCATTATCCACCTTGATCAAGGATTTTCCAAAATCGTTAGAAATCTCTTTGAATTCTTTCACCCAAACCGTTTCCAAGTTTTCATTCAATTTTACAAGAAGGATATCGTAATCATCGTTGAAGATCGTTCCCACAACGATAAATCCGTCATCATCCAACACGGCACAGGAGAATTCATCCATATTTTTGGATATGTCGAATTTGTGTACTTCCACACCGCCGTTTTCATCGAGGAAAATCACGACACCATCTTTATCGTTAATGGTACTACCGACTGATATGTATCCATTTCCCGACTCAAGAAGTGTTCTACCAACAGTTATTCCCTCCAAAACTTCGATGTTTGATATTTCAAAATTCTCCGTTAGCCACAATATGTGCGTATCGAGCGCTCCATAGGTTATGGCGACAAAACCTTTATCTGTTTTGCAAAGACCATATATGGGACCAAAATTTCCCAAATCGATAATATTCAGAAGATTACCCTCACTATCTAGAACCGCAATACTCGATGTATCTTCCCCATTTATCGTTCTCGATCCAAGCAAGTACAGTTTATCATCTATCCTCTTGATCTCAACGAATTTTTCCTCCCCTTCCACATCGAAAACTCGTGTCCACCAGTTTCTAGTTGAGAACGAGAAGATCTCACTTTCCGTGGTTTCTCCATGTTCGTCCATTGCCACTACTTTCCATAGATAGGTGGCTCCGTACTTCAAATCCTCGATAGTTATGGATGTAGAGGAAGTCTCTCCAATGTAGAAAAGCTCATTCTCTCCAAAATACACGTGATACCTCAGCTCGTCACCATCTGGGTCTGAGCATTCCCACGATAGGGTCACCTTCGAGACATTCATATCGATAGATCCATTCTCGGGAGAAAGAAGCTGAGGAACGTTCGGTGGTCTGTTTTTATCCAGCACGATCACATGGAAGGTGCAGGTGGTATCATCAAACCCATCACTGACCTTCAAAGTGATTTCATACACGCCGGCATCATCGAAATCCGTTGCAAAGGAATATCTATCGTTTTCCAAAACCCCAGGACCTTTCACAAGAGAGAACGAGAGATTATCACCATCAAGATCTCTGGCACGATCTCTCAGATCCAAAACCAGTGTCTCTCCTTCAAATATCTCAACATCATCTATGGACAGCTCGGGAGGATTGTTCCTCGTTTTGAAAGACCATAGAGGACCCTCCACACAAAATTCGGAATCCCTGGCTACAACTTTCCAAGTGTAGCTGGTATGACCTTTCAAGTCTATTGGAACCATCTTGGATGTGGTCGTCACCGATTTTTTAAATCCTCCCAGGTCACTTTCGATAACGACATCGAAAGTTAGTTCATCCCCATCTGGATCTTTCGCATCCCATTTCAACGTGATACTAGATGGAACATCCTTTGCACCATCTTCAGGATAAGGGTTTTCAGGAACTTCTGGGGGTCTGTTAACATCCTCAACTATCACTTTGAAACTACCCGTTACCTCATCGAATCCATCTGAAACCTTCAAAGTGACTTCGTGAACTCCTGCATCTTGATAGTTTGGTATGAAGATGTAAAGATCGTTGATCAATGTTCCTGGCCCCGTCAACAGATCGAAGGTTAAAGGATCGTTATCTTCATCTTCGGTGAATTCTGTGAGATCCATCAGTAACCTTTCTCCTTCTTTCACCGACTGATCCTTTAAGAAAAGTTTCGGCGGATGATTGATGGTGGTGAATGTCCAGGTAGAACCCCAGCTTACAGCTTCTCCGTCATACGCTTTCACCCTCCAAAAGTACTTCGTATGCGGATCGAGTCCTCTTAAATGAAGCTGATTTTCATGTGTTTGAAGCTCCCTCGTGTTTCCAGAACTCGTTAAGAAAATCGTGAAGATCATGTTATCTCCATCGTGATCCTTCGAGCACCATCTCAACGTTACATTCGTTTCAACGTCTTCAGCACCGTCAGGAGGAATGGGATCGTGAGGGGTTTCTGGAGGAGCGTTGACAGGAACCGTAACTTCCACAGTGTCAGACCAGGAGGATGGAAGAGTATAATTCAAAGCACGGATTCTATACGAGTAGCTTTCTCCTTGACTGATGTTTTCATCGATATAATCGTTCATTTCAGTTATGGAAATACGATGGAAATCCTGAAAATCCTTTCTCTGAAGCTCAAAACACGTTATTTCACCCTCGCAATCCCATGAGAGATGGATTTTGTCTTTAGAAACATCAGTAACTTTCAGTATGGGTTTTGAAGGCCTTTCCAAAGGAATCACTTCATAACTTTCGAAACCTATGAGACCCTCCTCGGTCTCAACCAGAATCTCGATTTCTGCTTCATCGTGAAATTCCATGAAGATCTCTGGACCTTCCCCCAGAAGTTTTCCTTCCGAAAACCATAGGATCTTCGAACCTTGTAGGATGAAGTTTCTTGGAGAAAGGCGGATACACGTTCTTTCAGCGTGTGGAACTATCAGGTTTTCTTCTAAATATCCGTATTGCGTCTCAACTTCAAACACGAGTTTCGATGAACTCCCCAAGGTATCAGCCTCATCCAGAATCCTCTCGATTTCAATGGATTCCTTCCTGAAGGGTGGTAACCTTTCACCCGCTAACGTTCCACAGAAAAGTCCTAACCCTTGATGAGAAGATATTCTTTTAACACGATACGTGTACCAAGGAACATCCAGTGAGAAATCCGAGGACTTCAAAAAAGTTCCCCTGGCAGTAGGTTTATGAAAACTTCCCGATCGAGTCACATAAATGATAGGATGTTCGTTTATTTTCATCACATCATCCCAGGAAATTTTGAATTTTTCTTCACCTTGAGACAAGATCACATGTGAAGGATAACCAGATGCTTCTTCCAGAACGATGCTGAAGAATGAAAGGTAAAATTTACCATCCTTTTCAAGGAACAACCAGAAATTCACTAAGATCTTTTCGTTGTCTCTGAACACCTCCTGGTAGACAACAGGTGAAGATTCGGGGAAGCTCTCAACAACAATTAGGGATTTCGATGAGCCGTACATAACCAGATCTTCAACTTTTGGATTTAAAACATATCCATTTGAGTGGTAGAAAACACTGTTTTCAAGAACGTCCGCAAGATCCAAAATTTTCAAACCACACTCCAGGTGGATTACAGGAAGGAATTTCTCGAAAGGTTCATTCACCTCGTCTCTTACAACCACCTCGTTTTCGTCCACAGTGATTTGCTCGCCCTCGATACTGACCAGGAGTTTCGTGTTGACCATAGTAGGTTCCAATGGAAAGATCGTCACTTCAACCGTTGTTTCATCCCTTGTCAGAGTTGCTTGCGAGGTACTGTTCAAAATCAATTCACATTCTTCCAGATTCAATCCTTGTTCTTCATAAAGGATCTTCAATGAATTTTTCTTACCAACGCCGGAAATTTCCATTTCTCTCCTTTCCACTCCAATTGTCTTGAAGATGTATATTTTTAACTCGTTATCGATAATCCCACTTAAATCCTTCGCATCGATCGTTATGGAGATTCCATTCTTTGAAAAACACTTTCTTCCAACTTGATAGATCCTTCCGTTATGCTCAAGAAGAGTCACAACATTTGTGCTAACCCAGGGAACTTCTATAACGACTTTTCCTGAGAGAAAACCGTCTCCAAGGTCAAGTGTGATTTCCCTCCCTCCATAAAACGGCCCTCTGTTGATGTTTTTTCTGTAGTTGAGTATTTGAAAGGAGGTGGTCCCTTCGAAGGAGTCAGGAAACGTTTTTAAAATCACTCCATCCTCGAAGATCACGATATGAGAAAGTTCCGATGATAGAGGGGGCTTCTCAAGATGATTAGGAGAGCAACTCAGTATCATCAGAGTTATCAACAACACGATGAGTTTTTTCACACCAGATACCTCCTTTGGTGTTTTTAGTTCCGGAAATATGTAAGAATATCATTTTGGATTAGGAGAGTGAAATAAGATGAGAAAATCAGCGAAAAGATTTTACCATAGATTTGTTACTTTCAAGAAAAACCTTTTTGGAGGGGTACGGAAGCTAAGAACGATCTGTATCCTCTCAAATCCTGGAAAATTATGATTCTTCCATTCATTGAAAAGATGGTAGAGTTCTTCCACTTTTCCAAACACTCTCCAGATTCTTCTCTCAAGAACAGCGAATCCTTCTTCCCCAACGTAGTGGTACTTTCCTCTGTCTCTCGTGAGTCTACCGGTTAAGAGTTCCAAAAGTTCGAGAAACGATGTTTCCTTGAAGTAGGGTATCTCTAAAGCTCCTGTCTCTTCGAGTTCTTTCAACTTCAAAAGTTTCTCCCTATTCCTTTCCCAAAGGTTTCCAAGCCTTCCTCCCGCCATTATGAATCTTGTTTCCGTTTTGTAGACTCCTATGAGTTCTTCTTCTCTTTTTACGAAAACGAAAGCAGGTTGTCTACCTGTGATATGGACGTTCAGAGGGGCTACAATTCTACCTCCATTCACCAACTGCTCGAACCATGATTTTGGAATCTCATCGATACCAACTGTGCATAGAATAGCATCGTAGGGAGCCTTATTTGAGAATCCATGATATCCATCTCCACACACGATGAAGACGTTCCTGTATCCCAAGCTTTTTACATTCCTCTTTCCGATTTCGCAGACTCTCTCTTCGTATTCAATGCTGACAACGTAACCTTCTTCTCCAACAAGTTTACCCATAACTGAAGCGTTGTAACCGGTTCCCCCACCTATTTCCAGAACTCTAGAACCTCTCTTAATACCAGCCCAATCCATGAAACTCGCCATAAGAGAGGGCTGACTCGATGTCGAGTAGATTTTTCCATCATCGTAAGTTACTATGACGGAATCGGAGTACATTATGGACTCTGGATAGGATCTCTCGGTGAACCTTTCCCTCGGTACAGATGCAAAAGCTTCCACAATATCCTCTCTGAAACCATAGAATTCCAGAATTTTTCTCAATCTTTCCCTCATATTTTCCCCTATGCTATCATAACATTTCAGGAGGGGATAATTTTGAAAAAAGCTGTGATAATTACCATAGGAAGCGAGCTGCTAAGAGGAATTATTTTGGATAGAAACTCGAAATATCTGTGCGATCAACTCAAAAAGTTAGGATACGATGTCGTGAAGACTGTCTCGGTCGGTGACGATGTCGACAGTATAGTCAGGGAAGTCAGAAGAGCCATAGAAGAAGCTGATCTCGTCGTTACATCCGGAGGGCTGGGGCCAACAGAGGATGATAAGACTAGAGAGGGAGTCGCTGTAGCTCTCAACAAGAGATTGATAATGGATCATGACTTGAAATCTAAGATAGAAAAGAGGGTTAGGGAATTCTACAGTGAAAAGATCCCTGAAAACATATCAAAACAGGCTGAAGTTATAGAAGGAGCTGAAGTTCTGGAAAACACTGTCGGAAGTGCTCCTGGCCAGCTTGTGAGGATTGGAAACAAAGTTGTTCTCATACTTCCAGGTCCTCCCAGAGAACTGATTCCCATGTTCGAAGCGGTGAAAGAGAAGTTGAGAACGGAAAACGCTTTCTACGAAAGAACCATGAGTTTTTACGGTATTCCGGAAGCGAAGTTAGAAGAAGAACTGAAGGATATCCTATATTCTCAGAAGGATGTGGAGATCGCCACAATGGTTGATCATGTTCATGGTGTTAAATTGAGGCTAACAACAGGTTTTGAGAAAAGAGAACAACTCGACAGGATGATGGAGAAAATAATGGAGAGATTGGAAAGATACGTTTATGGATTCGACGATGAGACGATGGAGCAGAGTGTTTTCAAGCTTTTAAAGAGAAAGAACAAGAAGATAGCTTTCGCCGAGTCTTGTACCGGAGGATTGATTTCCTCGCACCTTGTGAACGTTCCAGGCTCTTCTGAAGTGTTCATTGGAGCTGTTGTGGTATACAGTAACGATTTGAAAGAGAGGATATTGGGTGTATCCAGAGAAACTCTGATGAAATACGGAGCGGTCAGTGAAGAATGTGTCAGGGAGATGAGCGAAGGTTTACATCGATTAACGAAAGCGGATCTGTGTCTTTCCGTATCGGGAATAGCGGGACCGACAGGAGGTACACCTGAGAAGCCAGTTGGGACCGTCTTCATTGATCTCTACGATGGAAAGAGCCACTACACAAAGAAGGAATTTTTCAAAGGTGACAGAAATGTGATAAGATTAAAAACGTCTGTGAACGCTCTGAACACGGTGAGAGAGTATCTTATAGGATTTGGGGAGTGATAGGTATGATGAAGGAGGAATACCTGAGTGTTTTTGTAGACGAAAGTAGAGAAACTCTCCAGAATTTAAACGATAACCTCCTGAAACTGGAAAACAACCCAGAAGATATGGAAACAGTCAATGAGGTCTTCAGATTGTTGCATACCCTGAAGGGTATGGCGGGAACCATGGGTTTTGAAAATATGATGAAATTATGTCATAAAATGGAAAACGTTCTGGATAAGGTGAGAAGTGGCAACATCAAACTCACAGGAGACCTGATGGATAAGTTGTTTACAGGTGTTGATATCGTTGAGAGAATGGTCAACAACATCGTTGAATCCGGAAACGATGTGTTGGAAGATATCGATGTCGATTCGATCGTTCGATCTTTTGACGAGATTCAAGGAACTGAGACAGGAACCGAATCTGAAAAAACCGAGGAGAAAAAAGAGGAAAGATCGGAGAAAGTGGAAGGAATACCGATAGAGGTGGAAGAGCCCGTGAGAAACGTGGTTGAAAAAGCTATCGGTGAAGGTTTCAATTCTTACTATATAAGAGTCACCCTGAAAGAAGGAACACAGCTGAAGTCTGCAAGAATGTACCTGGTTTTCCACAAGATCGAAGAGATGGGTGGAGAGGTTGTTAAAACGGTACCACCTGTTGAAGACATAGAAGAAGAGAAGTTCGATCTGGATGTGGATATGATCGTTATAATAAAGAAGAACAAAGAGGATTTGGTACAAGCGATCACCAGTATATCAGATATAGACAAGGTTATCATAAAGGACTTCATGCCTAAAACACCCTCTGTTGAGGAAAAACCGAAAGAGGTGAAAGAAGAGGTGAAGGTTGAGGAAAAAGCTGCTGAAGAGAAAAAAACAAAGAAAAAACTCACTCAGACGGTTAGGGTCGATATAGACAAATTGGACACTCTGATGAACCTCATGGGGGAACTGGTCATAGCAAGGAGCAGGATCGTTGATACCTTGAAAAAGTACAATATAAAGGAAGTTGATGAGAGTTTAGCCCAACTCAGTAGGATCACTCTAGACCTTCAAAACATTGTGATGAAGATAAGGATGGTTCCTATAGCCTTCGTTTTCAACAGGTTCCCAAGAATGGTCAGGGATCTTTCCAAGAAAATGGGTAAAGAGGTCAATTTCATAATTAAAGGTGAGGAAACAGAACTTGATAGAACCTTCGTCGAGGAAATAGGAGAACCCATTCTTCATCTTTTGAGGAACGCTATAGATCACGGTATAGAATCCAAGGAAGAGAGGATAGCAAAAGGAAAACCACCCATTGGGACGATAGTTCTTTCTGCAAGGCACGAAGGAAACAACGTCGTCATAGAGATCCAAGACGATGGAAGAGGGATGGATAGAGATAGGATTGTGAAGAGAGCTATAGAGATGGGACTGATAGATGAGCTCAAAGCTTCCACACTACCAGATGAGAAAGTCTTTGAATTTCTCTTCATGCCTGGCTTCTCAACGAAAGAAGATGTGAGTGAAGTTTCCGGAAGAGGTGTTGGAATGGACGTTGTAAAGAATGTCGTCGAATCCCTGAATGGAAGTGTGGGTATAGAGAGTCAAAAGGATGTTGGAACGAAGGTGACAATCAGGCTTCCTCTCACTCTAGCCATAATTCAGGCTCTTCTTGTGAAAGTTGACAACTACGTTTATGCCATACCGATAGCCAACATAGACAGCACTTTAATGGTATCCAAAGACGATATCCAGACAGTCCAGGATAAGGAAGTCATCGTCATAAGGGGAGAGGTGATCCCCATATACAGATTGTGGGAAGTTCTCGAGATACCCCATGAAACAGAAGAGGAAGCGATGAATACGGTTATAATAAGAATTGGCAACAGAAAGTACGGACTCGTGGTTGACAAGCTGTTGGGACAAGAAGATATAGTTATCAAATCTCTGGGCAAGATGTTCTCCGATGTCAAAGAATTCAGTGGAGCCGCTATTTTAGGTGATGGTAGTATTGCATTAATCCTCGATATATCCAGTATCGCCTGAAGGGGGGATGAACTTGGATACAGCAGTTGAGGAATTCGAGGTTCTGAGTTTCAAGCTCGGTGATCAGGATATGGCTTTCGATGTTGAAAACGTGGAGATGGTGATAGAGACGCCTCAGATAACCCGTGTTCCAAAATCAAAGAACGTCATTGAAGGAGTAATAAATCTGAGAGGAAGAATCGTGGCTGTCGCTAACCTTCCTAAGATACTGGATCTTAATGTAGATGTCGAGAAACTGAAAAGTGTCATCATAATGAATGTGAGCGATGTGGAAATAGGCTTTCTTGTAGAAGAAGTAAATGGTGTTATGAGAGTTACAGAAGATGAATACGACAGAAACGTCGTTTCGGAGAAATTCGGAAAGAAATCGAAAGGTCTGATTAAAAAAGATGAGAACGATCTGGTCGTTTATCTGGATGTCAACGAGATAGTATCCGAGATAGTATCTGCTGGGACTTGAAGGGGGTATGAGAAATGGGAAAGAAGGTATTAATAGTCGATGATGCCGCTTTCATGAGGATGCTTCTAAAGGATATCGTCACGAAGGCCGGTTTCGAAGTTGTGGGGGAAGCAGCAAACGGTGTTGAGGCAGTTGAGAAATACAAAGAGCTGAAACCAGATATAGTCACCATGGATATAACGATGCCGGAAATGAACGGTATAGAAGCTGTGAAGAAGATTAAAGAGATAGATCCGAATGCTAAGGTAATCATGTGTAGTGCTATGGGGCAGCAAGCCATGGTCATAGAAGCGATTCAAGCGGGAGCCAGAGATTTCATAGTCAAACCTTTCCAACCTTCAAGGGTTATAGAAGCCCTTCAAAAGCTTGCCAAGGAGTGAGTGATATCGGGGCGCTTATACTTCAATTCTCGATAGCTCTTGGAATACTTATCGGTGTTCTTCTTCTCATTTATTTTTTTGTCATGAAAAGATTTCCAAGAACATTTGGAGGAAGGCATATAACGATCTTGGAAAGAAGGTACATAGACAGATTTTCATCTATAGTGTTGGTAAGGATCATGGATGAATATTATTTTATATTGGTTACACAATCCGGTGGTACTGTCCTTAAAAAATTGAAGGCGGAAGAGATATCCGAGGAGGATTTCTCTTCCGTCTTCTTCAAAAAGCTAGGAAGAAAGGAAAAGGAAAAATGAAAAGGATCTCTCTAATATTGTTGCTTGTATTCTTGACCGTTGAAACCTTTTCCCAGGAGGAAATTCCCCTTCCTTCCATATCGATCGGTATAAAACCAGTTGAAGAACCAAGAGAACTGGTTACAACGCTGGAGATTCTCCTCATACTGACTGTTCTGGCACTGGCACCAAGTATCCTAGTGCTTTTTACATCTTTTACCAGGATTATCGTCGTCTTTTCCTTCTTGAGGAACGCTCTTGGAACAAGACAAACTCCTCCGAATCAGGTCTTGATAGGGCTTGCCCTTTTTCTAACATTTCTCATAATGCAACCCGTCTGGTCTGATATATACAACAACGCCATAACGCCGTACCTTAAAAAAGAGATAGGATACGATGTGATGTTCTCAAGGATCATGGCTCGTGTGAGGGAATTCATGATAGGAGAACTCAAAAACCATCATAACGAGGATAATGTTTTCCTTCTTGCGAAGAATACAGGACTGGAGATAGAAAATCTAGATCAAGCACCGAATTCTGTTCTTATACCGGCTTTCGTTCTAGGAGAGCTGGAGATTGCCTTCAAAATGGGGGTGGTTCTCTACATTCCTTTCATAGTGATAGACATGGTTGTTGCAAGCATCCTGCTTTCCATGGGTATGATCATGATACCACCTATATTTATATCTCTACCTTTCAAGATATTGGTTTTCGTACTGGCAAATGGATGGGATCTGTTGATAGAAGGTTTGATAAAGAGTTTTGCGAGGTGATATCTTGACTGTTGAAGTTTTCATAGATGTTGTCAGAGAGGGTATAAGCACGCTTATAACCATAATAATCCCTCCCCTTCTCGTTAGTCTTGCCGTTGGCTTGGTGATAAGTATATTCCAAGCTGTCACGCAGATACACGAGCAGACCCTAACATTCGCCCCAAGAATAATCGCCATATTCCTAACGATATTGGTCATAGGTGGTTGGATGCTTCAAAAGTTGTTGGATCTAGCCTTGGACATGCTTACAAGATACCTTCAGATGATATAGGAGTGAGAGCAAGGTGAGAGTGGATCTACACGTTCATACAACGGCATCCGACGGGGAATTATCCCCTCAAGAAGTGATGAGAAAAGCTTTTAGAGATGGAGTGGAGATTCTCTCGATAACAGATCACGATACGTTGGAAGGGTTGGAAGGATTCACACCAGAAAGTGTGATATTCATCCCAGGTGTCGAGATAAGCGCTCGTTTTGAAAGGACACTCCATATTCTTGGATATGGATTTGACCCTCAAAACGATGTTTTAAGAAAAACTCTTTCAGATCTTCAGAGAAAACGTTCAGTGAGAAATGAGATGATGCTGGATAGGGCAAGGTCTATTGGTTTTGAACTTTCGATGGAAGAACTTCAAGAAATAGCTGGAAACGATGTGATTGGAAGACCTCATTTTGCCAGATTGATGATGAGAAAAGGGTACGTTAGCTCTTATGAAGAAGCTTTTGAAAAATACCTGGGAAAGGGAAAAATCCTGTACGTTGAGAAGGAAAGATTGGAACCTGAAAGAGCGATAGAGCTCATATTGAAAGCAGGGGGTATTCCTGTTCTTGCTCATCCATATCAGACAGGGTTTGAAGGGGAGGAGCTTGAAAGATTCATAAAGAGGCTGAAGGGATGCGGTTTGAAAGGGATAGAAGTTTTCTACCCTGAGCATACAGGCAGAATGGTGGAAGAGTATTTAGAGCTTTCGAGAAAATATGATCTTCTGGTGACAGGTGGTAGTGATTTCCATGGAGAAAGCACCACACTTTCCTCCTTCGGTATGAATGTCCCCTTCCTATACATCAGAAAATTCCTCAAAGAACTGCAAATTCTCTGATTCTTAAGTTTCAATAAAAATTATCAACATCGTTTACTCTCTTGTATTTTAATAAGTTAATGAGGGGGTGAAGTACCATGATGAAGAGGATGATTATGATACTTCTTCTCCTTGCACTTCTGTGGTCATGCGCTGGAAAAACTCCTGAAACTCCTGAAACATTCGAACCGGAGAAAACATACGATGAAGTAACATGCGGCGCTTTTAAACCAGGAGCCATCATGGTTTCAACCGACTCGGAGTGGAGCCAACTCGATGAGGGGAGTTTCGTGTACATCGTGACCACATCAGGACTATACGGCTATATGAAAGTTTTGGATATAGGAGATGATTCCGTTGTTTTCAACTATGCGTTGTTCGATGACGAAGGGGATGTTTTCAAACATGAGGAGAACGTTCTTTTGAAGATAGACAAGGGTATAGATATGGATAACGACAGTTTCAATGATGTCTTGTTCTCATCCAAAAAGAGAAGGAAATCTTTTGATACCAGCATTAGATACTTGATATTTCCAAAATATGCTGATGTCTCCTCGATGTTCAGCGCCGATCTTAAGAAAATAAAGGGAATCATAAGTTTGAGCACATCAGAGAATTTGATCGCTGTGAGTGATGGATACACACTTTATGAAGAGATACCACCTTCGACGGAAGTTGTTGCTTTTGTTAAAACGGAAAACCTGCCATCTTTTAAAGAGGGTGATTTCATAATAGATGTTTTGAGTGGCAGGAAGACGGGCAGAGGGTATTTCAGAAAGATAACGAAGGTTGAAGATCATGGAACTTACGTTTTGATCCACTCGACTCCAACGAGTTTTAACGAGGCGTTTGGAAGTTTCAAACTTCATGCGGAGAATATCACGTTAGATGAGATGACCCCTATCAACGAGGATGCCAAGATTCTTCTTGAAACTATGAGAAAAGCCGATGTTGAACTTGAGAAGACGATATCACTGATCGATACGTCGAATGTGAAGGCCAGTTTGGATATATCTCTGGGATTTGGTATCAGTGTTGATACAGATCTTGATCTAGATGGATTGAGTCTTAAACACTTTCTTTTCAGAATTGATTTTGATTTCGAACATAACCTTGTCCTTGAAGCTCTTCTGACCGTAAGCTATGAAAGAGAGGATACAACGTCTCCATTCTTCGAGCCAGGTTTTTATTTCACAATAGGTGGAATACCGATTGAGATAAGCTTTCCTGTATATGCAGGCTATGACCTCGATGTAGATGCGACTGTTCAAGCAACAGCAGGCTACAATGTTGGACTATCCTTCTACGGTGGTGTAGAGGCAACAAGTTGGTCCAATTGGCACACTATTTCAGGCCATGAAGGAGAAAGTGAACTCATAGGTCCAGAACTTGAAATAGAAGGAGAGGCAAGTTTCAAACCGTATCTTGGAATCGGTATGAGAGTGTCCGTGGCATACGTCGCTTTCGTTGAAGGAGGTGTGAGACCTTACGTTGAAATAGGAGGAGAGGGTCACGTCTATGCCAACGGAGATGGTTATGCAGATTGCTCTCTAGATGTAGGAATGGAGTTCACATTGGGAGTTGGTATAGATCTTGTGCTCTACGAGTTCAGAGAAGACTGGACCATATTCGATTGGACTATAAAATCGTATGACCTGGAACTCTGGAAGCAGCTTGCATATCCAAGCAACCTGAGAGCATCTTTTGAAAGCGATGGAGTTCACTTAAGTTGGACAGACAGATCCATCCTGGAAGATGGCTATGAGATTCAAAGAGGTAAAAGGAACGTTCTTGGAACAGTCGTATGGGCAAAAATAGGAGAGGTTGGAGAGAACGTGACAAGCTTTATCGACCAAAATCCCGAATCTGATGTTGTTCTCCATTACAAGGTGAGAGCTTTTGCTGATACTTCCTTTGGAGAAGTCTATTCCGACTGGTCAGAAAGCGCCACGACCATAAACCATAGTCCCAACACGCCTTACAATCCATCTCCCCAGAATGGTGCCGTGGATGTCTCATTAACTCCCATCCTTTCCTGGGAATGTGAAGACCCCGATTGGGATCCCGTAAAGTACGATATCTACCTCGGAACAACTTCTCCCCCACCTCTTCTAGTTTCGGATCATCCGTACAAAACTTACACTATAACGACTCCTCTATCTTACAACACGACCTATTACTGGAGAATAGCAGCCAAAGACGATAAAGGTGGCGTCAGATACGGTCCTATTTGGAACTTCAAAACCTTGTTACCTGGGCATTATATCCTAACAATCGATACCTATCCAGACAAAGGTCTCACAGTTTCGATAGATTCGACATCCGGTGTCTCACCACTTTCATTGAGTGTTGTGGAAGGAAATCACACTGTGTCTGTACCATCACCTCAAATGATGGATAGGAGCACTTTCGTCGATGGGGAAGATACACTATATCTGTTCAAAAACTGGAACGACGGTGTGACAAGTGCTACAAGAGTTGTCTACGTGGATCGCGATATAACTCTCACTGCAAACATGCTGAGATTCTTCAAAGTGATAGTGGATGTCGAACCGACAGGTGCTGGAACAGTCATCTACACAAGAAAACCCGATGATCTGTATTTCGAAGGAACTTCCGTTATTTTCCAGGCAATTCCAGCTTCAGGATACAATTTCCTGTATTGGGAACTCAACAGTGAGATAATAACTACAAATCCCCTTGAATGGGAAATACACTATCCAATACACTTGATCGCCAAGTTTCAATGAGGAGCCTGTCAGGGCTCCTCATTCTTCCAGTCTTCCCCGTTTCAAGATCAAAACCCTATCACAGATCCTGGAGAGCTCTTCAAAGTCGGATGAAAAGAGGATGATCGCTCCTTTCTTTCTTATCTCATCCAGCTTCTTTCTGAAAAGAGCCACGGATTTAAAATCCAACCCCTCTGTTGGCTCAACCGCAACAAGCACCGTGGGATTAGAAGATAGCTCTCTTGCTATGATCAATTTTCTGATGTTGCCGCCTGATAAGGTTTTCACACTCGCTTTTAAGGAATGAACTTTTACGCCATATCCTTCGATGGCTCTTTCACAGAATTTGAGTATATTTTTGAATCTCAGAATGGATCCTCTGGAGAAGACCTTTCTATGAACCACTGTGGATACCATGTTTTCCCAAACCGTCATATCAGGACATACGCTCACTTCCGGATCTTCTGGAATGTAAGATATTCCAAGATCTCTTCGAGCACGCAGATCGAGTTCAGTTATGTCTTTCCCTTTTAAAATAATTCTTCCTTTAACCGGTTTTCTTATTCCAACAATGATTTCTGCCAATTCCTTCAAACCTATCCCATCAAAACTCGTCACACCGACAATATCGCCTTCATTCACTCTAAAACTCAAATTGCTCAATTTCACCACATTCGATCCATCCACGTAGGATATGCCATCCAAGAATAGGATCTCCTTACTCCCCAAGGAACTAGCTGTTTCTGATCGATGAACAGGTACATCACCAAGCATGAGTTTTGACAGATCATCCCTAGAAACACTACCATTTTTCAAAATTCCTCTCACCTTACCATCTTTCAAAACGATGATTTCATCGGAGATCTCCATGATTTCATCGAGCTTGTGACTTATGAAGATAACAATCTTATTTTCATCGACCAATTTCTTAAAAATTCCGAACAGCTTTTCAACTTCTTCAGGTGAAATGTAAGTTGTTGGCTCATCGAATATGAGGACCTTTGCGTTTCTGTAAAGTAACCTTAGGATCTCCACCTTCTGCCGTTCACTCATGGAAAGATCCTGAACTTTCTTCGATATGTCAACCTCCAATCCATAATGTTCCATAAGATCTTTGATCTTGTTCAAGGCATTCTTTCTGTCTATGCTCCCAAAAAAGTGAGAGGGCTCCTTTTCCAATATTATGTTTTCAAGTACATTCAGCGAGGAAAACAATAAAGGCCTTTGGTGTACCATACCTATTCCTGCGTCCATAGCTTTCCTTGGGTTTGATATCGTCACTTTCACTCCATCGATACGTATCTCACCGGCATCCGGTATCAGCTCTCCACACAGGCATCTCATGAGAGTCGTCTTCCCAGCTCCATTCTCACCGACGATGGCATACACCTTTCCCTCTCCCAGTTTGATACTTATGTTATCGTTCGCAACGACTCCTGGAAACCTCTTCGTGATATTTTTCATCTCTATGAACAATTTTTACCCCCTTCCTTCCGATTCTCTTGAAATGGTTCATTTTCCCTTTCCACTTCCAGCACCTTGGCTTAAGATCTTTTCAAGCCTTTCCTGAGTTATGAACTGAGCTTTGTAGTGTTGCCCCGTAATTTTGTATAACTGCGTATCGAACGCTCTCATATGATTTTCAGATCCTTTTATCAAGTTTTCAAACACGAATATCAAATCATGATTATCCACTTTTTTGAGGTACTCTTCCAGATCGTAGATGTCCTTATCTTCTATCAGAGTTCCCACTTCATATGCATCCTTCAAACTTTTAGAACCTTTCTCTACCAGCTCTTCATAGAGCTTTTTCAATTCATCGTTTTGGAATACCCCAATTTCATCCGAATATTTGAATTCTAAGTTGTACTTTTCAAGAAGGGCCTGAACCATCTGCATATGTGTGACTTCAGACAACGCAATGTTCCCAAATGTCTTTACTCCCCAGATTTTGTAAAGAGTCATGTAAACGTCCCTGGCGAGCTTTTCTTCTTCAATCACGAAGATCAAGGAAGATGCTTCGAAATCTGAAAGTGGTTCTTTAGGTAGAGAATACACGGTAGCTAAAGCCTCGGGTTTCACAGTCCTGTACTTGAAGAAAACGAAATTGAACCCAGCAGTACGAAAATCAAAGTTACAACGAATTTTTTCATAGTGAGAGCACCTCCACTTGATGTTGTCTTTCGAGATCTAATTATAACGATGAGAGCTTAAAGAAAACTTAGAAAAGCGATATTTGGAAACCGATATGGTAATATCTTATTCTGAATTCCAGAGAGCTGAGGGGGTATGAAGATGTCCAGTGATATCAGGGAATTCATGAAAGAGAGAGAAATACTCAACGATATCGTAATGAAATATGCTGATCTCTCGATCAAGAGATTCTACAACCTGGATTCCAAGGTTTACGAAGAAGGTGCCCTCTCCAGAAAAGTGAAAGAACTCATGGGACTGGTGGCTTCTTTAGTTTTAAGGTGCGATGATTGTATAAAATACCATATTGTAAGATGTTTTGAAGAAGGAATTACCGATGACGAGTTCACGGAAGCTGTGGCGATAGCGTTAGTGGTTGGAGGATCCATAACCATACCACATGTGAGGAGAGCTTTCAAAGCTTGGGACGAAATGAAAAAGGAGGTGTCAGGATGAAGATACTTTTCAAGGGAGGGAAAGTGTATCCAATAACTAAGGAACCCTTTGAAGGGGATGTACTCGTCGAGAGTGGAAAGATAAAGGATATGGGAGAGAACCTGAAAGATCCAAACGCGGAAATAATCGATGTTAAAGGAAAGTATCTTTTTCCAGGTTTTGTGGATGCCCATTCCCACATAGGTTTGTACGAAGAGGGAGTTGGATATTACTACGCTGATGGGAACGAGATGACCGATCCCAACACCGCTCATGTTAAGGCACTGGATGGTTTCAATCCCCAGGATCCAGCCATAGAGAGAGCCCTCATAGGCGGTGTCACGACAGTTATGGTTCTACCAGGGAGCGCCAATCCGATAGGAGGTCAAGGGGTTATCTTGAAGTTCAAATCTAAAGTTGTTGAAGAGATGGTAGTAAAAGAGCCAGCTGGTCTGAAGATGGCTTTTGGAGAGAATCCCAAAAGGGTTTACGGTGAGCAGAAAAAGCAAGCCCCAGCAACTAGAATGGGAACAGCTGCCATAATAAGGGAATTTTTCATGAAAGTCGTGGATTACACGAAAAAGAAGGAGCAGGCGAAAAAGGAAAAGAAGGAATTTACAGAAAGAGACCCCAAACTCGAGATAGGAGAAAAAGTACTGAAAGGCGAAATCCCAGCAAGAATACATGCGCACAGAGCTGATGATATACTGACTGCCATCAGGATAGCCGAAGAATTCGGCTTCAAATTTGTTATAGAACATGGGACAGAAGGTTACAAAATCGTTGATATACTGGCAAAAAAGGGTATACCCGTTGTGATCGGCCCCCTTTTGACGTTCAGAACGAAACTTGAGCTGAAGGATCTTAAGATGGAAGCTGTGAAAATATTGGTGGAAAAAGGTGTTTTGACCGCTTTTATGTGCGATCATCCTGTAATACCACTGGAATACATGAGTGTGCAGTCCGCTGTTGCGATGAGGTACGGTGCAAAAGAAGAGGATGTTTTGAAAACCATAACCATAAATCCTGCAAAGATCCTGGGAATCGATGATAGAGTGGGGTCTCTGGAAATCGGAAAAGATGCGGATATCGTTGTATGGAGTGGGCATCCCTTCGATATGCGATCCAAGGTTGAAAAGGTTTACATAGAAGGAAAGTGCGTTCTCGATATTTCATGAAAGGAGGGTATCAAATGAGATTGAAAGGCAAGGTAGCGATAATAACAGGGGCAGGAAGGGGAATAGGAAGGGAAGCGGCGAGAT
>CAZANP010000010.1:39958-44387 GCA_964486555.1 uncultured Thermotoga sp. | reverse complement strand
ATGAGGACCCTCAGCAAAAGATCTCACCTCATAATATTATTTTAACCATTATGTCACTCATTTTGCAACCATATTTTCGACATGGAAATTCGGTTGTATTCGTTCAATTCAATCGCTAAAAAAGCGCAACATCCCTCGAATTTTTCTCCTTCTACTTTTATAACCGGTTTTACAATAACATCCACGAGATCTTTCACCTCTTCTTGAAGACGCTTCCTGTAACTTCCTCTCGGTTGCATGCATCCTAAGATGACCCGTTTGAAAAGTTTTCTTGCTTTTTTGAAAACTTCCTTCACATCCTTGATATCTGGAGGAGGGAAAGCACCGAAAGGAGTACCTGGGGTTGGAATGAAAACGTTCAAAACGATGGTATCGAAATGTCTTGAGAGGATCTCCAAGGTGTTGGGCTCGTGAGTTAACTTTCCTTTGTAGATACCTATGGTTACATGAGGTACAACGGGCTTTGAAAACGTTAAAGCGAATGAAATTAGATCGTTCAAGTCTCTTGTTAGGGAGTAGATCTTCTTTAAAATCTCTTGATCCCCGAAAAAATCCATGGATACAACGTCTGCCAACTCGTCGACCTCGTCTGGAAATCTCTTGGGAAACCCCACATGGAAATTGTAGAAGAGTTTGTATTCCCTCTTTAATTTTCTGAAGAGATCCAGGAAAGGTTTGAAGGGAATTTCACCGTTTGGAAGCATCCCACCGCTTATAAGGAAACTCTGATAACCCTTTTTTATGTAGGCTTCCATTTCCTTTGGTTTTACCATATGAGAAAGGTACTTTCCGCTGCAATGAGGGCAATTTAAAGGACAATAACTCCCTGTTACAGAGACCGGGATCGTTTTGGAAGGATCGACCAGAATCAAGATTTTCACCTCTTCTTGTATCTGAAGAACTCCTTATCGCCTATTTTCACTACCTCCACATTTGGGTTTTCTCTAAGTCTTCCTAAAACTTCTTCTACGTTTTCCCCTCTCTCTTTTGAAAAACTGGTGACCTCGTTATAGCTCATCGGATGCCTTCTTATTATAGACATTATCGCATCGAGAGTGTCTTCAAGACTTGAATAAAATTCCCCTTGGGGTATCTTTCCCATGAAGACACCCTTTAAGATCTTTTCCGCTTTCCTTATTCTGGACATATCGGGAATCTTAACCCAGGATTCTGTAGGGGGCCTTACAGGGACGTTTATGTAGACTCTATCTGGTTTTATTTTCTCGATCCAATTGGCTATTTTCAAAAGGTTTTCATCCGAATCGTTCAAACCGGAAACCAACATGACTTCGAGCCAGATCTCACCTTTGTATTCTTTCCTAAAGGTTATCATACCTTCCACAACTTTCTCAAAATTCAAAGATCCATGTGGTCTGTTTATCTTTTTGAAACTTTCCTCATCCCAGGCGTCAAGTGATGGAAGAACAATATCTGCCTTCATGAGCTCTTTTCGTACATCTTTATTCCAAAGTAGTGATCCATTGGTTATCACAGCGCACTTTTTGGTTGTGAGCTCCTTTATGTTGGCTATTAAATCTCCGATTCTTGAATAGAGTGTTGGTTCACCCTCACCAACGATGGTAACGGTGTCAAAAGAAAACAGCTTCACGTTCTCTTTCAACTCGTCGATGATATCTTCTAAAGGAAAATATTCTTTCCTTTCCACGGTTAATTTCGTTGTTCTTCCAAGCTGGCAATAAACACAAGAATAATCACATGTTTTGAATGGAATGGGACTGATTCCTAAGGATTCTCCCAATCTTCTCGATGGAACGGGTCCATAAACGTACTTGAACATGTCACATCTTCCTCAGCTTATTATCTTTGAATTTCTTCAGATTCTCAGTGGGATCCTTTGATTCAGCCACGAAGATCTCTACGTTCTCTGATTTTAAAACATTGCAGGCGTTTTGCCCCACATCGAAAGTTATGACTGCTTGAACGCCATTGTCTTTCAGTATCTGTACAGCTTTAGGCCCCATCCCGCTGAGACCTTTATACCTGTTCGGCACAATCTTGCTGTTTCCAGTCTCAGTATCGTAGATCAAAAAGTACTCTGATTCTGCGAATCTATCATTCACCGGCGAATCGAGACTGGCGCCTTTCAAAGGAAGAGCAACTTTCATCCTTGAAGACCCCCTTCCAGTATCTTAAGGAGCTCTCGATGTATCTTTCTTATCTCTGAGGCTGCAGGGCTTCCGTCTATTTTCACAACGGGAATTCCCATAACGTTTGCCGTTTGAACCTTCTCATCAAAGGGTATCTTACCCAATATCCTTATACCCTTCACATCACAAAAGTTCTCTATGTCTCTCGTTTTATCCATGTTGATATCGTACTTGTTTATTACAACACCAAAATTCCTCCGTAGTTGCTCAAGAACTTCGACGATCCTTCTCATATCGTGAAGCCCTGATGATGTGGGTTCCGCGACCACGATAACGTAAGTCACACCAACCACAGTCGATTCGACAGGGCATCCAACTCCAGGCGCTCCATCTATCACCACGTAATCTTTCTTTTCGTTTTTGGCTACCTCCAAAGCTTTCTTTCTAACTTCCGCTACCAATTTCCCGGAAGTTTCCTCTCCTGGCCTCAAAAGAGCGTGAACCATGGGAGCAACTTTTGTCTTCGAAGTGTATACAGATCCCGCTACCTCATCGACGAGCTCTATCGCGTTCGTTGGACATGCTATGACGCAGGCTGAACATCCCTCACATGCGAATTTATCCACATAATAAGACCCGTCATCCCTGACATATATCGCATCGAATCTACAGATGTTCTCACAAACACCGCACCTTATACATTTTTCATCTATGATGACAGCTTTTTTTCCTCCAACGAATTCTTCCTCACTCTCAACTGAAGGATTGAGTATGAGGTGCATGTTGGGGGCATCGACATCACAATCCGCTATGACGTGATTTTCAAGGAGAAACGCAAGAGAACTTGCAAGGGTTGTTTTCCCCGTTCCTCCTTTTCCACTGACCACAGCGATCTGTTTCATCCAATCATCTCCTTGATCTCCTCATACATCCTCCAGAATTTATCGCGCCATCCACTTATATATTTTGTGAACAGTTCCCCTTTTGAGTAATGATAAGCGATCTTTTTATCGAAGGGTATCCTCATGAGAACTTTCAAACCTTCCCTCTCTATGTACTCATCCATCTCCTTGAAAGACGAATCGTATTTGTTCAGGACGACACCCATAGGTATCTCCATGGTTCTGACAACTTCAACCGCCATCCTCAAATCGTGAAGCCCAAAAGGGCTGGATTCGGTCACAAGGATTGCAAAATCCGTCCCCCTCAGTGATTCAACCACAGGGCACGACGTTCCAGGGGGTGCATCTATGATCACAACGTTGGCAGAGTCGTCCATTCTTTTTTTCAATTCCCTTATTATCCCAACTCCACTTGGCTCTCCAAGATCCATCAATCCCATACCATATAGCAAGTTACCATTTATCCTTCCGAGCCTGATAACACCGATTCTTTTCGGCTTTTCATCTATAGCTTTCGTTGGACAGATCAAAGAACAAGCCCCACAACCATGACAGAGATTTTCAAAAACCATGACCGCCTTTGGAAAAACAGCAATCGCTCCGAATTGACAAACCTTTGCGCATTCCCCACAGAGAATGCACTTATCCTTATCCACAACAGGTATCATTATGTTTACAGGTATCTCTTCCTGAAACTCTATATTGAAGAACAAATGAGTATTTGGCTCTTCGACATCTGTGTCCAAAAGCTGCACCTTCATCTTTTCCGAAAGGATCCAAGAAAGATTTGTTGAAATGGTGGTCTTTCCAGTTCCTCCTTTTCCGCTCAGAACTGTTATCTTCACGTTGCTTCCTCCTTTGCTTCAAAAAAGCGGGGGAATCCCCCGCTATTTATTACCACCACCAGCCCCATCCTCTTCTCCAGCCCCAGCCACCTCTCCATCTCCATCTCCATCCGAGGCCAAGGCCACCCCAGCCCCATCTCCAGGGCGTGAAGACGTTCCACCACGGTGCGTATCCGTATCCATAGTATCTACCGTATATCCATCTACAAGGTCCCATTCCTCTTCCAGTCATGGGGCCAAGGCCGAGGGGTCCTGTACCATCGAGGAACGGCATTGTACTCACCTCCCCAATTCTTCTTCAATCTGTTTTAATCTCTCCTCAACGTACTTCAACTCTTCTTCAAGGAATGCTTTATAGTCCAGGAGCATATCCCTTTCCTCTTCGGGAGATGGTGGACCTGGTGGAGCCATCCAGCCCCAACCGTATCCCCATCCCCATGGAGGTCCCCATCCACCGAATCCGCCATATCTCCATCCCCATCCTCTTCCATAACCTCTACCTCCTCTGTATCCGTTTCCCATCCTACTCACCTCCTTTCATAATTATACAAATTGCATATATATGTGTCAAGCC
>CAZANP010000010.1:25930-39858 GCA_964486555.1 uncultured Thermotoga sp. | reverse complement strand
TTATTCTTGTTTCTCAGAAACCCTGTGAAGAACCTTATGGTTATACCAGGTTGCTTTTTTTCCATATCCGTAAGGTAGGATTTGTAAACCGTCGTGGTGGCATCGAGGGAGAAAGGGCAGGCTGTATCCAAGAACTTTATACCTGTAACTCTTGCATAGAGTCTTATATCTTCCTCGTAGTTCAGAACCAGGGGTTTTGCTTTGGGAACGAATTTCTCATGAGTTTTTGGAAGATAGGGCCATTGGCGTGAAATGTATCCTATCTGCCAATTCAATATGTTTCCAAAAAGAACAGTTGCCTCATCGCTCAGATTGTGCCCTGTAACGACGACATCGTATCCTTCCTCGTATGCAACCTTGTTCATGAGATACCTTCTGACAGTTCCACAAATAGAGCAAACGGGCCTTCTCAAGATCTTTGCTATCTCTCCTGTGGACAAACCTTCAAAATATTCTGTGGCATCGATTTTTATGAGTTTTCTCTCCAAAATCTTCGCATTTTCTTCCACGATTCTCTCTGCAATTTTTATAAGGCCTTCTTTACCCGTTCTTATGAAAAGGCCATCGGCTTCGTATCCGAGTTTTACGAGTATATGCCAGAGGGATACACTATCTTTACCACCAGATACCGCAACCAACACTTTATCACTCTTTTTAAACATCTTGAATTTTTTTATAGCTTTCTCCACCCTTCCCTCTATGAATTCAATGAAGTGTTCCCTGCAAAGAGCTAGGTTGTAATGCCTGAGCTTAACTATCGCTTCTCTTCCACATTTTTTACACTTCAAAGAACCACCTCCTGATCATCGTATGAATGGAAAGACTAATCTCTCCAGAAGTCTCAAGATCTTTGTTCCCCAAAATTCCTTTTCTGAAATCGGTTCAACTTTTATGGTGTAAAAGCCCATGCGATTTCCAAAAAAAACATCGGTGAATATCTGATCACCGATAACAACAACCTCACCCTGATCGATTCCAATTTCTTCTAAAAACTTTCTCAACTTCTTAGCGAACGGCTTCCTCGCTCGCCAGATTATCTTACACTTCAAACCTTCGATTTTTTTCTCTTTCCCGTTGGATGCGACTATAACCGTTGCTCGTTCTGAAAGGTCCTCAATGATCTTTGAGATCTCTTCAGAAACCCTTCTCGCTCTCCACGGGACTAGGGTGTTGTCGTAATCGAATATAAAAACTCTGAATCCCCTTGACAGAAGGTCCTCAAAGTCTATCTCAAAGATGCTTTTCTTCCACTCTTTAGGTTTTAAAAGGTTTAAAAATCCTCTCATGCACTTCCCTCGTTCTTTCTGATCGATACTATTTTAAGATCGACGATCTCTTTAACACCTTCAAGAAGCTTTAGAGCTTCTTCCTTCAAATCTTCAGGAACAATTATTCTGAGTATCCCATCTTCGTATTTTCTTATGTTCATAACGTTTTCTTCCACTTCCAAAACGTAATTCAAAATGTGGACATCCTCTTTTGCTACTTCAATCAGAATGTCGTACTCCATCATTTCTTCCCCTTCGTTGAATGTTTCCTAATTATCTCAAAGGTTAAGGTCCTTAAAGAAGAGGATATATCGACTTCTTCCACGGGAATGGAAGCTTTTATCTTTATGGGTGCGAAATTCAGGATACCGGATACTCCAGCTTTTTCCAAAGCTTCAGCCACTTCCTGAGCGGCATTGGCTGGAACCGCTATTATACCTATTTTCACGTTCTTTTCCTTGACCACTCTATCTAGATCCTTTATATGAAGCACTTTTATACCTTCTGCTATTTCTTTCCCAACCTTTCCATCATCTTTGTCAAACACTGCAACTATTTTGAATCCTTTCTCCCTCAATCCCACGTAATTACTCAACGCTCTTCCTATATTTCCAGCACCAATTATGGCTATGTTCCATTCCTCTTTGATACCAAGGATCTTCTCTAGATTTTCAATAAGGAAATCAACGTGGTACCCCACACCTCTTTTCCCGAACTCTCCAAAATATGATAGATCCTTTCTTACCTGACTCGGTTTTATGTCTAGCCTTTCTGCAAGTTCCTTGGATGATACGACATCTATTCCCTCGTCTTTTAACTTCTCAAGACACCGGTAATACATGGAAAGCCTTTTTGAAACAGGTTTAGGTATCTTCATCACATTCCCTCCCCTCATACCACGATGTTCACCAATCTTCCTTTAATGTAGAAAAACTTCTTTGGTTCCTTCCCATTCAGATACCTTTTTACTCTTTCCCTCTCAAGGACGAGTTTTCTCACAGTCTCTTCATCGGCATCCACAGGTATCATGACCCTATCCCTTATCTTTCCATTTATCTGAACAGCTATTTCGACCTCCTCGACTTTGAGAGCCTCTGGATCGTAACTCGGCCACGATTGCTCCACAACCAGGCCTTTCATTCCCATATCCTGCCACAATTCTTCGGCCATATGGGGTGCGAACGGCGACAGTATCAAAACCATCTTCTCGGCTATTTCTCTTAAAAGATGCTTGTTCCATTCACTTTCAGGAACGGTGTTCAAATAATCCACGAGATGGTTCAGAAGCTCCATAAGTCCACTTATTGCCGTGTTGAACTTGAAACCACCTTCTATATCTTCGGTTATCTTCTTTATCATGGCATGGAGTTTCCTTCTGAGCTCCCTCTCCTTCGGTGTTTTAACTGAGACCTTCTCAATTTTCACATCTTTCACAATGGGCATAATCCTTTGGAGCGTATTCCAAAGTCTTTTCACGAATCTATGTATCCCCTCTATACCTGCATCGCTCCATTCAGCGTCTTTCTCAGGAGGAGCCATGAAGAGGATGTACATTCTCAGAGTATCGGCCCCGTATTTCTCTATCATGTCATCTGGAGAGACCACGTTTCCCTTGGATTTCGACATCTTCGCACCATCTTTGTATATCATCCCTTGGGTGAAGAGGTTGGTGAAAGGCTCTTCAAAATCCAGGTAGCCAAGGTCGTGAAGAACTTTCGTTATGAATCTTGAATAGAGAAGATGGAGAACGGCATGCTCCACCCCACCTATGTATTGATCTACGGGAAGCCAGTAATTCACATCCTCCGTGTCAAAAGGTTTTTCGTCATCACGAGGATTCACGTATCTCAGATAGTACCAAGACGAATCAACGAAGGTATCCATGGTGTCGACTTCCCTTGTTGCAGGCCCACCGCAAACGGGACATTTTGTCTTTTTGAACTCTTCATGGAACTGAAGTGGGGATTGCCCTGTTGGTAAAAATTCCACATCCTTTGGAAGCACAACAGGAAGCTGATCCTCTGGTACCGGAACGATACCACATTTTTCGCAGTAGACCACGGGAATGGGCGCACCCCAGTACCTCTGTCTGGAGATGAGCCAATCTCTCAACTTGTACTGGACAGATCTCTTCCCTATCCCTTTTTCTTCAAGCCAGTCGATAACCTTTTTGATACCCTCTTCACTCTTGACACCTGTGAATGGTCCTGAATTCACCATGATACCAGGTTCTTCGTACGCTTTTTCCATCTCCTCGGGTTTCAATTCCTTCCCTTCTGGTTGTATGACGACCTTTATGGGAAGATCATATTTCTTTGCAAATTCAAAATCTCTCTGATCGTGGGCGGGAACCGCCATGATGGCACCTGTTCCGTATTCCATAAGTATGTAGTTCGCAACGTATATCGGAACTTTCTCGTTGTTCACAGGGTTTATAGCGTATCTTCCAAGGAAGAAACCTTCTTTCTCAGCCCCGACAGCTGTTCTCTTGTATCTATCCTGCTGGCTCATTCTCGTTAGAAACTCCTTCAACTCCTCTTTTCTGTCCTCCGTCACTATCTGCTCAACGAGAGGTGATTCGGGTGCCAGAGCCATGAAAGTGACACCCCAGAGAGTATCCGGTCTTGTAGTGAATATCTTTATCTTGATATCCGTTCCTTCAACGGGAAATTCAACTTCGGCCCCCTCGCTCTTTCCTATCCAATTTCTTTGCATGATTTTCACATGTTCGGGCCATCCTTCAAGCTTATCAAGATCCTCTAGGAGTCTTTCTGCGTAATCCGTTATCTTGAAGAACCACTGCTCAAGGTGTTTTATGGTCACCGGTGTTCCACATCTTTCACATTTCCCATCCTTCACCTGTTCGTTTGCAAGAACTGTTTTACATTTTGGACACCAGTTGACAGCCGCTTTTTTCTTGTAAGCGAGTCCTTTTTCATAGAGTTTCAGGAATATCCATTGGGTCCATTTATAATACTCTTCATCGCAGGTTGCAAATTCTCTATCCCAATCGTAGCTTATCCCGATCCTTTTTATCTGTTTCCTTATGGTCTCTATATTCCCCTTTGTCCAAATCTCAGGATGAATCTTATGCTCAATCGCAGCGTTCTCTGCCGGAAGCCCGAAAGCGTCGTAACCGAATGGATGCAAGACGTTGTAACCTCTCATCCTCTTGTAACGCGCAACTATGTCCCCTATGACGTAATTTTTCACATGACCAACGTGAAGCGTACCTGATGGATAAGGGAACATAACGAGAGCATAGTACTTTGGCTTTTCCGACCTTTGAGGGGTTTTAAAAACACCTCTTTCCTCCCATATTTTCTGCCATTTTGGTTCGATCATCTTCGGGTCATATTCTTTCATTCAATCACCTCCTCAAACACTTTGTGAAGATTATATCACTTTCTCCTTTTCGAGATCTTCCCTGCTAAAGGAAAAAATCTATTACAATAAAGATTAAGTTCGTCATCCAAAAAGGAGGTTGAATCATGTTGAAGATATCCTTCGTGGGTGCGGGAAGTGTTCGCTATACGATCAAACTGGTGGGAGATCTAGCAAAAACCAAGGAACTGTCTGGAAGCCTCGTTACGTTTATGGATATAGATGAAAAGCGCTTGGAAGCGGTGTATGAACTTGCAAAAAGGTACACAAAAGAATTGGGGGCAAATCTTTCTTTTGAAAAAACAACTGATCTTAAAAAAGCAGTTGATGGGGCGGATTTTATCATAAACACAGCACTTGCAAGAGCAAAAGAGCATGAGGACGGGTACGTACAGTACGAGATCATAAGGGAAGTTGGAGAGAAACATGGGTACTACAGGGGAATAGACAGCCAAGAGTTCAACATGGTATCGGATTACTACACGCTCACAAACCATAATCATCTCAGAATGAGTCTTAACATAGCCAAGACGATTGAAAAATATTCACCAGATGCATGGCTTCTTCAGACGGCAAATCCAGTTTTTGAAATAACCCAGCTTGTCAGGAGGTTCACCGATGTTAAAATCGTGGGATTCTGCCATGGTTTTTCGGGTGTGTTTAAGGTTTTCAAAACGTTGGGATTAAATCCTGAAGAAGTCAACTGGCAGGTTGCGGGAGTCAACCATGGAATATGGTTGAACAGATTCGAATATAAAGGGAAAAACGCTTATCCAATCCTCGATGAGTGGATCGGAAAGAAATCTTCCATGTGGGAACCGAAGGATCCATGGGATGTGGATCTAAGCCCAGCGGCGATAGACATGTACAGATTCTACGGAATGCTACCGATCGGAGATACTGTAAGAAACGGAAGCTGGAAATATCATTATAACCTGGAAACCAAGAAAAAATGGTATGGAAAGTTTGGAGGGATAGACAACGAAGTGGAAAGACCCAAGTTCTATAAAGAGTTAAGGAGAACAAGGAGAAAGCTCATGGAGATCGCTAAGGATCCAAATATCAAGCTCACAGAAGCTTGGCCTGAGATATTCACAACTGATGGAATGAGTGGAGAACAGCACATACCGTTCATAAACGCTTTGATGAACGGAAAGAAAACTAGACTCATCCTAAATGTACCAAATGAAGGAATCATAGAGGGTATACCAGACGATGTGATAGTGGAGGTACCAGTAGTTGTCGATGAAAAAGGTTTGCATCCTGAGAAAATAGAGCCGGATCTCACTGAGAGAATAAAGAAGATGTTTTTGATGCCTAGAATTCTGAGAATGGAGTGGGCTTTAGAATTCTTCATCACAGGTGACATCAAAGTTCTTGAAGAGATCCTGATCAGGGATCCAAGGACCAGATCGTACGAGCAGGTTCAGGGAGTGATAAAGGATCTCATGAAGTTGCCCTTCGTCTCTTTCTCCCGGTGATTAACCTGTCGGAATTAAAGATCTTTGTGATGATAAAAATGATCACCCCTGTGAACACACTAACGTACACTATTCCCCACACAACCAGCTGAATCTTACCGAACATGAGAAGTCGCAGAGCGATCATCGGATGTGTGAACGGTATCAAAAACGCTACTATTTTCAACACAGTTGGAAGAGTATCAAGATCCTTGAACATGGTGAGTAACATACTGAACGTTGCAAGTCCAACTATCGGGAAAGAGAGCATTTGTGAGCTCTTGTAATTCTCAGCGAACAAGCCCAGTATCATGCTAAGGGATATTCCTGCAAGCAGTGTGATGAAGAGGGAAATACCAAACAGTGTGTAATCTTTCATCTGCAGATTCAACCCTATATCTGTTCCCACACCAGATGTGGGAGACGATGGAACGAGTCCCTTGAGATAGAAGCTGAATCCCACCATGTATATGACCGCCATTATGAATCCCACGATACTCGCTGCGACAATTTTTCCCACAACGATATGACTTCTTTTAATGGGGAGGGTCAACAAAGTTTCCAAGGTTTTGTTTTCTTTCTCCAGCCCCATAGAGGATATAACGGATCCTCCAGCTCCCAGTATGAGCATCATTATCACGATGGAGGTGAGTGTTGTCTGTGAAGACATCTTCTCTCCGATTTGAGCCGGTGAGAGGCTCAGCCTTTTCTCTTTCAAAATAGTAAAAGCCTTTTGTGTGAAGGGATTCAAAACGGCTTCTGGATCTTTCACGCCATACCTTTCCATGAGTTTTTTCGCTATTTCCTGATTTATCATTCCCAGTACACCTTGCACTCTTCCTGTGGATATCAAGTCGGCTATCCCAGTTCCTCTCATGATCCATACGATCTCCAATTCTCCTTGCCTACCTGAGAGTATGTTCTGTGTGAAACCTTCCGGTATCGCTATGAGTGCAACACCGTTCTTTTCCTTCAATCGTCTCAACCCTTCTTCCTCCGATTTTCCGATGTAAACCACGTTCGCAGATTGCTTCAAAACATGCTCTATCAGTTCACCGAAGGAACCTTTGTCCAGATTCACGATCCCGATATTCACTTTTTGAGGTGTTTCATGAACTGCTTTTCCTATGGATTGTCCTATGATGGCATACATGAAAGCTATAGAGATCATGAAAATCAACGTTGAGAGGGTTAAAAGCTCCTTCAATTCTTTCTTTATTATATTTCCGAGCATTTTACCACCTCTACGAACACTTCCTCTATGTTTTTCGCGTTGTACTTGCTTTTAAGTTCTTCAGGTTTGCCGGCCTCAACGATCCTACCGTTGTTCATCAGAGCGATCCTATCGCACAGAAACTCCACTTCAAGCATGTTGTGAGAAGATAGAAGGATAGTGGTACCAGCCATTGTGGAATCTTTTATGATATTCCTAACTTCTATGGCGTTCACGACATCCAAACCAGAGGTGGGCTCATCGAGTATCGCAAGTTTGGGATTCACCATGAGGGTTCTTGCAACTAGTAGTCGCCTCATCATTCCTTTGCTGTAGGTTGATATCTTATCCGTTATCCTATCACCGAGCTTTGCTATCTCTACACCTCTTTTCACCATTTCGTGAAATTTTCCTCTCTTTGCAAAAAATCTTGCTATGAATTCCAAATACTCTCTTCCCGTCAAATTCCTGTAGGCTCCTGCATCTTCCGGAAGGTAGCTTATTATCTCCCGGATCTTTTCACCATCTCTCTGCACATCGTAGCCAAACACTTTAACAGAACCGAAGTCCGGTTTCAAGAGAGTTGCGATTATCCTAAGTGTGGTGGTCTTACCTGCTCCGTTTGGCCCTATCAAACCGAATATTTCTCCTTCCCTTATTTCGAAGCCGATATTTCTAACAGCTTCAATCTCTCCAAAACTCTTCGATAGATCTTCTACTTCCACCGCCAGCACATCCATCCCTCCAGCTTCTAGCAGCTGCTGGTCTTATGGATTATTATACTTAATTTCATGTATTGGAAGAGCAGCCACAGGATTCTCTAATGATAAGTTCAACAGGGATGTGCTCACTCTTTGGTATTTTTTCCTTTCTCAGAAGCTTTATAAGGAACAACGCAGCGACCTTTCCCATCTCTCTAAAATTTTGTCTTACGGTTGTTATCTTCGGAAAAGCGTATTTTGTAACGATCCTGTCATCGAAACTCACAACTTTGATATCTTCAGGTATCCTGTAACCGTTTCTTAGAAGGATGAACATGCCAGAGAGGGTTAAAAGATCGTGACAGAAGAAGTAGAGAGTCGTATCTTTCGGTCTCCAAAACCTTCGGTAAGATTTCCTTCAAATCTTCAACACGATTGAGTTCCAGAATATCAACATGCCTTTTGAATCCCTTTTTGAATCCTTCATATCGTTCTCTAACACTGGACATACTGGTATTTTCTTCTGTAATGAACAACGCTTTTTCAGCATTGTGCACTTCTCTTAAATGTTCACCAAGGAGATACCCTCCATGATAGTTGTTGGATTCAACAACAGGTATATCCTCAAAACCCGATATTGTTCTATCTACGAAAACAACAGGTATTTTTTCAAGAAATTTCTTGAAGATAATACTTTTTTCCAATCCGCTGACAGGGGACATTATCAAACCAGAAATTCCTTCTTCCATGAGGTAAGAGAGTTTTCTCTCTAGCTCTTCTGAAAATTCTCTGCCAACATCCGTGAAGATCACATACGCTGAAAAGTTTCTTAGGGTTTTAGTTATCTCTGAAACCATCGCTTGACCTCTAACGTCCGAAACGTTACCAATAGCAACACCAACATAATTTATCGTATCTTTCGAAAGTTTCGATACTTCCGAGACGAACGTTCCAATACCGGGTATCCTCACAAGAAGACTTTCATTCACGAGTCTTTATTTGTATTAAAATATTTCCGAAACACTCAATTTTGTCTTTAAGCTATTTTTTGATTTTCATCATCAGAAGTGATATAATCGTTTCCGGTAACGTTACCATAAGGAGGTACAAAACATGGTGATCTTTCGTAAAAAATTCAAAGAAGGTTCCTTCACGGTTGAAGAAAGAGAGTACTCGCTGGAATGGATGTTGGAAAAAACACACCTTGGATGGATCGTTTCAGGAAGGGTGAAGGGTAAACCTGGCAGACTTGAGATAGTAAGGTTTGATATGCCAAAACGCTTGCTGATAAACAATTGGCAATCCTGGGGGCCTTGTAAACCAGTCGATGGGGATTTCAGGTTATCTGGTATCAAGGATCTCGTGAAAGAGAACGTTGAAACACTCAACATATTCTCTCCTGTCCCGGATCTCCTTGAAGGGAACATACTGAGCGATTATTTCATAGCTTGGGATGGAGGGCTTTTAGGTTTCCTATCATCTGAAATCGCTCATCCGTTTTTCGTGACTGAAGGAACTGAGATGGTTGGATATCTGGATTTTTTCGAAACAACTTTCGAAGATTGGGTTCCTTTAGAGAAACTCTTGATACTTGAAGGGTCACCTGTGGAGCTATTGCTTGAAATATATGCAGATTCGGTAAAGAAAGAGAATGAACCAGAAATACCAGTTTGGAATCCTGTTGGATGGTGTAGTTGGTACCAGTATTTCGGTGATTTGAAATGGAGCGATGTGGAGAAGAATTTAAATCTTGCTCGAGAGTTTCCATTCGAGGTTTTTCAAATAGACGATGCTTACGAGAAAGATATTGGTGACTGGCTCGAAACTAAAGAGGGCTTTCCCAGTCTGGAACATATGGCAGAAAGCATAAGAGAGAGAGGATACAAAGCGGGAATATGGCTTGCCCCCTTCAGCGTTTCTGAAACTTCGAGTGTATTTAGAGAACATAGAGATTGGTTGGTGAAGGAAAACGGAGTTCCAAAAGTGGCCTATAAGAATTGGGAGAAAAAGATATATGCACTCGATCTGACCAACGAAGATGTTCTATCTTGGCTGACCGATTTATTCAGAAATCTGAAAAAAGCGGGGTTTGATTACTTCAAAATAGATTTCCTCTTTGCAGGGGCTATACCTGGAGTAAGAAAAAAGAACGTAACACCAATCCAAGCCTATAGAGAAGGGATGAAAATCATCAGGAAAGTACTTGGCTCTTCTTTCATACTCGGTTGTGGAGCACCTCTTCTTCCATCCGTAGGATTTGTCGACGGTATGAGAATAGGAGAAGATACCGCCCCATTCTGGAATTTCGATATGCCGGATATTGGATTTCCGAACGCTTATCATGCTTTGAGAAACGCTTTGACGAGATCCTTTATGCATAGGAAGTTCTGGTTGAACGATCCAGATTGTCTGATATTGAGGCATGAAGATGTGAATCTCACACTCGATATGAGGAAGATGTACGCTTATGTCTCAGGGGCTCTGGATAACATGTTGATTGAAAGTGACGATCTATCTAAAGTGGATTCTGAAGGGAAGGGTATACTACTTGAATCAATAAGCATGAGAGGAGGAAAATCGAAGGTCAGAGGTGTTTTGGATGGAGAAAGATTTATAATCGAAACGGAAGGTTCAAATACGGGAAACTTGAAGATCTTTGCGAACCTTTCAGGAAATGTCTGGAAAGTGGAGGGACACGAAGTACCTGCGGCCAGCTCTCTGATCTTCAAAGATGAAAGGAGAAAACTCACAAGGAGGACTGAACAGAGAGCAGATGGAAGACTGTTCCATTACTATCAGGAAGGTGATGAAAGTTGATGGAGATGAGGTACAACCCTCTGACGGATGAGTGGGTAATGATATCTTCAAGAAGGCAGGGAAGACCCTTAAGTGGTGCATGCCCGTTGTGCCCTGGTGGAGATGAGTTACCCGAAGATTACGATCTCGTGAGCTTTGAAAACAGATTTCCAGCTTTGAGAAGAGATCCTCCACCAGTTGAAAACACCGGATCTGAGATTTTAAAAAATGCACCGTCCAGGGGTGTCTGCGAAGTCATAGTTTACACATCGGATCACAACACAGCTCTTCCCAGAATGAGTGCTAATCAGATAGAGAAGCTGATTTACATGTGGGTGGATAGAACGAAGGAGCTTTCAAAATACGATTTCGTGAAGTACATTTTCATATTCGAAAACAGGGGTAAAGAAGTTGGAGCGACGATATCACATCCCCATGGGCAACTCTACGCTTTTCCCTTCATTCCAAAGAGAATTCAGGTAAAACTAGATTCCATGAGAAAATGGTTTGAGAAAAGGAGAAAATGCGTTATATGCGAAGTTATCGAAGAGGAGTTGAAAAGAAAAGAAAGAATCATTTTTGAGAACGATTCGTTCATCTCGTTGGTTCCATACTATGCCAGGTTTCCCTACGAAGTTCACATCTATCCCAAAAGGCATGTCGATTCGCTTCTCGGATTGTCAGGTGAAGAGATAAAAGATCTCTCCATCACCTTAAAAGTTGTCACGGCCAAATACGATAAGCTGTTCGAACAGGAATTTCCATACATGATGATGCTTTTCCAATCTCCCGTTAATTATGAAAATGTATCTCACTTCTTTCATTTTCACATAGAGATAGATCCTCCGAAAAGAGATAAGGATAAAATGAAATGGATGGCCAGTGTGGAAACTGGAACATGGTCTTTTATAAATCCATCCGTTCCTGAAGAATCGGCAAAAGCACTCCGGGAAGTAGAGGTGGAAGAATGTCTGTAAGGATTTTTAAGGCACCAGGGAGAATCAACATAATAGGGGAACATACGGATTACAACGATGGTTTCGTCCTGCCTTTCGCAGTGGATAGATACGTTTGGGCAGAGATAGAGGAAAGCGATGAATTCGAAGTTATATCCGAAGAGTTCAACGAAAAGAAGGTGTTCAAATCACCGGAAAAATCAGGAACATGGGCAGATTACATAATGGGGGTTGTGTGGGCTTTTGAAAGAGAGGGATACAGGGTAAAACCTATGAGGATAAGGATACACTCAAATCTGCCTATGGGAGCAGGTTTATCGAGTTCAGCTGCCTTAGAGGTGGCTGTAACCTATGGTATTTCCAGGGTGATGGATTTCAACATCGATGGGATGGAGATAGTTAAAATCGCCAGATCTTCTGAGGTCGATTTTGTTGGTGTCAGGTGTGGTATCATGGATCAGTTCACAGCAGTTTTTGCAAAGAAAGATCACGCCATTTTCCTGGATACCATGGATCTCTCCTACGAATACATCCCTCTCAATTTAAAAGGTTACGAAATTCATCTGATAGATTCAAAGGTTAAACACGAACTCGCTTCATCCGAGTACAACAAGAGAAGGCAGGAATGCGAGGAAGTTCTCAAGGTCTTGAAAAAGAATTCTTTCAGGGAGATGTGTGAGGAAGATCTGGCAAAACTGGAAGGAGTCCTTTTCAAAAGGGCAAAACATGTTCTGGATGAGAACGATAGAGTGAGAGAATCCGTTGAAGCCTTAAAAAGAGGGGATATGGTGAAACTTGGTGAGCTTTTAGTGAGATCCCATGAAAGCTTGAGAGATTTATACGAGGTATCCTGCGAGGAAACCGATTTCATAGTGGATTTTCTGGTGAACAAGGATGGAATCTTGGGAGCGAGAATGGTCGGAGGAGGATTTGGAGGAGGGGTCATAGTCCTTTCAAAGGAAGGAACTTTTCCAGAGTATGAAGAAGCCTTAAAAGCAGCTTATAAAAGAAGATTCGGAAAAGATCTCGAAGTTTTAGAAGTTCGAAGTTCAAATGGTGTCATGGAGGTCGAGGGAAATTGAAGAGAATATTTTCCATAGCCATCCTATCTTTCGCTTTCATTCTAATACTTGCTACACCTCTAATAATAGGGCATAGAGGATACCCCATATTGTATCCTGAAAACACGCTCCTCTCCTTTAGAAAAGCTATAGAAAGTGGCGCTGATGGTGTGGAACTCGATGTGAGATCAACGAAGGACGGTGTTCTGGTGATCATACATGATGAGAGGATAGATGAACTATCCAACGGAGAGGGCAAAGTCAGGGACTTGACGTTTAAAGAGGTCAGGAAATACGACTTTGGTATGAAGGAGAAGATACCAACCCTGGAAGAAGTCCTGGAAGAGCTTCCTTCAACGTGTGTCATAAACATTGAGATAAAAGAAAAAGAGGATGCAAGAGAGGTTGCGCTTCTTGTGAAGAAAACGGGAAGAAAGAATGTGATATTCTCCTCCTTTGATCCCGACTCACTTGAGATTGTGAAAAAGGTCATACCAGATGCTGAAATTGGATTGATTCTCAGGAAGGATTACCTGGCATGGAAAAGGTTGTGGAATAAATCCTTTCTAGATGCTGTGAAATCTTGTGTCAAGGGCCTTCCTGTCACTCATCTGATGCTCCCAATCGGTCTACTGGAAATCATGGATGAAGAGGAAATATTGGGAATCACGGAAGATATCAGAAAAAAGGGAATAAAGGTATTCTTCTGGACAGTGAACGATCCTGAGGTATTCAGACTTCTATATGAATATGCCGATGGAATTATAACGGACGATCCTGAATCGATGCGTGACCTCATTGAAAAATGTGAAATTTTGAACCATCACTGATCCGATTATCCCCGTTCGGTACCTCTCATTTTTGCTCCTTTCACGATTTGACATTCCTCTACGCAATTAATTATAATTGTTTTGGAAAAATTACAGTAACAATTTCAGAGGATAGGGATGATATGCGAAGAAATCTCTGTACTATTGTTTGCTTTCTTCTCATGATGTCGATACTGTTTTCCTATAAAGAATCGATAACGGTGGTTGGGGATGCGTATTATCCCCCTTTTACCTTCTTGGATGATAAAGGGAATCCTCA
>CAZANP010000010.1:0-25830 GCA_964486555.1 uncultured Thermotoga sp. | reverse complement strand
ATACATAAATTGATGAGATGGGAAGATGCCCTTGAAATGGTTAAATTGGGAAAGGCAGATGTGATCGATTCGCTTTTCTATTCTGAAGAACGAGATAGATTTTTCGATTTCTCAAAGCCTTTTTCAAAGATCAGTACGAGGATATTTTTTCATAAAAATTTGAAGCATATAAGAAATCTGGAAGATCTTCGTGGATATTTGGTTGGTGTTCAAATAGGAGATTATACGGTAGCTTATCTGAAGAAGCATATGCCAGAACTCTCTCTTCGGTTCTTCAACTCTTATGAAGAGATAGTAAAAGCAGCTAAAGGGGGTGTAATAAAGGTTTTTGTGGCTGATGATATTCCCATCGATTATTATCTCATAAAATACGATATATACGATGAATTCAACAAAACCAAGCCTATATACACTGAACTCATATACTCAGCTGTGAAAGAAGGAAACACAGAACTTCTAAAACTTGTGAATACAGGTTTAGAGCGGATCTCTAAGAGAGAGATGGAGTCTATTTACAGAAAATGGTTCGGAAAACCCATAAAACCCTTCAAAACTTGGAAATACGTTCTATGGATATCGCTCATAGGCTCTATAGTCATCATCAGCGTGATTTTGTGGAACAGATCTATGTCAATTCGAGTTGAAAAAGCCGCGAGAGAACTGGAGAAAAGAACGGAAGAGTTAAGGAAAGCCTATAAACAGCTGAAGAATCGTGAGAAAGAACTTAGAGAAACGTTATCCAAACTAGCAAAGCAAAATTGGGAAATGCAGAGAATGATCGACATGTTTTCAAAGCTTTCTGTAAGTGAAGATGTAGCTACCTCACTGCAGGTTCTGCTTGAAGTGGCACTTGATCTCTGTGGAATCTTCGATAAAGGTATTGTATTGATGAAAGAAGGAACTTCGTGGAAATGTGTAGCCGGCAGAAATCTATCTGATGACCTGATATCTAAAGAATTCGAAGACATCTATACTCCACCATCAGGTGAAATAATGATTCTAAATATAGATGACAAGGTTGACATCAGAAAAATTCCAACTCCTTTAGTGAAAGAAAGCAAAATCGTGATTGGAACGGGTTTTTGGAAGATGGGCAAACCTTTAGGAGCGATGTTTTTGGCTTCCTCTAAAGAAAATGATATACCGGAACGTGTGATCGAAATCATGAGGAGTTTTGGTTCATTAGCTTCTTCGTTTATATATCTCAAAACTTTCAGAGAAAGCGAGAAAAGATATCAAACAGAAGTAATAAAAGTCATGTTATCGGTTCTCGAGGCGAGAGATCCTTATACCAAAGGACATGGTGAGAGGGTCGCTATCATGGCTCGTGAAGTTGCTGAAAGACTTAGATGGAAGGGAGAAGATGTGGAAAGAATCTATTGGGCAGGTATCTTGCATGATATAGGAAAGATCGGAATACCGGAAGACATATTGAACAAACCAGGATTGCTTACAGAGGAAGAATACAGGATCGTTCAAAGACATCCTGTGATATCAGCTGAAATATTGGAAAGATTCGAACACTTGAGAGAACTTGCCCACATCGTGAGATACCATCATGAAAGATGGGATGGTAAAGGGTATCCTGAAGGTTTATCAGGAGAGGAGATTCCCATCGAGTCCAGAATATTGGCCGTGGCTGATGCTTTCGATGCCATGACGAGTGATAGACCTTACAGAAAAGCCCTGAAGCTGGAAAAAGCAATAGAAGAAATAAGAAAGAACAAAGGGAAACAATTCGATCCCGATATCGTTGAAGTGTTCATCGATGTTATCCTGAGGAAAGATATGACAGCTTGAAGGAGGAGAAGACTCTATGTACGACGAAGCCAGAATAAAAGAGTTGCAGGAGATATACAGATCCATCGAGGGTGATATAAGGAAAAGGCTACAGGAATTCAAGAAGATCTGGGAAGAGGGAGATGATAAAAGGATATTCATGGAGCTAGCTTTCTGTCTTCTGACACCCCAATCGAAAGCTAGAATTTGCTGGGGAGCTGTCGAAAGGCTCACAGAAAAAGATGTGCTCTTTCAGGGTTCTGAGAGAGAGATCCTTGAGGAACTGGGGGGTGTTAGATTTAAGGAGAGGAAAGCCTTATACATTGTGAAAGCACGGAAAAAATTTGTAGATGGGGGTGATATCAAGATAAAAGGTCAGTTGAAGCGGCTTCTTAACAACGGTGTCTTTTTCACAAGGGAATGGCTTGTTGAAAGTATAAAAGGATTGGGATACAAAGAGGCCAGTCATTTTCTGAGAAACATAGGTTTTGGAGAAGATATAGCCATACTTGATAGGCATGTTCTGAAAAATTTGAGATTGCTGGGAGTGATAGGAGAATTTCCAAAATCTTTATCTAAGAGAAAATATTTAACCGTAGAAAATGAAATGAGAAAATTTTCAAAACATGTTAAAATTCCTTTGGATCATCTGGATCTAATTTTGTGGTATAGAGAAACAGGAGAAATCTTTAAATAACAACGAAAAGAGGTGTTGAGAATGAAAGAATTGAAGAAAATATTGGAGGAGAAAAAAATATTTCCTTCGTTTCATAGACTCAAGATTCTGGAATATTTGATCAAGAACAGGACTCATCCAACAGTTGAAGAGATACATAGAGATCTTTCAAGAGAAATCACAACTCTCTCTAAAACAACGGTATATAACACGCTGAAACTTTTCATGGATAAAGGTATAGTAACAGAACTCACAGTCGAGGGGACAGAGGGTAGGTACGACATAAACACGAAACCCCATGCTCATTTCAAGTGTTTGAAATGTGGCAAAATATATGACTTGGACATGGATCTTTCTATCTTCAACCTGAGGGAGATTGAAAGGCATAGAATCATGGAATGCCATGTTTATTTCAAAGGAATCTGCAGGGAATGTTTAGAAGGAGGGAAATAATATATTTTTTACTCCATAAAAGATTTGAAATTATTACATATATGTAATAATTACTTGATACAAGATTGGTAGAATCTATAGATGGTTCATAAAGAGCACTCAGGAGGTGTTTTGTTATGGAAGAGAAAAAATTTCCACTCATAGGAGACAGATTCCCTGAACTGGAAGTTCAGACGACTCATGGTAAGATGAAACTACCTGATGATTTCTCCGGGAAATGGTTCGTGTTCTTCAGCCATCCAGCGGATTTCACACCAGTCTGCACGACGGAATTCGTGGCCTTCCAAAAAAGGTACGATGAATTCAAAAAGTTGAACACAGAGCTCATAGGTCTCAGCATCGATCAAGTATTTTCCCATATAAAGTGGGTAGAGTGGATAAAAGAAAAGTTAGGAGTGGAGATAAAATTTCCTATAATAGCGGATGACACGGGAAAGGTCGCAGGTATGCTGGGATTGATACATCCTGGAAAGGGAACGAACACAGTAAGAGCCGTTTTCGTAGTTGATCCCAAGGGCATCATCAGAGCGATTCTTTACTATCCCCAGGAGCTTGGGAGGAACATGGATGAGATTTTGAGAATGATAAAGGGTTTCCAGCTTTCCGATAAAGAGGGCGTTGCCATTCCTGCAAACTGGCCGAACAACGAACTGATAGATGATAAAGTTATAATACCACCAGCTTCAGATGTGGATACGGCTAAAAAGAGACTCGAAGAATATGAATGTTACGATTGGTGGTTCTGCTTCAAGAAGAGCTGAAAAATCGGGGGATCCATCATGGTGGAGTTCATGCGGGGGTTTCCCCCCGCTTTACAAGCGTTAGTAGCTACGATCTTCACCTGGCTCATGACGGCTTTAGGAGCTGGAATGGTTTTCTTCACAAAGGAAGTCAATAGAAAATTGTTGGATGCCATGCTTGGTTTTTCAGGAGGGGTCATGATAGCGGCGAGTTACTGGTCGTTGCTCGCCCCAGCTATAGAAATATCTGAAAGCATGAATGTGCCGTCCTGGCTTCCTCCCGCCGTGGGTTTCCTCCTTGGTGGAGTGTTTCTTTGGGGAATAGATAGGATCCTTCCACATCTGCATCTTGGATTTCCTATGGAAGAAGCAGAGGGTATAAAAACAAACCTCAAGAGAACCACTCTTCTTGTTCTTGCTATAACGATTCATAACATCCCCGAAGGGTTAGCGATAGGCGTTGCGTTTGGAGCTCTTGCATCGAGCATGGAATTCACAACGCTGGTTGGAGCCATATCTCTGGCAGTGGGTATAGGTATTCAGAATTTTCCAGAAGGTTTGGCTGTTTCCATGCCACTGAGAAGGGAAGGGCTTTCTGTATTCAAAAGTTTTTGGTATGGACAACTCTCGGGTGTTGTCGAGCCCATCGCAAGTGTTCTGGGAGCATTGACTGTTACAGCATCCCATGCGATTTTGCCTTACGCTCTAGGTTTTGCAGCTGGAGCGATGATATACGTCACAGTTGAAGAATTGATACCGGAATCTCAAAGGAGTGGAAACACCGATCTTGCAACACTCGGTCTTATGCTTGGTTTCACCACTATGATGATCCTGGACGTCACCTTCAGTTAAGGAGTGATGAGATGATTGATGAAAGGACCTGTTTCATGGATGTCTGTGTTTTTGATGAGAGAATCGTGGGAAAAGTCGATACCTTTGAGACGTTACGCAAATTGAAAGAAATGTATCCAGATTATGAGTTCTCGGTGATAGTCCTTGAAGAGTTCGTCCCAGAAAATATGAAATACGGTATCGTCGTATCTCCCACCCTGGATGTGAGGAAAGATCCTCGGTTTAGAAGTGAAAGAGTGCATCAACTCATTTTTGGAGAGGAAGTTAAGATCCTCTCTGTGGGGGAGGATTATTCGCTGGTGAAAGATCTAAGGACAGGGTACGTAGGAAATGTGAAGAATGAGGGGCTTTTCTTCATGTCAGAAAGTGAGTATGCTGACTATGTAGAATTGAATGTAGAGAAACTAAAAGGGCTTTTTGGAAGAGTTCATGGGTATTCAAAGATGGTGATACCGTTCTGCTCACATTTGAGATGCGATGAAAGAGGTTACGTGCTTCCAAATGGAAATCACTTCGAAATGGAAATCCTTGGAAACTTGGAAAATGATGACATAGTCAAACTATCTTTAGAATTCATTGGGGTTCCCTATCTTTGGGGAGGAACCAGCAATTTTGGATTCGATTGCTCTGGGTTTGTGAACAGACTCTACGACTTTCGGGGTAAGGATCTTCCAAGAGATACAGATCAATTGGAAAATTTCACCAAAGAGGTATCTCTGAATGAGATAGAACCAGGTGACCTCATGTTCTTTCCAGGACATGTTGGAATGTATATAGGTGAGGGGAAAATGATTCATTCTTCAGGAAAGTATGGAAGGATCGTCATCTCATCTATACTGGAACCAAATGATGAGTATGAGAGGTTTCTGAGAAAATCCCTGAGAAAGGTGGGAAGAGTCCTTTGAAACCTTTGAAAAAAATTGGTGTGGTATCTCCCGCATCCCTTCCAAAGGATAGAGAAGTGTTTGAAAGAGGCATAAGTTTCCTAAGAAGGAAGGGTTTTTCGGTTATAATCGGTAGAAGTTGTTTTGAGGAGTTAAGCGATGAAGAGAGGGCAAAAGAACTCGTTGAAATGATGAACGAGTGTGATCTGATACTGTGTTCACGAGGTGGAAACGGATCATACAGACTCTTGGATTACCTTCCTCCACCTTCTCCAACACCAATATGCGGATACAGCGATATCACGGCGCTGCTTCTTTGGAAGGTTTCCAATGGGCAGATTGCGTATCATGGCCCCATGGTGTGTGATATTGGATACGATGAAAGGTCAGGAAAAGAGATGCTCAAAGTGGTAACTGGGCAGGTTTATGAGTACAGAAAACTCATGAATCACCTGACAATATATCCAGGGAAGGCATCTGGAAGGCTTGTTGGAGGGAATCTTTCGTTGTTTGTGACTGTGATGGATCTTTTGAAAATAGAGGGAGATGTGATCCTGTACCTTGAAGATGTCAACGAATCTCTAGATTCCATCGATAGAATGCTCTGGAAGATATTTCATAGCTACCTTTCTGAAAACATAAAAGGACTCATCGTAGGTGGATTCACCAGAATAAGAAAAGGAGATATTAAGAAGAATATCATCGATATATTGAGAAACTATGCGTCGTACCTTAAGATACCTGCTTTCCTTGGTTTTCCATCATTTCATGGTAAATTTTTCAAATATACACTGCCTCTTGGTGCAATTGTTGAAATGGATGCGAGTCAAGGAAAAGTTAACATTGTTTTTTGATCGAGAGATGATATAATGAAATCCTGACAAAAAGTATCGGCGTTCCTCCCGCAAGTTCCCTCCTCTGATTCTCCGGTTGGAAGCATGTCGAAATTCTATCAAAGGAGTGGAAATACCGATCTTGCAGCGCTTGGTCTCATACTTGGTTTTACCGACATGATGATTTTGGATGTCACCTTCAACTTCGACTGTTGCCTTTAAGAAAAAAGGACTGCCAGAGATAGAATTAGGTGATTACATAATAGACACAAAGACAGGTGTTTCCAGGAAGGTCGTTGCTAAATCCGATGTGGGGGATTACGTTGTTTTCAGAACAGAAGAGAGTGATCCTGGAGAAGCTTTCAAGATTTTGAAGGTCAGGTTCGAAGATGTCACATCTCAAGAGATGGTTCCTCTAAACGAAGATGCAAGGCTTTTGATGAGAAAAGATAAGTTCAATTATACGTGGAACGCTTCTTATAACCTTTTAGATAAAGGTTACGCCACGATAACGGCCAACATCAATTTCGATTTCAACATGTCGGTGTCTGAGGGTCTGGATAGTGGACGTAAGGTGGAGATTACGTTAAAGAAGAGTACATGGAAAATCCTTTAGAATTGAACATCGATTCTCCGAAAAAGATAACAGCTGTTTTCTCAACTGAGTGAAAAAAACATATAATAGGTTAGTGGAAAGTATCCTCAATTTAAGGAGGTGAATCATGCGCCTTCTTGAAAGGCGCGAAAAGGTATGAATGCTGAAGAAATCAGAGGCATACTGGAAGAACTGGTTGATGTGGTGGAAGGTGTTGTACAGCTTAGGTATCACTCTAGAAAGACAAGACAGCTTTCCTTTCAGAATGGAAGAATAAGGAACGTTGAATCTGGAAGGATCGCAGGTGTGGGAGTTCGTGTGTGGGTCAACGGAATCTGGGGTTTCTCTTCGACAACGGACATTTCAAAAGATTCCATATATAAGACCATAAAGGAAGCTTTCAATTCCGCAAAGATGGGAGAAGGTTTGAAAGAGAAAGTTGTCGATAGGTTAACAACAAGATCGAAAAAGGGTGTGTTGAGAGTAGAAGAAACAAGACCGCTTGAAGAGATCCCTCTGGATGAGAAGATCGAACTGGTTCGGAAATTGGATGAAAATCCAAGAAAGCTCAGTAACAAGGTTGCATCCACTCTTGCAAGATATACGGAGATGATCGATGAAAAGGTCATCGTGACTTCATACGGAACGAGTGTCATCTACAAAGATTCAAAGGTCGACGCTGTCGTGTACGTAGTAGCTTCTTCAAATGGAGAGATGGAAACAGGATTCTCCTCGGTTGGTGCAACTGGTGGATGGGGAGAGCTTTTCAGACGTTTCAAACCTGAAGACATGGTGGAAGAAGCTGTGAAAATCGCTGTCAACAAACTTGGGGCCAAATATCCCGAGGGAGGTGTACATACCGTTGTTCTCCACCCATCGCTCGTAGGGGTTCTTGCTCATGAAGCCATCGGTCACACCGTTGAAGCTGATTTTGTCCTTTCAGGATCCATAGTGAAGGGAAAGATCGGTGAAAAAGTTGCGAGTGAATTAATAACTCTAGTGGATAGCCCAAATCCTCAAATAGAAAAGGGAGCCTCAGGTATCCTGCTTGTCGATGATGAAGGAGTTGATCCAATGGAAGTTAAAGTGATTGAGAATGGAATTTTGAAATCATACCTCCACGATTCAGAATCCTCCACCATATTCGGCGTGGAGAATACGGGTAACGCAAGGGCTTTCTTGTATTCTGATGAACCTATAATAAGGATGAGAAATACTTACATTCTCCCTGGAGAGACGGATCCAGAAGAGATCATATCTTCAACGAAGGAAGGATACTATCTAAAAGGGCTCGGTGGAGGAGGTCAAGCTGATGCAAATGCGGAGTTCATGTTCGGTGTCATGGAAGCGTGGAAAATCGAGAATGGGAAACTAGCTTATCCTGTGAAGGAAGTGACTATATCTGGACAAGCTTTCGATGTTCTCTCATCCGTCGATATGGTTGGAAACGACTTCATGTTCACTCTCGGTGCTGGATATTGTGGAAAGCACCAACCAGCCAAAGTGGATGCGGGAGGCCCGCACCTTAGATGCAAAGTGAAAATAGGGGGGAGAAAGTGATGACGATAGAGGACAGAATAATGAAACTTCTCAAAGAGAAAAACGTTGATGAAGCGGAGATCTTCATAGAGAAGGAAAGAAAAAAGAGGGTGTTCTTTGAAAAGAATGAACTCAAGACTTTGAACCAAGACGAGTACACGGGCGTTGGTTTGAGAGTTTTCTTAGGGAAAAAGCAAGGGTTTGCTCATACAAACGATCTCTCCAAAATAGGAGAGTTAGTCGAGGAGGCAGTGAACCTTGCCAGAAACTCTCAAGAAGATCCTTATGTTGGCCTTCCAGATCCCGAAGAAGTTGAGATGGTAGAAGATCTATACCATGAAGATGTGGAGAAAACGACTCTTGAGGATACACTCCGTTTGGGGAAGCATCTTGTGGAGATTCCAAGAAAAGTCGACAGTAGGATAAGCATAGATTCGGCGGAGATAGTGGTATCGTCAAGGGAGAAGAGGATATTGAACACCAAAGGGTTATCTCTTGCCGAAAAAAAGAGCACTGTTCGATATTTCGTAATGGGAATGGCGGTTGAAGGAGAAAAGGTATCTTCGTTCGATTACAGAGTCGGTGGTGATGTGAAAATCGAAGGTATCGAGGATAAGATAAAGGAATCCGCAGAGAGTTTTGCAAAAGACATTTTGAAAACGCTTGGTGCAAAAACCTGTGAATCTTTCAAAGGATCTGTTCTTCTAAGTCCAGATGCTTTCTCCATGATATTTGCCATGCCCATCTCTTCATTGGTAAACGCAGAATCTGTTCAGGAGAGAAGGAGTCCATGGGTTGGAAAACTGGGAGAGAAAGTGGCATCAGATGTACTCACATTCATCGATGAACCGAGAAAACCCAGCTCGATTTTTTCCACTTCCTTCGATAGGGAAGGCGTTCCAACCAGAAAGACTGTGATCATAGAGAATGGTATCTTGAAAACCTACATTTACAACACTTACACCGCCAGAAAAGAGAACAGAAAATCCACGGGGCACGCTTCGGGTTGGTACAGAACCATGCCGAGCATTTCAGTGATATCACCGAGCTTCGTCAGTACTTTACCTTTGAAAAAGATCTTCGAAAAAATCGATAAGGGAATATATGTGAGAAGATTCAGTGGAAATGCAAATCCAGTGAGCGGCGTGTTCTCGGGTACTGTAAAGGGAGGAAGGTTCATTGAAAAAGGAGAAGAAACCTTCCCACTTATCGGCACGATGATAAGCGGGAGCATCTTCGAATCACTCAAAAGGATTACTGCTGTATCTGAAGAGAAAGAGATCACTTCCTTTGGAGAGCTTCCTTACGTTTTGGTGGAGGATGTGAGTGTTGTATCCAAATGAGGTGGTATTTTATGAAATTGAAAGTTTTTCTGCTGATGTTGTTTGTGACATCCCTGATCACAGTTTTAGGGGATGTCTTTGCGGATCGAGTGATATCGTTCAGTTCCCAGTACGATGAGGATTCTTGGTCCGTGAAGAAGTTGCTTGGTCCTCCAGATGTCTATCCCGAGTACGGAGACAACGAAAATGCGTGGGCTCCCGAGCAATCGGATTCGTGCTTTGAATATGTGGAAGTTGGTTTTCCATATCCAGTGAGAGCAAGAGCTGTTAGAATCTGGTGGACTTACAATCCAAGCCCTGTGTGGAGAGTTCTCGTGAAGGACGAAAAAGGTCTGTACCATCTGATCTGGGAGGGAGAGCCAAGGAAACTGAAAGATGATGCCTTTATCCAGGAATTCCAGCTCGAAAGATTCGACTACCTTGTTGTCACTGTCAGAATAGAGATGATACCAGCAAAGGTTCAAGGATGGAACGAGATAGACGCCATAAGTTTGGTCCCGTACGAGGAGGTTAAACCAGGAGAAAAAATCTATTGGGCAAATAGAGTTATAGATTACAGCAGTGAATATTCCCCCGTGAGATGGAGTGCAGAGCAGGTTCTAGGCCCTCCTGATGTCTACCCAAAATATGGCGATGTGGATAAAGCTTGGGCCCCATCAGCGAAGGATAAGGGGGAAGAATACATCGAGGTTAGTTTCCCATATGAGGGTCCTGTTTGCGGTATCGTCGTATACGAAACGTACAATCCTGGAGCGATCGTGAAGATTCTTCTGAAGGACGTAAAAGGGAACTATCATGCTGTATGGGAAAGATCCGGTGGTGAGGAAACTGTAGGGGAAAAAGCTAGAATTTTCAAAATAACCTTTCCTTTAACAGACTTTTCCGTTTCATCGGTGAAGGTAGTTCTAGACACATCACTGGTCCCTGGATGGAACGAGATCGATGCCATCGGTATCATCGTTAAATAACAGAAATTGGGGGAAGTTTTATGAGAATAAGAGATATCATTCCGGTTGCTCTTGAGAAGAGAGAGGCAGATGTTCTGATAAAGAACGCAAAGATTGTGAACGTCTTTTCTGGAAAAATCGAGGAAGGAAATATCGCTCTCTTCAGAAAGAGAATAGCAGGGATAGGAGATTACACCAGAGGAAAGAAGGTTATAGATGCCAAAGGACTTTATGTTGTTCCCGGTCTCATAGATGCCCATCTTCACATAGAAAGTTCCATGTTATCTCCAAGGCAATTCGCAAGAGCGATTCTTCTGAGAGGTACCACAACCATAATAGCGGATCCTCACGAGATAACCAACGTTCTGGGGCTTGAAGGTCTTGAATACATGATAAAGGCAACGGAAGGAATTCCTCTGAACGTTTACATCGCCATTCCTTCTGCTGTTCCTGCCACGAATCTGGAAACGTCTGGAGCGCGTCTTGGCGCGGAGGATATGGTAAGTATCGTTGAGAAATATCCAACGAGAGTCATAGCTCTTGGAGAAGTCATGAATTTCCCAGGCGTTTTGAACCTGGATAGAGAGCTGATAACGAAAATCGAGATACTCAGGCATAAGTACAAGAAGATCGATGGGCACTCTCCAGGTCTCAGTGGGAAAGAGCTGAATGCTTACATAGATGCTTTCATAAGATCAGATCACGAATGTACAACCAAGGAAGAAGCTTTCGAGAAAATGAGTAGAGGCATGCAGGTTTTCATAAGGGAAGGAACTTCAGCGAAGGATCTGGATTCCCTCATAGGGGCGGTCGATGTCATGAACCATCATTTCTTTTCATTCTGCACTGATGACAGAGATTCTCTGGATATCCTGGAAGAAGGGCATATAGATCATTTGATAAGAAAGAGTATAAGTAAGGGTGTAGACCCCATAATAGCTATAAGAATGGCTACCATAAATACCGCTAGATACTTTAACCTGAGAAGTATGGGAGCAATATCTCCAGGTTACAAAGCGGACATGGTGTTTGTCGAGGATCTTGAAAAGTTCAATATAAGGATGGTGATAAAGGATTCCAGAGTGGTCGTTCAGGATGGAGAGATCGTGGGAGATTTCAAAGGAGTCTACAACGATTTACCAGAGAAGGTCGGAAAGATAAACCTACCCAAAGTCGGTGTTGAGGATATAGAGGTCAAACCCGAGAGTAACAAGATGAGGGTTATAAAGTTGACCAAAAGATCTCTTATCACTGAAGAGCTCATCGTAGAGCCGAAGGTGGTAGATGGAAAAGTGATTTCAGACCCACAAAACGATGTGTTGAAAGTGGTCGTTCTGGATCGACACACTGGCAGGAATTTCTCGGTGGGTTTCATCAAGGGTTTTGGTATAAAGAGTGGAGCTGTAGCGACCAGCATCGGACACGACTCTCATAACGTGAGTGTTGTGGGTATCAGAGATGAAGATATGTTGTTCGCTGTCAAGGAAATCGAGAGAATGAACGGGGGAATAGTTGTGGTTGAAGATGGAAGTGTCCTTGCTAGGCTTCCTCTTCCTGTTGCAGGGCTCATGTCCAACGAGGATCTGTATACGGTCTCTTACCAATTGAAAAAGGTGGACAACGCCTTGAGAAAGCTCGGAAGTGATAAAGAGATGCTTATGACCTTCTTCTTTATACAGCTTGCTGTGATACCCAAGTTAAAGCTCACAGATAGAGGATTGGTGGATGTGAGCAAGCAAAGGTTCGTGAGTTTGTTTCTGTGAGGTGATTCAATGAAAATAGTGGGAAAACACGTTGCAAGATTGGAAGGAAAAGAAAAAGCATACGGTCTATCGAAGTACGTGGGGGATTTCTATTTCGATAGGATGCTGTATGCAGGTGTGTTCTATTCCCCTATCCCACACGGGGTATTGGAGAAGATATACATCGAAGATGCAGAGAGAGTTCCTGGGATCGTTAAAGTGGCGACTTACAAGGATATTCCCGGTGAGAATCAGGTGGGACTCGTTGTGGACGATATGCCGCTTCTTGTTCCAGAAGGTGGGAAGATGAGATTCGAGGGAGACGTTATAGCACTCGTTGCTGGAGAATCTCAAGAGTCAGTCGAAGAGGCTCTCGAGAAAATAAAGATAGACTATCGGCCTTTAAAAGGTGTCTTTTCGATCGAAGAGGCTATAGAAAGCGAAATAGTGGTCAACGGTGAGAAGAACGTTGCGTTTCACAGAAAGATCAGAAGGGGTAACGTAGAGAAAGCTTTGGATGAGAGTTACCTTGTTGTTGAAATGGATTTCAAAACGAACTATCAAGAACACGTTTACATGGAAACACAGGGTGCGATAGCTATCTACGAAGATAACGGTGACATGACGATCTATGGAAGCCTTCAATGTCCGTATTACGTTCAAAAAGCTGTTGCCAGAGTTCTTGGAATACCTTTGAACAGGGTAAACGTTGTCCAAACGGAAACTGGTGGGGCTTTCGGTGGGAAGGAAGATGTACCATCTTACGTGGCCACTAAAGTTGCTCTTCTTTCTTACCTTACAAAAAGGCCTGTTAAACTCATATACAAAAGGGAAGATGATGTACGTGAAACTAGTAAAAGACATCCTTCAAAATCGAGATACGCAGTTGGTTTCACCAAAGAGGGGAGAATAACGGCTGTCAAAGCTGAAATATACCTCGATATGGGGGCGTACGCCACTTTATCTCCCATAGTGATGTACAGATCCATGACACACGCTTGCAGTGCTTACGAAGTCAAAAACGTTCACATAGATGTGTACGGCGTGTACACGAACAAGGTTCCTTCAGGGGCATTCAGAGGCTTTGGATCTCCACAGGTTCTGTTCGCGATGGAATCCGTCATGGATGAAGCGGCAGAAAGACTTGGTATGGACAAGTGGGAAATAAGGTATCTGAATTCTTTGGATGTGGGAAAAGAAACGTCAACGGGACACGTTTTAAAAGAATCAGTTGGTGCAAGGAAAACACTTGTGAACGTTAAAAAGATGTCCAATTACGATGTTTTGAAAAAAGAGGTCGAAGAATTCAACAAGAAACACACTTTCACAAAGAGAGGCCTTGGATGGTCGCACATAATATACGGAGTCAGTCTTGGAGCGGGAGGGCAACACCTTGATGCATCTGGAGCAGAAGTTCATGTTCATGGAGATGGTACCGTCAACGTCATGATAGGTGGTACCGAGATGGGGCAAGGTGCGAAAACGGTCATGGCCATGATCGCATCTGAGATTCTAGGGCAACGCGTGGAGAAGATAGAAGTTCTTCAACCTGAAACCAGAATCATACAGGACAGTGGACCGACTGTGGCATCGAGAACGACGCTTTTCAGTGGAAATGCTGTAAAGATAGCATGTGAGAAGATATTGAACAACATTCTGGATTTTATATGCAAGGAATACGATGTTGGAAAAGATGAAATAAGAGTGGAATACGGCTATTACGTCGTGGGAAACGAAAAAGTACCTTTTGATGAAATAGCACGTATGGCGGAGAACGCCAACGTGAAACTGGCCGAAATGGGTTGGTTCGTGAGCCCAAAGCTCGATTTTGATATGGAGAAAGGCGTTGGAGAAGCGTACATCATCTACTCGTTCGCCACACAGCTTTCTCTCGTAGAAGTGGATTTGCTCACAGGGAAACCGAAAGTTCTCAAGGTATGGGTATCTCACGATATTGGAAAGGCTATAAATCCAGATGGAGTGATCGGTCAGATCCACGGTGGAGTCGTTCAGGGTATGGGATACGCTATGATGGAAAACCTCGTCGTGGAGAAGGGAAGGATTATATCGAACAACTTCAACAACTATTTAATACCGACTGTAAAGGATGTACCAGAGATAGTGGTGGATATAGTAGAAGAGGAATATTCCAAAGGGCCTTTTGGTGCCAAGGGTATAGGGGAGCCCTCCCTCATGTCCTCTCCCCCTTCTGTAGCGAACGCCATTTCCGACGCTTTAAAAATTAGAATGAGAGAGCTTCCAATAACGCCAGAAAAGGTACTGCTGAGCTTGAAGGAGGTATGAAATATGAGAAGAGTCCCCATAGTTGGGCCAACTTACGAGGAAATGCTCCATCCCTGGAAGATAGATGATAGGATCAGAAAAAAAGCCATAAGGATGAAAAGGGAAGATCCCCTCCATCCTGTGAACCTTTTCAACATAACGTGGTACGATGAAAACGATGAGCCTTATTATTTCGTCATGCCCAAGGAACTCACTGGGGTCAAGGCTAACATAATCGTCCTTTACTCCAAAGATTTCCCATCGGGAAGCCATAAAGTGGGAGCAACGTATTCCATATTGATGGAAAAAACCATAACGGGGGAAGTTGATCCAACGAAACATATCCTCATATGGCCTTCTACAGGAAACTACGGTATAGGAGGTGCTTGGGTCAGTTCCAGAATGAACTACGATTCCATCGTGATCCTTCCCGAGCTCATGAGTAAAGAACGCTTTGAAATCATTGAAAAGTATGGTGCAAAAGTGATAGCAACACCTGGTTGTGAGTCCAACGTCAAGGAGATCTATGACAAAAGTAAAGAGCTTTATCGGAAGGATCCTGAAAGGATCAGAATACTGAATCAATTCTCGGAATTTGGAAATTACAGGTTCCATTACTACGTTACGGGGAATACAATGATCGAGCTGGTTCAAAAAGAGAGGATAGGAAACGGTAGAATATCTGCTGTCGTTCTCGGTGTGGGTTCTGCTGGAACCATTGCAAGTGGTGATAGGGTAAAGCAGGTCTTTCCTGAAGCTAAAGTTATAGCCGTTGAACCTTTGCAGTGTCCAACTCTTTCCTTGAATGGCTATGGCTCTCACGATATCCAGGGAATAGGAGATAAACACGTGACTTGGATACACAACGTCATGAATATGGACGGTGTCGTTCTCGTTGATGATATGGATTGCAAGAAGATGCTTCATGTTCTGACAGACGAAGTGGGGAAGAAATTCCTGAAAGAGTTTGTAAAACCTGAGGATGTAGACTACATTTCAGATAAATTCGGTATATCTGGTGTTGCCAATCTCATAGGAGCTATAAAGATAGCTAAATTCTATGATCTCAAGGAGGACGATAACATATTCATAGTTGCAACGGATAACATAGATAGGTACAGATCGGTCATGAAGGATCTTGAAAAAAGGTATGGAAAACTCGACAGAGCGGAAGCAAAGTCCAGAACGGAAAGAATACTTCTCTATCAGGAGCCAACATGGATATTCGAAGGAGACAGGTGGAGCAGATTGAGATGGCACAATCTCAAATATTACACATGGGTTGAGCAACAAGGTAAAACCGTTGAAGAATTGAACGAGCAGAAAGATCAATCTTACTGGAGAAAACAACAAGAAAAGGTTAAGGAGATGGATGAGCTTCTGAAAGAGTACAGAAGGAAACATCTTGATGAATTGAAGGAGCTTTGGGAGGTCGAATTATGAAGCTCCTTTTGAAGAACATAGATTATTTAGCGACCTTCGATGAAGAGAAAAGGGAGATTGAAGGAGCTTACGTAGTGATTGAAGACGGTGTCATAAAGGATGTCGGATCAGGGAATCCTGATTATGAAGCTGATGAGATTCTGGATTGCACAGGATACTTGATCCTCCCGGGATTCGTGAACACACACCATCATATGTATCAATCACTCTTTAGAAACGTGAAAGAGGTTCAAAACGCGAAACTCTTTGATTGGTTGGTCTTTCTCTACGAAAAGTGGAAGAACGTAGATGAAGAAGCGATCTATGTGAGCACCGCCATAGCCATCTATGAGATGATGCAATCTGGAGTCACCACAACAACCGATATGCTCTATCTGTACCCATATGGAAAGAACGAGCTGTTCGATGCGGAAGTGGAATCTGCCTTGAAAACAGGGGTGAGATTCCATCCAACAAGAGGTAGTATGTCTCTGAGCAGGAAAGATGGAGGGCTTCCTCCGGATACGGTTGTTCAGAGTGAAGAAGAGATCATCGAAGAGAGCATAAGAGTCATAGAGAAGTATCATGACCCGAAAAAATTTTCCATGCTTAGGATAGCTCTTGCTCCATGTTCACCTTTTTCCGTTTCCCAGGAATTGATGGTGAAAACTCTCGAAATAGCCGAAAAGTACGATGTGCTCCTCCACACTCATCTTGCAGAAACCAAAGATGAGGAGAAATACTGTCTTGAAAGGTTCGGAAAGAGACCCGTCGATTACATGGAAGAGCTTGGGTGGTTGAATCCTAGGGTGTGGTTCGCTCACCTCGTGTGGCTAACAGATGAAGACATAGAGAAACTTTCAAAAAATGATGTGGGGATGGCACATTGTCCCGTATCGAATATGAGGCTTGGATCAGGAATAGCTCCCGTTTACAAGATGAAGGGAAAACTCAGGATAGGTCTTGCCGTTGATGGGAGTGCCAGTAACGATACAGGGAACATGCTTCAAGAGATAAGAACGGCCATGCTTCTTCAAAGGGTAAAATATGGCCCTTCTGCATTAACCACTCGAGAAGTACTCGAGATGGCTACAATGGGAGGAGCCAAAGTTCTGAAGATGGATGATTACATAGGAAGCATAGAAGCTGGGAAAGCAGCAGATATCATAGGATTTTCACTGGATAGGCTGGAATTTGCTGGTTGTCTGGATGACCCTCTCTCATCTATCGTCATGTGTGATGCAAAGAAGGCAGATCTTGTGATAATAAACGGGAAGATAAGGATTAAAGATGGAAGAATCCTGGATAACGACCTTGACTATCTCATAAAGTGTCATAACCATATATCCAGGAAGCTGCTGAGTGCTCGTGAATGATCGATGATAGTTGCTCGATCTTCATCGCCGATTATCGATCACCGAACATCGATCATCGAGTATCAAACTTCAAATACCTTCTCGCAACGTTTCCAGAGATGAGAACGGGATCCCAAACAGGAGAAAATGGAGGAGCGTACGCAAGGTCCATGTACCCTAATTCCTCCACCGTTAGACCTCCATATATAGCGCTCGTCACGACATCTATTCGTTTGTGAACATCGCTTCCTACCATTTGAGCTCCCAAAATCCTACCAGTCTTTTTATCGAAGGAAAGTTTTATATGAATCGGTCCCGAACCCGGGTAATACTTGGCCTTCGATAGAGATTTTATATAAACAGATCCGGAGTCGTATCCAAATCTCCTCGCCTCCTCTTCCGTAAGACCTGTCCTTCCGAACTCAACATCGAATATCTTAGTTATGGAAGATCCAAGAACCCCTATGAATCTCTCCTTCCTACCTGCCACGTTCCTTCCGACGATTCTTCCTTGCTTGTTAGCGGTCGTTCCCATGGGGATGTAAACCTTCTCCTTGGTTATGAAGTGATCAACCGTTGCACAATCGCCGGCAGAGAAAACATCTTCCATACTAGTTTTACCTGTTTCATCGACTTCTATAGCTCCCTTGACACCTTTCTTCACGTTATCGAAGATCTCAGTGTTGGGTTTAACACCCACAGATATCAGAACCATATCGACTTCCATGTCTCCAGAATTCGTCACAACCTTTATCTTCTCATCCGGTACGAATTTCCTAACTTGTGTCTTCAAAAGAACCTTCACGCCATTTCGTTCAAAGGTGTTCACAACCACCTCGTTGATCTCCGGTTCGGCATTTCCAAGCAGATGATCCATCATCTCGATCAAAAAGACCTTCAAACCATGTGTTCTGAAAGCTTCACTCATTTCAACACCAATATATCCTCCACCAACTATAGCCACACTTTCTGGCCTCTTCCCTTCTATGAATCCTCTTATTCTCATAGCATCTTCAGGGGTTCTAATAGTGAAGATCCTCTCATCTTCGATTCCCTCAAGATTCGGCACGATGGGGGATGCCCCGGTAGTCACCACCAATTTCTCGTATTCAAATTCCTTTACATCTCCATCTTTCACGCTTCTTGCTTTAACGATTTTCCTTTCAAAATCGACTTCGAAAACCTCATACTCTGGTAAAACTTCAACCCCTTTCTTCTCTCTGAACTCCTGAGGAGTGAATTCGATGAGATCATCTATGTCCTTCACGATTCCTTGAACGTAATAAGGAAGGCCGCATCCCCCGTAAGATATGAACTTTTCCTTCTGTATCAGAAGGATGCCCAAAGAAGAATCCACCCTTTTTGCACTCGCTCCGGCACTCGTTCCAGCGGCGACTCCTCCTATTATCACGACGTCGTATTTCACCAACTCACCTCCAAATATCAATAAGACATTTTGAATATTTCAAACAGATCCTTCTCGTTCACGTTTCCCGGTGTTTTCACAACGACTTTGTTCAGCACCCTATAAGCGGTCTTCGCCATGTCTTCGAGTTCCTCTTTTTTGACTCCCAGCTCCCTCAACTTCTTGTTCAATCCGAAAAGCTCCTGAAATTCTCTCAATTTAACTATGGCGAGTCTTCCTGCTCTTTTATCATCCGTTTCAACAACTCCAAAGACTTCTCTTCCAACTATAGCGAGTCTTTCGTAGATATGGTCAAATATGTACTCGAAAAGATAAGGCCCTGTCACACAGAGCCCCAAACCATGGGCTATCTCTGGATGAAATCCGCTGAGACCATGTTCAAGAGCGTGATTCGCTATGACTCCTGTTAGTGTCTCTGTTATACCAGCTTCGGTACTGGCCCATGCAAGGTTCGTCCTTGCTTCCAGATCTTCTCCATTTTCGTAAGCCACCGTGAGGTTGGAGACGATCCTCTTCATCGAATCGAGAGCGAGGACATCCGAATAAGGATTGGCATCTATGTTGAGAAAGGCTTCTATAGAGTGATAAAAAGCATCCATAGAGGTATAAGCAGTTTGATCTTTGGGAAGTGTGATCATGGTTTTGGGATCAACAAAGGAAATGGTTGGAAAGGTAACATCGTAACCTATCCCCACCTTTTCTTTCGTATCAGGATTGGTTATGACGGCGAAGGGATCCGCTTCAGTTCCCGTTCCATGTGTTGTAGGGATCGCAACTATTGGAAGGGCCTTCTCAGGTGTTTTTCCTCCACCAACAGATACGTAATCCCAGAATTTTCCCTCATTAGCCGCCATCATAGCTATCGCTTTCGCAGTATCAACGGCACTTCCTCCACCCAGTCCAACAACGAAATCTATTTTTTCGCTCTTTACAAGTTCTGCTCCCTCATCCACGATATCCATAACAGGATTTGGAATAGCTTTATCGAAAACGATACTCTCTATCCCAGCTTTTTTAAGAAGATCCTGAACTCTCTGGAGAAGGCCTGTCCTTTTGGCGCTACTTCTTCCCGTGACGATGAGAGCTCTCTTTCCAAGTTTTTTCACTTTCTCTGGTATCTTCTCAAGAACGTCTATACCAAAATAAATATCCGTTGGTAGATAAGACCTTATTTCAAACATTCTCTTCGCCTCCTTAAATCTGCATTTATCGAGTAGAAGTATACCATCAAAATTTGGACAATAAAAGTGAAGTTTTATTAATTTTGTAGCATCATGTGATTGTTTCATAGAAGAAAATTAGAGAATTAGGGAACTGCTAATCTTCCAAGAATCTTCCTTTTTCGCGCCCCAGTGATAGATCTAAGGTCAGATGGATAAGAATTTATGAATTCGTTTCCAAGAATGGCAAACCATATGGCTTCTTTATACTTTGAAAAAGTGTCTGAAAACCTGACGATTCTCTTTTCTGGCATAAGATTCCTCAGATATCTAACCAACGTTCTATTTCTTGTCCCACCACCAGACAGGTATATATATTTGACATCGTACTTTGGGAATATGAATCTTTTATAGGCATAATACATGGTATAGGCAGTGTAATAAGTAACGGTTGCCACTAGATCATAGGGATCTGATATTTGAAATCTATCTAAAAATGATGAATTGTAATACTCCCTACCGGTACTTTTAGGAGGTGAAATATGAATGTATTCATCGGATTTGAGAACCCTATGAACAACTTCTTCTTTTACAACACCTTTTGATGCGATTTCTCCATCCGGATCGTACTCCAAATTGAAGTATCTTTTGACAGCCAGATTTATTAAGACATTTCCAGGCCCTGTGTCGAACGCTATAAGATCATGAAGGTCATTTGTTACCACTGTAACATTGCTGATTCCACCTATGTTATTCAATAAGATCGTTTTCTTACCTTTTCCAAAGACTATATAATCCACATATGGTGTGAGGGGTGCTCCCTCACCACCTGTGGCTATATCTCCACTTCGAAAGTCGCATACCACAAGTTTCCCGGTCTCAGAGGAAACCATATCTGCATTTCCTATTTGAAGTGACATCTTTTTTGGATCGTGCCAGACGGTCTGTCCATGCATTGATATGAGATCCACACTTTCTTTACTGATACCGGATTTTTCTAGCGCTTTACAAATTGCTTCAACATGCAGCTTACCTATCCACCAGTCAAGGAGAGCAAGATCTTCCATCTCAGGATGGTTAGTAAATCTTGTAAGGAGTTCTTTTAGAGTTTGGGGGTATTCAAAAGTATCGGCATATAACAATTGGTACTTTGTATTCGTATATACCCCATCGATATCCACTATCGCAACATCTATTCCATCAAAAGATGTACCAGACATGCACCCAATGATGCGTCTTACCTTCTTTTTTCGTATTCTCAAAAGTTCATTTATAAAGTCCGTAATCAGTGTAAAAACACCACCTTCATATCAGTTTTTCAGGTTTCATTCTTTCATCTGAATGCTCCCACCATCAGCCCTTTTATAATATACCTTTGAAAGATCAGAACGATCAATATCGGCGGAATTATTGCAATGAGAGCCCCTGCAGACATGAGATGCCATTCCGCATAATATTGCCCGACGAATTCTGATATTGTGACTGTGATTGGCTTGGCTTTCAAAGTATAGGTGAGAATGAGGGGAGCCAAGAACATATTCCAGGAAAACAGAAAGGAGGTTATCAAAACGGCTACCAAACCCGGTAAAGACGTTGGGATAACTATCCTGTATATCACTCCCAATCTTGAGCACCCGTCTATACGGGCTGCATCCTCCAATTCACGAGGTATAGTACTTATGTAGGCTTTCATAAACCATGTATCGAATGGCATTCTGTAGGCAACACTCAAAATGATCAAACCTCTGAGTGTATCCAGCAATTTATACTTACTGAACTCGGAAAACAAACCTATCAGAACAGGCCAGCTTGGAACTGCTATCATTCCTATGATGTAGAAGAAAAGAATTCCCTTTCCGGGAAAGTTCAACCTTGCAAAGACATATCCTGTCAACGGTGCTATGAACGCCATTATTAATGTCGTGGTTCCAGCCACTATCGAACTGTTATATAGCCCTTTTCTTATAAGATCTGTGGCGGTTATTCCTCCACCTCCTCTGAATCCCTTACCCGTTATGAGTATGCTCTTGAAATTCTCCAAGGTTACACGGGTTGGTATCCAGTGTGGTGGGACCGAATAAAGATCCACAGGATGGCTAAAACTGGATAGAGCAATCCAGTATAGAGGGAGTAAAGACCATATAAGTATCAACGCCACAAGGAAATACAAAATAAAATGCCTAACGTATTTCAACGTTCCACCTCTCTGTAGATAGTTTTTATATAGAAATAAGCCATTACGAACATAAAAATCCCTATCAAATATGCGAGTGCTGATCCTAAACCGAAATGTCCTTTCTCAAATGTCAATTCATAATCGTACATCATGAGTGTTTTAGTGGCAGGATCGAGTCCTGTCAAAGTGTAGATTTCGTCGAAAACAGTGAATGAGTAAATCATTATGACTATCATGGCAATAACCAAGGTAGGACGGATGAGAGGTAAAGTGATGTAGAAAAATCGTGATTTGGCATCTGCTCCATCTACTTTTGAAGCATCGTATATCTCCGGGGGGATCGACTGAAGTGCGCCGAGTAATAAGATGGTCACAAACGGTGTGAATCTCCACACGAAAGTCACAATGGCCCAATTCAAAGCAGAGAATGGATCCGCTAACCATGGACGGTACTTAGAAATTATCCCCAGTTGATAGAGCAGTCCATTTAAGAAACCGTAGTCGCCGTTCAAAAACCATTTCCATATAAAACCGTTGACCACAGGTGGAATAGCCCAAGGTAGCATAATCAGCGTCCTAACAGCGGAACGACCTTTAAACTTCTGATTGAGTGTTAGAGCAAATCCCGTAGCGATACTTAATATCAAGCTCACAGAGATTACAACGAAGTAACATGATCTCCAAAAAGCTTGCCAAAAACCAGGATCTTTTAATATTTCCACGTAATTACTCAACCCAACAAAACGAGTCTTCCATGGTAATTTGACATTGTAATACATTAAGCTAAGGCGGAAGGACTGCATTGCAGGTAAATATGCCATAAAAAATATCAGAACAACGATAGGGATTAAAACCAAATATGCAAAACCTGTTTCGCTGTTGACAATCCTGCTGATTTTCTTCCTTATGTACATTATTTTTCCTAACCCCCTATTATTTGCACTTAAACAGGGGGGAAGCGCAGTTGTACCTGTGCTTCCCCCAACGCTATTATTGATACTCTTTTTTCAGTTCGTACACAAAATCTGCCAGATGTTTCACAGCTTCTTCCGCTGATATTTCACCTCTTGCCACTTTCTTGATCGTGTTGTTAGCTTCGTTTTCAAATTCCGTATACCATGGGGCGTGGTACGGTAGATAACGTACATATTTTGCTTGTTCAGCCATCACATCGTAACCTTCGATTTTTCCCTCTTTCCCCAAGGCTTGGAAAACATCCTTATTTGCTGGAAACATTCCATAAGCCTCGTATAAATACCTTTGAACTTTCTCGCTTGTGAACCATTCGATGAACTTATAGGCTTCTGCTTTTTTCTCTGACAGTTTAGAAATACTCAAAGCAGCTGGCAAGCTCCAGGTGTAATGTTTATCTGGTAACAACATATATTTAGCATGAGGTGCAACTTTGGATCTCTTAGGATCATTGGATATAGCTAAAGAACCTTGCCAGGCTTGATGGAAAACAGCTTTACCTGCCCAGAAAGCTGGGTGGGGGTTGACGTTTGTTATACGTTCTGGTGATATTAATCCTTCCTTGAAGAAGTCTTGAAGCAATTTCATGGCTTTAAGTCCACCAGAGCCAGGTTTATCAAAGGTTGGATTAAGATTTTCATCGAACAATGGATCACCCATTGAAAGTGCTATTAAATACCAGCTCCATGCTCTAGCACCGAATGTGATTGGATATTCCTTTATACCTCTCTTTTTTATCTCCATACATAGTTCATGAAATTCATCCCAAGTTTTTGGTACAGAAGCTCCCATTTTCTCCAGTACCGAGGAATCGTAGTCGATCATCACCATCTGTTGGTAGATGGGAATCCCATACAGATCTCCATTGATTGTGAATTGCTCAACTCCCACTAATTTCTTGAGCAGATCTGATGAAACTATGTCGTTGAGTTTTACTATACACCCTCCATGCGCAAAAATTCCTAAATTGGTTATTCCAGTGAATATCACATCGGCAGGGCTGATACCTCCTGCGACAGCTGTCATAACTTTATCTCTAAGAGATTTTTCATCACCAATCGTAGTTACTTCCACTTGTATACCTGTCTGAGCCTCAAATTCTTTTAAAAGTTCTTCTGATGGTACTCCCCATGGCGGTGTCATGTAAACTATTTTGCTCTTCGCTATAACGGAGGTAGTGAACAATGAAAACATGAGCAATCCCAACATAATCAGCATTCCTAAGATCCTTCTTCCACTCATACGATCTCCTCCTTTCTGAAAATTTGGTAATAGGGCAAAAGATCTTCTCCAATAATTTCGAGTTTTCATGAGCCTGAAAAAGATGCGTGGTATTTCCTAATGATCATCGGTGATCGAAGGCAGGACAGAATTTTAAATCCAATTTTTCTTAGTCTGTTTAGGTTCGAGTGATATACTGAAAGGTCATGTGTTCCTTAGTATGTAATAATGTATTGCCTTTTAAACATATTATATCACAGCAAAAATAAAAGTGTCAAAATATGTTACAGTCTGCGACTGGTTAGCAGAGATATTTCTCTATTTTGGAGAGGAAAAACAGAATGTCCATCTGAGCTATGAGATCTAAAAGGTAGGATGATGAAAGAGCATTCTCGCTTTGAGCAAGGATATAAACTTTGCAGAATTATCGGACCGATACTTCTAAGTTAGTTTACTTCTCAAAAGGTGTATCCAATACTCACGCCAAATGTCGGAGAAACTATGGGAATTATCACCACGATACTTCCAATGAGACCTATTTCTGCACTAATTTTCCAATTTGGAACTATGTGGTATGCATATCCTCCTGTTGCAAGAAAGATGGGGACAGGAAAGACTGCTTCGGTTGTTTCTTCAATTGATATAGGTAATACCCCTCCACCCAAACTGACAAAAGGCCCAGATTCAAATTCATTGAAAAAGTAGTAGCGGAATCCTCCCACAGTGGTGAATGTATCCAGTGTCGTCCCAAATCCACCAAAGAATGCGTAATGATCTTGAAAACGATATTCTAGTTCACAACCAATCCATCCAAACCCAGCACCATTTTTGAGATTTATCGACACACTTGCAAATAGTATATAAGGAAATATCAGGAAGACTGCTACTCCTAACTTTCGCATATGTCATACCCCCTAGGTTAAAATTTGGGCAGATTTAAACGCGATGAATTCAATTTTTGAAGGAAAAAATATTTTTTCATTAAAAGTATTATAACACCCGGCTTTTTAGCACAAACTCTAAAGAATATTATCATGAGATAACCACCGTTCTCATGAGAAACTGCTGTATCTCCCTGGGTAAGTAATCGATAGATATTGAGAATTTTCATAATCACTACGCTCTAGAACGTTTTAATGATGGTTGTGCGCTGAAGGATATGAATGTTATAATTTTAACGATTTGGCACTGTGGCAAATTTCAAGGAAAGGAGGAAGAAAGATGAAAGTAAAAGTTGATGAAGCTACCTGCATAGGATGTGGCGTTTGTGAAAATCTCTGTCCAGACGTTTTCAAACTAGGAGAGGATATGAAGGCTAAGGTTCTTCAACCAGAAACGGATCTTCCATGCGCTAAGGATGCCGCAGATGCTTGTCCAACGGGATCCATCAGCATTGAAGAGTAATAGGGGCGACACGCCCCTTTTCTTTTTT
>CAZANP010000009.1:0-48720 GCA_964486555.1 uncultured Thermotoga sp. | reverse complement strand
GGAAGTCCAACGTATCCAAGACCTATAACCCCAACGGTTGCGGTCTTGGTTTTGATTTTATCCATCAAATTCATCCTTTCACCCCTCGTAGAAATCCTGATTTTCAAGCAGTTGTTCTTCGGGCACTTCTCTCCAAATTCTAGCAGGAACACCCATTACTATTACTCTAGGTGGAACATCCTTCGTAACAACCGCTCCAGCTGCTATCAAAGCATCTTCACCAATTGTGATACCGGGAAGAATGGTAGCATTTGCGCCCACACGTGCTCCTTTTTTTAAAATAGGGCCTTTAAAGTGTTTAAAACGTTCTTTCGTTCTCCCTAAAAAATTATCGTTGGTAAAGGTAACTTCAGGTGCTACAAAACAATAATCCTCTATAGTGGATAACGCTGTTATGTAAGCGTTGGTCTCTATTTTACATTTCTTTCCTATATGAGTTTTGTTTTCCACGGTTACACCTTTGCCTATTATGGTTTCTCTTCCTATGAAGACTTCCTCCCGAATAGTAGCTAGGTCACCGACGAATACAAAATCTTCCAAAACACACCCAGCGTAAATGACACAGTTGGCTCCTATTGTGACGTTGTTTCCAATCTTTAACGGTTCTATAACCACATCACTTGTAACTGCACTTCTCTTAGCTTTGAAAGGCTTCTTTCCGAGCACGGTGTTATCTCCTATGATGACCCTTTCTCCAATTGTTGTACCTTCATGTATCACAACGTTGTTACCGATGACTGCGCCTTTTTTGATGATCACATTGTCTTCTATAACCACGTTGTTACCCAAAATCACGTCTTTGGAAATTTGTGCGTTTTTACTTACTGCCATCTAACCACCTCGATGGTTTTTACAACCTCCTCCACCTCATCCTCTCTCAGCTCTGGAAACATGGGAAGAGCAAGTGTTGTTCTACTTAATTCTTCAGATACAGGTAGAAAACCTTCCTCGTAACCTAGATTTTTGAAACATTTTTGAAGATGCAGAGGAAGAGGGTAGTATATCGAAAATCCTATTCCTTTTCTCTTGAACTCCTCTATCACTTTCTCTCTAATATGGGCATTCTCAAACTTGACCACATATTGATGATAAACATGATATCTCACACCATCTTGCCAATTCACATTGGGTATACTTTCAAACAAAGAGTTTTTGGAAAGCTCTTTAGAATACATCTGGGCGATCTGATACCTCTTTTCAATCCATTCATCAAGATATTTGAGTTTCACTCTCAAGATCCCAGCGTGTATTTCATCCAATCTTGCGTTGTATCCTACAATATCGTGAAAGTATTTTTTCTCCGCTCCGTGAACCCTCAATTTCCTACAGATTTTTGCAAGTTCTTCATCGTTCGTTAGGATCATTCCCCCATCACCGTAAGTTCCTAAATTCTTCGTTGGGAAGAAGGACAATATGGAAAGATCTCCAACGCTTCCGCTTTTCTTCACAACGCTATCATCATATCTCCATTCAGAGCCTATGGATTGTGCTGCATCTTCAACTATCTTCACATCGTATCTTTCTCGGATCCTCTCAAGACGCTCCAGATTCATGGTTCTTCCAAAAAGATGAACTGGTATCACCGCTTTCACTCTTTCGGATCTTATGTCTTTGTAAAGATCCAATACCTTATTTACAGTCTTCACCTTTCTATCTACATCACCATTTTGCACCACCGTTTCATCCATTTTCCCTTCTTTAACCTTCGATAAGAAGAGTTCCACCTGATCCAGATCCAAATTGTAGGTTTCATCCACATCGAGGAATATGGGAGTTGCTCCATTCCTGACAACGCAGCTTGCTGTTGCAAAGAAAGTGTAAGGGGGCGTTATCACGAAATCTCCAGGACCAATTCCCAGAGCTTTTATGGATATCACCAAAGCATCCGTTCCGCTTGAAACTCCAACAGCGTGTTTTACTCCCACGTAACTTGCTATCTCCTTTTCAAGCTCGTTGACCTCGTTTCCAAGGATCACTCTTCCACTGGATATAACTCTGTCCACAACCTCAAGTATTTCAGCACGCAATCTCATGTACTGTCTCTTCAGATCGAATAATGGTATCTCCATATTTACCCCTCCGTATTTTCCTCATCTCTGAAGTACGAAAAAGGAACACTCACAAGAGCTTCGTTGTCATCGCACAGAAGAGTTATTTTCTTTAGGAACACGTTCACGTTGATCACTTTGCAGGTTTTATCCTCGTATATGACTGTGCTCCCCTCATCCGGTATTCCTTCTAGTTCTTTTTCGTAGAAGTCGTATTCGTAAGTCAAACAACACAGCAACCTGCGACATGGCCCAGATATCTTAGCAGGATTTATCATCATCTGCTGCTTTTTCGCGTGTTTTAAGGTAACACTCTGGAAGTTCCGTAGAAATCTCGAACAACACGTTTGCATGCCGCAGAGTCCTATTCCTCCGAAGAATTTCATCTCATCTCTAACACCGACTTGCCTCAGTTCTATCCTTGTCTTGAAGATCTTTGCAAGGTCTTTGACGAGCTCTCTGAAATCCACCCTGGTTTCTGAGCTGAAGTAGAATATCAACCTGGATCTATCGAACATATATTTCACATGCAACAGTTTCATTGGAAGACCATGTTCTTTGATCTTCTCCTTGCATATTTCAAAGGCTTCTTCCGCATCCTTCAGATTTTTTCGATGGATTTCTTCATCTTCAGGTGTTAACTTTCTTATGATAGATTTCAAATCGTATCCAACTTCATCTATCTTTATTATCCTTGGAGGAATCAAAACCTTTCCAACCTCAAGGCCGAATTCCCCAAGAACTAGTACCAAATCACCTTTTTTGAGGTCTTCATCTGTGCAGGAATAATATATTATTCTTCCCTTTGGAAGAAGCTCCACACCTACAGCCAATGCTGTTAACTCCATGGTTCACCACTCCTCATCGCTTCCCTCATGACGATCATGAGATTCATGAGGGTCAGGTTGTTGTTCAGATTGGCAATCTTCATCCTAGCGATGGAATCCAAAAATCTAATTGATTCCACCAGATCGGATGATCTATCCTTACCTTCCAGCATGATCAGCCACTCGGAAATCCAGCATAGTTTTTTCAGAAGATGGAAAAGCTCTTTTCCTGAGACTTTCTCCGTTATATCTCCATACAACAGTACGAATTCTTCTCTATCCACTTCTGCAAAACGCTTGATCAACTCCATGGATGCAAGGTATGACTCCAGCGTTCCTCTCTCAAGAGATCTCTTCACCAACTTACTGGCATCCTCCGATGAGATCTTTTCCAGTTTCTTCGATATATCTTTCTCCGTGAGTTTTTTAAGCTCTTCCAAAATATCGAAATCGTGTTCAACGATGAGTGAGACGAGCTTGTAATGCTCCTTGAACTTCTCTTTCAAATCTTCAAAGACACTTTGAGGAACCTGCACGTTCACCTTCACAGCCCTACTTCTTATAGTGGGTAGAAGATAGGACCAGTACTTCGTATCCATTATGATCACACCGTATCTTGGAGGTTCTTCCAACGTCTTCAAAAAAGCATTGGCAGATTGTATCGTCATCTTTTCACATTCATGAACGATGACGTATTTTCTTTCATACACCTCTGGACTGTAAGCTAGGAAATTTTCTATATCCCTTATTTCATTTATACCGATATCCTCACCTTTTGGATCGACTATCATAACATCGGAAACACGAGGTGGTATATTCTCCACCAATTCTGGTATATTTTCCGCTATCTTTCTGAGTAGGGATATATTTGTTCCTGTAAGAATTACTGTCAACCCTTCTGATCTCGATATTAGATTCCTTAATCTTGTGGTGATTTCCTCCATCAAAGCGATCACCTTCTGCTCTCGATCGTCACTGAGGAATATTATATCCCAGGGATGAAGAAAAGGGGGAGAGGAGTGCTCACTTGTACAAGTCAAGAATCAAACCGTTTATTTCCTCAACTTTTGAAGCCAGGTTTATAGTCACTCTCTCGGAAGAGAAAACCGCTTCAGCTAGTTCTTTCAATTTTTCATCGATCTTCTCGACTATCACATGAAGGCGAGGAGTCCCTGTAGAGGTATCCATTCTTCCAGAGATTTTATAGAGCTTTTTTTCGATCAATTTCAGAAATTTTTTGATGGCTTCTTTGTATCTCGAAAGATTTTGAGGAGTTGGAGATCTCACAAGCTCGTTTCCACTGGCCACGATCTCATCCACAAGGAGGGATAGGTTCCTTTCAAGTTCCTCAGCTTCTGCTTCCTCCAACACATCGAAGAACGAGACCTTTTCAGAGGATTTTACTTTCGATTTTTTCAACAATTTCTTTTTTCCTTCAACACCGGTGCTTTTCAGATCTCCATCTTCCAGAGGGTTTATCCTCATTCTCCTATCTCCCTTCCCAATTCCTTTATCTTCTCAGGTATGAGGTAAATCCTTTTCAACGTCTTCCCTTCCACTTTCACAACTACCGGTTTTTTTGTTATTCCTGCTGCTTCGTGATATCGAACTCCAAAATTGGATAGAGCATATAAAAATTTGTAGAAGGAGTACCTGTTCAAATTGGTATCAGTTGACAACTTCCGTAACCATCCATGAATTTTGAATACATCAAGTGGATTCATGCTCCTTTTTGCAAGAGCTTTTAGAAGACTCTCAAAGTCCTTCATTTCCTTCTTCAGAACCACCTTGGAAAAATCATCGATCGATTCCTCATCCACCAGAGCGTAGAAGGATCCGTTTGATTCCAGATTCAGGAGCTTTTCAATCTTCTTGAGACTCTCTTCAGGATAGTCAGATTCTATGTAACTTTTAGTTACCGGATCGAAAGAAAAGTGAGGAAAGCGTACAACGTGTACCATTCTGCTTTCATCATCTATCCTCACAAAGTATATATCCCCTTTCTTCACCTCAAACAAGAAGTGAGAAGGAGTGCTCTTGTATTCTTGAGACATTTTGAAGGATCTCAAGTACAGAAAATACCCGCCCAGTGCTATTGAAATGACCACCACCACAACTGCTATGATGATACTACTCTTCTTCTTCAAGCTTACCACCCCTCAAAGAGACGACTTTGTTCCAGACCTCCACGGTTTCTGGTAGTAGCAGGTAATCTTTTCTAACGGCGTAAGTGATTTTGTTCTTCAAAACCTGAAAGAACGCTTCCTCAAGATCCATCATGGCTATTCGTCTCAACTCCTCAACTCCCGGATAATCCCTGGTCATCTCCACGGAATCTGAGACGAAAAGAATTTTCCCTATCTTATCGAAACTCACATGACCCGATGTGTGATAGGCCACAGCATACAATATCTCTTCATCCTCTATACCAAACCTTCTCCGCAGGAATTCTGCAGACACTTTTCCATGAAGTAGAACAGGATGCACTCTTTCTATATGGTTCATCTCTATACGATACGCTTTTGCCATTTTCAAAAGCCTCAAAGGATTCACATCCCTGAAGAGATCGTGGGAGATAGCAGCTATCTCGCATTTTGTTGGGTCCACATCGTGTTTTTCCGCTAACATGAGAGAAAAATCACGGACTGAGAAGAGGTGTTTTCTCCTGTAATCTGTGAGGAGAAGATATGCCAGTTCTTCAAGATTTTCTATGACCCTTTTTATCCCTATCAAATCACCACACCTCTTTCCTCAAAAATTCAACTTCAACACCTAAAGTTCTTTCTATGTACCCCGTTATGGAATCTATCACTCTTTCTATATGAGCTTTATCCCTTGCAACGAGGGCTATGCCTATCTCTGCCCAATGCCTTGAATCCCTGCTTCCAGTTTCCACTATGGAAACGTTGTATTTGCTTTTTATATCATTCACTAGCCTTCTGGTAATACTCCTCTTCTCTTTCAAGCTGTTTACACCGAAGAGTCTCAGTTTCACATTAACTATTCCCACGTTCATAAAGACACCTCGGTTTCAACCCTCATGAGCGTTCAGAGTCTTCCACTCTCTTGATCCCCTCTTTCTCAAGGTAACGTGCCATCACAAAAAATAAGTCTGATAAACGATTCAAATAAGCAAGCACCACATCGTCTGCCTTCTTTTCTCTAGAGAGTGTCACAAACCTTCTCTCAACTCTTCTTGCGATGGCTCTGCAAATATCCAACAAAGCGCTGGTTCTTGTGGATCCCGGCAGGACAAAACCAGATATGTTCACCTTTTTCTCATACCGCTCAACCAGTTCTGTTATCCTCTCGACATGTTCTTTTTCCAACTTTTTTACATTCGATTTTGAGAGATTTCCAAAGATCCTGAAAAGATTTCTTTGAATATCCTCCAGAATTGTCCCCTCTTCACCACGAATCTCATGCTTTGCGAATCCTAAAAAGGATATCAATTCATCCAATTCCCCATAAAATTCTATTCTTATGTCGTCTTTGAAAACTCTTTCCCCATCTATAGTGTACGTTTTTCCATCATCGCCCTTTTTCGTACTGATCACTCAGCATCCCTCCAGATGAAGCAAGAGGAGGGAGACAATCCCTCCTCATTTGCTCTGTTGCTCGAGTTCCCTTCTCCTCTCCTCTATTATCCTCTCTTGTATGTTGGAAGGAACGATTTCGTACCTTTGGAATCTCATGGTAAAGTAACCTCTACCGCTTGTTATAGAAGAGAGCTTGTTTGAAAAATCGAGCATCTCAGCGAGTGGCACTTCTGCCTTTATCTTGGTCACACCTTTTCCAGCTGGCTCCATACCAAGAGGTCTTCCTCTTCTGCTCGTGATCTCTCCCATAACGTCTCCTGCGTTGTCGTCCGGTACGAAGACCTCAACGTCCATGATCGGTTCTAAAATAACAGGATTTGCAGCTTCCATCCCCTTCTTGAAAGCTTGAATGGCGGCTATCTGGAAGGAAATATCCGACGAATCGACCTCGTGGTATGAACCATCAAAGAGAGTGACTTTAACGTCCACCACTGGATATCCTGCCAGGACTCCTCTTTTCATAGCTTCTCTTATACCTTTGTCCACAGACGGGATGAAGTTTTTCGGTATCACGCCACCGACTATTTTGTCGACAAATTCGTATCCTGTTCCTCTTGGGAGAGGTTCAAGCTCTATCTTCACATGTCCGTATTGACCGTGTCCTCCTGTCTGCTTCTTGTGCTTGTGCTCAGCGATGGCTTTCTTCGTTATGGTCTCCCTGTACGCGATCTTTGGTTTTCCTATTTCCACATCAACTCCAAAGATCTTTTTGAGTCTTTCTGTCATCACTTCGAGATGCATAGCGCCCAGTCCGGATATCACCGTTTCACCCGTTTCAGCATCGTATTCCCAAACGAAAGTGGGATCTGAATCAGAAAGCCTTGCGAGTCCATTGCTTATCTTATCTATATCGGCTTTCGATTTTGGGTTGACGGATCTTGAGTACATCGGCTCGGGATATTCCGGTTGCACTATCTTAACCCTTCTATCCTTATGTGTCAGAGTATCCCCCACACCACTCTCTTTAAGCTTGGGAAGAACGATTATATCTCCAACGCCAGCTTCTTCAACCTCTACCTGCTGTTTCAAAAGCGCAAGGTAAACGTGTCCAACTTTTTCTGAGGAGTCTTTGTTCACGTTCACAAAGCTATCTCCACTCTTCAATTTTCCTGATATTATCTTCACATAGCTCAGTTTCCCAACGAATGGATCGACCACCGTCTTGAATATGTATCCGCAGAATGGTTCCTCTTCTTTCGGAGATATCTCTACTTTCTCTCCGCCTTCCAATTCCGCCTCAAAGGGTTTAGCCTGGGAAGGATCGATACCAAGTTCAACGACGTGATCTAAGAACAGGTCAACTCCTATCCCCTTCTCTGCTGATCCACAAAAAACTGGAACTATATCACCACTCCTGTATCCCTTTTTGAGAGCACCTAAAAGTTCTTCTGCCGAGATTTCTTCCCCTTCGAGATACTTTTCCATCAAAGAATCATCGAGTTCCACGATGTCTTCCATCATCGTCATCCTCATGTTCTTGTAATCATCAGGTATATCTGCTTCTTCGATACCATCTTCGGAGTACACGTACGCCTTCTGCTTTACCAGATCTACAACTCCCTTGAAATCACTTTCTTCTCCTATAGGAGCTGTTATGGGAATGAATTTTTTTGAGAAAACCTCTTTCAGACTGTTCAAAGATTTTTCAAATGAAGCCCTTTCCTTATCCATTTGATTTATGAAAACCATGATGTTCTTCCCCATCTTCTCCGCTATGTCCCATGTTCTCTCCGTTTGAATCTCAACACCAGCTGTCGCGTTGACAACAGAGATAACATTTTCGGATATGAAGACCGAGCTTATAACCTCTCCTATGAAATCGCCGAATCCCGGGGTATCCACAACGGTTACTCTATGATCCTTCCATTCGAAAGTCGCCACGTGCGAAGAGAAGCTCACACCTTTCTCCTCTTCAACAGGGTCATAGTCGATACCTTTGGTACTCAATCTGTCCAGTATTCCCAACTTGTAGAGCATTGAGGCGAGTAGCATGGATTTCCCAGAACTGTTGTGACCGACAAGGACGATAGTTCGCTTTTTCTCCAGTGGCACGTTCTTCATCAAATCACCTCCTAGAGTATCTATCATCTTCTTCAATCAATGTTCGGATTCACTCCACACCATGAGTCCAACGGGGACAGATGGTGCTTCCGACTTATAAGTTGTGTTCACGATCTCACCCCTTATGACCATCGAAGCAGAGCTTCCACCATCGAAGCACATGGCATGCTCATAACCCTTTGACAGGAGAAAGTCCACCATCTCATCATAGTTCAGTCCCTTTGAAAAATCGTTGTAACCCTCAATTACGATGAAACTCAACATGTTGTCTTTAATCGCTGCGATAGTTCTTGGAGCTCTCGACAGGGCTATACCACCTCCATATCTTCTTTTCTCAAGAGAAGCATCGGGTATTGGTGAACCGTTGAGAAGAAGGAGTGGTCCTCCTTCTACAGCATGCTTTATGGGGAGAGGAAAATCGGTATTTAAAATCACACTCACCCTATCACCTTTCTGAAGATTGTCGATGTAGTTTTTATACTTTTTAGATATTGAAAAAAGCATCTCTCCTTTTCCGAGGTTTTCTCTGTACTCCTTATCTATCACGACACCATCCTTCACCAGAACATAGATTTTATCATTCTCTTTTGGGATTTTCCTGCCGAATTCTTCTGTAAAGAGCAGCACTTCTCCTTTGGCCAGTGTGTTAACCCCTTTAACAAGGAACAGAGTATCCTTCATTTGAGCATCCACTTCAAAGGTGATTCTCCTTATATATGCAGAACCATCCTCGCTTATTATGAAAACGGGTCTGTTACTGTATATATTGGAGAGGATCTTTCCATTTATTATCAACAAACCTATTAGCATTCCTGTTCCTGGATCAAAGTAATTTGCGTTGACACCAGCTAAAGCTCCCACTCTTTTTGCCATATCATCTATCTTCTCCAGAGATCCTATACCTCCTGCGCTTAAAACCGGTGATACTCTGGCTTTCGAGAGATCAACATGTAGATAATTCACGATCAGCTTTTCGCCTTTAAAACTCTCCATTCTCCTTTCCCATACGATCCCATCCGCTAACCTTTGCTCGCCAAAGAATCCTTTAACAAACGTCATTTTGAAGATCAGTTTGGATTTCTCATACTGAGTATCTACCATGGGGAATCTATTGGGACCTATATCTATATCCAAAGTTATTTTGTTGCCATCAAAAGATACGACAGCATCCTCAGAAACAGGAGGAGTTTTCAAAACGGGGGATATAATTATGCGAAGTTTTCCCGTTTCTGAGATGGTCTTAACCATTTCGGGAACGATCGTACCGCCGTAGTCTATCTCGATCTTGTCAAAGTATTTTTTCACCGACATGAGCATCGGTATTCTATCGGAGAAAATGGGAACTCCATCTGGCGTTTTATAGAGTGCAAAATCCGTGTGGCTCGTAACGATGGAAGTGGGTAAGAACAGGTCGCCGTTTCTTTTTATAGCTTTTTCGGGAAGCTCCTCCAGGAAATCCTTCACTATCTTGTCGTCATGAATGTAAAATACGTGATCGTGTATTATAACGTAATATACTCCTTCCGCAGAGACGTATCTGAAACCAAGTGGGGATAAATCATCGACACGGAAGTAATATTCCCCATTCTGAAAGATATCCTCTACATGGTAGACCACACCATCTTTCAGTATCAAAGCAGGAAACGCGCAGATGGATAAGAGCAGCAACCCTAAAAGGATTTTTCTCATTCTATCACCTCGTGTATGAGCTTGAACTCCTCCTTCGGAGGCTGTTCAGATATAGAATAAGCACTTTTGATCAGCTTCTTAGCAGTTTCCACATCACTTTTCTCAGAGCAATAGAGCTTGACCAATGGTTCACCCTTTGAAACTCTATCACCCAGTTTTTTCAAAACTTCCACACCCACGCTGTGATCAATCTGGTCCTCTTTCTTCTTCCTGCCAGCCCCCAGAATCATGGAAGCGATACCTATCTTTTCGGTGTCCATTTTCTCAACGAATCCTTCCTTGTCGCTCAGAACTTCTACAACATTCTTAGAGATTGGTAGCAAAGAATAATCTTCTATGATTCTTACATCACCACCCTGTGCTTCGATCATCTCTCTGAATTTTTCAAGAGCCTCACCGCTTTCTATCTTACTCTTGAGGATTTTTCCCGCATCCTTCAGGTCACTGACTCCAGCAAGGTACAACATATAAGATGCCAAGCACAACGAAAGTTCTGTTAAATCTTCTGGCCCTTTTCCTTTGAGAGTTTCTATCGCCTCGACAACCTCAAGAGAATTTCCTACCATCCTCCCCAGAGGTTGATCCATGCTTGACAGAATCGCCACGGTCTTCCTGCCATGGAGTTTACCGATATTCACCATCATCCTACCAAGTTCTTTTGCTTTTTCCTTGGATTTCATGAAAGCACCGCTTCCAAACTTCACATCCAAGACAAAAGCATCACTTCCTCCAGCGAGTTTCTTACTCATGATGCTGGAGGCGATCAAGGATACTTCGTCCACAGTTGCCGTTGTATCCCTCAAAGCATATATTTTCTTGTCAGCTGGTACTAGATCTGCTGTCTGTCCCACAACAGCTATACCGTATTTCTTCACGTTGTTTATGAACTCTTCGAAAGAAAGAGACGTTCTGAAACCAGGTATGGATTCCAGCTTATCGATCGTTCCACCGGTATGGCCTAAGGCCCTTCCAGACATTTTGGCAACGATAACGCCGCAAGATGCAACGAGGGGAGCAACAACGAGTGTTGTCTTATCTCCCACACCACCTGTGGAATGCTTATCAACCTTCTTCCCGGGAATGGATGAAAGGTCAAGAGTTTCACCAGATCTCATCATCGTCTCTGTGAAAAAGTACGTTTCTTCTTCATCAAGATGTTGGAAATATATCGCCATCAAAAAGGCGGACATCTGGTAATCTGGTACCTCTCCTTTCACGTACCCCATTATCATGTACTCTATTTCCTCTCTTGTGAGTTTTTCTCCATTTCTTTTCTTCAATATTATGTCGTATGCTCTCATTCTTCCACTTCCTTTACAGGAAGCCTTATTCTCATGAGGGTACCCTTTCCAACCTCACTCTCCACTTCTATCTTTCCACCGTGTTTGTCCACTATCATTTTAACGATCGAAAGACCAAGTCCCGTTCCACCCATCTTTCTAGAGCGCGCTTTGTCCACTCTGTAGAATCTTTCGAAGATCCTGTTTTTCGCTTCTTGAGGTATCCCTGGTCCTGTGTCTTCAACTTCTATTACCGCTTCTTCTCCCTCTTTTCTAACCCTTATCCACACTTTCTTTTCTCCCTTGTCTTTTGTTGAAGTGTATTTAACAGCGTTGTCCACCAGGTTCAAAAGCATCTGGATGATCCTATCCCGATCTCCCCAAATTGTGATGTTCTCACAACTGGTCTCCATCTGTACAGAATATTCTTCGGCTAGAGGTATCATTATTCCCTTTATGTAATCTACAATCTCGCAGAGATCGACCTCTTCGAAATGGAATTTTGCTTCACCTGATTCCAACTTTTCAAGATCCAGTAGATCGTTTATTAACCTGGTCATTCTTGCTGATTCTTCTTCTATAACTCTTAAGAATTTTTTTACCAGGTTTCTATCACTCAAATCATCTTCAAGAAGTGTTTCTGCAAAACCATGGATCGAGGTTAAAGGTGTCCTCAATTCGTGTGATACGTTCGAAACGAATTCCCTTCTCATTTCATCGAGTTTCTTCTCTTTCGTTACATCGTGCAGCATCACTATGAACATCCTCTCTCCGTCTTTAAAAGAGACAGGTATCACCTTAGCATGGAAATACCTTTTTTGATTGAGATAGAGAACGATATCTCCAACCTGGGTTTCAAGAGTTTTTATAGCTTCATCGACCATCTCATTTATGAAATAGTCCTCTACCACCTCATAGAATTTTCTTTTCACGACATTCTCTCTGGTTATGGATTTTGCAGCATCGTTTGCAAAGATTATTACACCATCTTTCGATAGGATGAATATGGGGTCTGTTAGATTATTCAGAATCGTTAGAATGTTATCCCTACTTCTCTCAGCCCTTTTTATTTCCTCCTCCAGGCTTTCAAATCGTTTCTTCAATTTCTCCACCAAATAAAGAGGCGGTGTTGGACCCTTTTCTCCCAGCAACTTAGATACGTGTGAGAAAAATTTCTTGTACAATAAAAAAGCTTTCCTCTCTTTTATATAGAGAGAAAATATCAAAAAAAATGCAGCAGCGAGGACGAAAATTAAAAAACTCATCTTCCCTTAATCTTCCTTCCCAGGATCTCTGAACTTATATCCCTTGCCTCTTACAGTAATTATGTACTTGGGATTTGAAGGATCTTCTTCTATCTTCGTTCTCAATCTCCTTATATGAACATCTACTGTCCTTGTATCTCCATAGTAGTCATAACCCCAGAGCTTATCCAAGAGGACATCCCTGCTGAACACCTTACCTTCATTCTCGGCCAGAAATCTTAACAACTCGAATTCCAAAGGTGTTAAATTGACTTTCTTACCCCTAACCTTAACTTCATACCTTTCGACATCTATTTCAAGATCCTTTGCTGTGATTTTCTTGGGTCTTTCTTCCTTCTCCTGCACACTCATGGTCATTCGTCTAAAGATGGCTTTTATTCTTGCGAGAAGTTCTCGTACACTGAAAGGTTTGGTGATGTAATCATCTGCTCCAAGTTCTAATCCCAGAACCTTGTCGAATTCTTCTCCTTTAGCACTCAAAAATATAACAGGAGTTGATCTGAATCTTTCCATGCTCCTAATTCGTCTTACCAGATCAAAACCATCCATTCCTGGGAGCATGATATCCACTATGAACATATCCACATCTTCACTTTGTGAAATCTTGAGGGCTTCTTCTGCGTCATATGCTTTCAATACTTCGTATCCTTCCTTGCTCAGGTTGTAACCCACAAGTTCAATTATCGCTGGATCGTCATCGACTACCAATATCTTCTTTCTAGCCATATTTTCCCCCCTTTTGGGGCACACCTCCTTTCCTTATTTTTCCCACTATCATGCTGTTTCTACCGGTATCTCCTCTTCTATAGGAGAAATACTCTTTGTTTTCAAAGGTACATTCGTCGAACACTATGAACCTTCTGAATCCTTCTCTTCTCAGGATATCTATGATGTACTTCTTCATGTTGAACTTCATGTCCAACGATATATAGGAAGAATCAAAGATCTCCAGAAACTCCTCCCCGACTTCGTAACAATTCTCGCATATGTGTGGTCCTATGACAATTCTTGAACACTCCACTTTTTCCCCAGTTTTTTTAAAAATTTCTATTGCGTTATCGATAATTCCTGATTTCAGGCCTTTCCAACCAACATGGATCACACCTACATACTTTTCACCAATGAAAGCAACAGGAACACAATCTGCGACCCTAACCACCAACATTAGACCTTCTCTGTCCGTGAACACACCGTCTGAAAAAACCTCTCCCTCTTGATCGACGATTTTAACATCATTTCCATGTGTTTGCTTCATCCAGACAGGTTTCATGCCATATTTTCTCGACAAATTCTTCACGTTCTCTATACTCCTCATATCTCCATCTACCTTGGATGTGATAACGATTATGGTATCCCCAAAGGACATTTCATACATTCCTATCCACCGCTACTTTTTTTCTCACCTATTTTCATACCTGTAAAGACTAGCAGCAGGAATAATATGATAAAAGGTAATAGAAATTTCCAATCATCCTTAGGTATATGTATACTCAAACCAATCCATAGTAAAGAAAGCGCAACAAACGATGTTAAGGCCGCTCCTATTATTATGGAAAATAACATCACCACTTCTGTTTCCTTCTTTAAAGCTGTGAATCCTCCGAGCAAAGCCACGGCAATGGAAGCGATTATTATTCCCCATCCAAGGTATTCCATCGGTATTCTTTCGTCCAATTTCAGTAAATTCGACAATAAGCTTAAAAGATAATACGAAAGGGCAAAACCTAATAGAGCTCCCAATATGAAGACAAAAGATCTATAGAAGGCATAACATACAGCTGCTGTGATTATTCCAACTACGATCATTATGACCATACTGGTTGTTGGATCGACTTTTGAGGGATCCAGCTTCAAAAAGGGATAAACGTATTTTTCGATCAAAGGAAAGATCACGATTGCTCCTAAAACGAATCCTGCAAGAAATATCGCTAATTTCTCAACGTACTTTGCTGCCAAAACAAGGAAGACACCCACTGGTAAAGATATATACCAAACGTCGACGGATTTTTCAAGAAGCTTTTGGATTCCCTCCAAATCTATCCCCCCATATTCAAATCAATGGGACAACCCCTTATCGGGGTCATCCCTCAAGTGACTTCAAATAAGCATTCACTCTCGCCATGAGACGAGCTTTCCTTCTTGAAGCCTGGTTCTTATGGATGGCTCCTTTGGATACCGCTTTATCTAGAGCACTCTGTGCTTCCTTCACGAGTTCCATTATTTTCTCTTTTGGTTGTTTTTCCTCTATCGCTTTCAACACTTTTTTAATAGCATTCTTAAACCTGGTTTTGTACATCTTGTTCCTTATTCTTCTCTTCTCACTCTGTCTTACTCTTTTCGCAGCAGATTTGATGTTTGGCATCTTCTTCCCTCCTTACATATTGAAAGCTTTCTTCAATTCTTCCACTGAATCGAGTTTCTCCCAGGTGAAATCGTCATCGTTTCTTCCAAAATGTCCATAGACAGCTGTTTTCCTGTAAATGGGCCTTAAAAGATTCAACTTTTTTATTATAGCACCTGGTCTGAAATCGAACATCTCAGTTATGACCTTTAAAAGCTTTTCCTCATCTACCTTTGAAGTACCAAACGTGTTTATCATTATGGATATGGGCTTTGCAACACCTATAGCGTATGAGAGCTGTATTAAAAATCTATCTGCAAGTCCAGCGGCTACGACATTCTTGGCGACGTATCTAGCCATGTAATGAGCAGATCTGTCAACTTTCGTGGGATCCTTACCGCTGAAGGCACCACCACCGTGGGGCACCCAACCACCGTAAGTATCGACTATTATCTTTCTTCCCGTAAGACCCGTATCGGCCATTGGACCTCCAAGAACGAATCTACCGGTGGGATTGATCAATACTTTCACGTTATCATCCCAATATTTTTCAGGGATGACAGGTTTTATGACGTGTTCTATAAGAGCCTCCTTCAAATCCTCGTAAGAAACGTTCGGATCGTGTTGAGCAGATATCAAGACGGTGTTAACTCTCACGGGCTTGTCATCTTCGTACTCAACTGTTACTTGCGTTTTTCCATCGGGCCTTAGAAATGGGACTATCTTTTTCTTTCTGATCTCTGCCAACCTCATCGCAAGTTTGTGAGCAAGAGTTATTGGTAAAGGCATGTACTCCGGCGTTTCGTTGGTCGCATAGCCGAACATGATACCCTGGTCTCCCGCTCCAAGTTGTTCTAACTCGTCTTCCACAGAGATTTCCCCAGTTTTAGCTTCCAGAGCTCTATCCACTCCCAAAGCTATATCGGGTGATTGACTGTGAATGGATGTTAAGACAGCACAGGTTTCACCATCAAAACCGTATTTCGCTCTGGTGTATCCAACTTCAAGGATGGTTTTTCTGACGATATCCGGTATCTCTACGTATGCCCTTGTTGTCACCTCTCCTGCAACTATGGCTATACCCGTTGTGACCAAAGTTTCAACAGCTACACGAGCTCTTGGATCTTGTTCCAGTATAGCGTCCAGTATGGCGTCGGATATCTGATCCGCTATCTTATCGGGATGACCTTCTGTTACACTCTCGCTGGTGAACAGTTTTCTCATCTCTCACCCTCCTTTTTCCAGATCCATCGAGTCATATAGTCTACCATAAATCATTTTTCATTTCCTTTAGCTTCTTCATAGCTTTCTTTTGTTATAAAAGTTCCACCCTCTAAGCTGAATGAGACCGGCTTATATGAGGATGTGAAATCTGCCATGAGGTGTATCTTGTTGGGACATTTGGAACCCACATACAGCTTGTCTATTTTGTAAGGAGTGGAAGGATTATCGTAATTGTAGATGAAGTCATAACCCTTTCTCAAGTGACTTCTGAAAACCTCTCCGCATTTATCACATTTGAAGTAAACAACGAGAGTGTCTCCTTCTCTATAGAAAGGATCCTTTGCAAGATCCTCGGGTTTTTTCTTTTTCTTCCTGAAAAACATCCTATCACCTCCTCTTCAGATAGAATCTCAACGTTTTTTCTTCACCCCAGGGATCCACAAGAACGATCCTGTACTCATCGTAATCCGGAAATTTTCCGATGTCCGGAAATTTGTTTACTTTTACAAGGGAGGAAACCTCCTCCGGATACAGAATGTACCATACAGAATACCTGTAGCCATCAACGATAGATTTTTTGCTGTATATGTCCCAAACCTTATTGAACTCACCCCATGTTATCTCGTCGAAACTGATCCTGTATATCTCCTCATCACCTTTGTAAAACCTTATTTCCTGCAATCCGAGGACGTTGTTGAATCCCTTCGCATAGGCGTTTACTTCCAACCTTGGGAAATCACCCGAAAATTCGTAAACTGTCCCTTCAACGTAATCCCAAATTTCCCCGTTTATAGAAATCTTTTTGACCACTATATCCTCATCCACCGGTTTGGGAACCTCAAGGAATTTCATGGGATTGTAAGAGATGGTTTCCTCACGATTCCTTATTTCGAAGTGACAATGAGGTTGTGAAGCTTCTCCCGTATCTCCTGAATAACCAACGATCTCCCCTTTTTCAAAAGTAACCTCTCCTTCAGGAAATTCTACAACAATCCTTTTGTTCTTGAACTCCTCCTTCAAAGATTTCACCATCTGTTCCAACCTTTTTGAAAAACCACTCAGATGGGCATAAATCGTTCTGTAACCATTTTCGTGCTCCAGAACCACGATGTTTCCGTATATATCATCCTCATCTATCTCTATCCTCACCAACCACCCTTTGTCAGCAGAATATATGGGTTTCCCTCTGACAAGACCTGTTGAGAAATCCACTCCCATGTGGAAATGCGGTCCTCTATTTCCAGTTCCTCTGAACTCACCAAAGGAGGATGTTAATCTTGGCCTATCAACGGGAACAGAAAGGGAAAAGGCCAAAACTACCGTGAACAGTACAGCCAAGATCACTAGTTTTCTCACAATATCACCTCGTTTGTTTCAGAATCTCTCTCGATTTCTTTATTATTTCAAGCAACTTTCCTCTGAGAAGCGCCCTTTTTACTGGATTCAATCTATCGATGAAGAGTATGCCTTCCAGATGATCGTATTCGTGCTGGAAAACTCTTGCAGGGTATCCTTCCAGTGTTTCTTCATGCACATTTCCAAGAGTATCGAGATATTTCACCTTGACGCTTTTGCTTCTTTCAACGTATTCGAAGACATCCGGTATGCTGAGACAGCCTTCTTCTCCTTCCAGCTTTTCCTCACTCATCTCCAATATCTCCGGATTGACAACGACTCTGGGTCCATCACCGGCATCCATGACGAAGAGCCTTATTGAGAAACCCACCTGAGGAGCTGCAAGTCCAACACCATCGTTAGCGTACATGGTTTGAAGCATATTGCTGGCGATTTCTTTCAAACCATCATCGAACACCTCGATTTTCTTCGACTTTTTCCTAAGTATTGGATCTCCTAACAACCTTATTCTGTACACTTTCGAGCACCTCCTTAAGCTTTTCAAAGATTCTCCAATCAGTTAAAAAAGCGGATATCGGCGTTATTGAGACGTATCCTTTTTTCACCACAACGTAATCTGATTCCTCATCGGGATCATCTTCTATCACATGTCCCAGCATCCAGTAATACGTGTTTCCAAAAGGATCTTTTCTCGCCTCGAAATAGTCTTTATATCTTCGCTTACTCTGTCTTGTTATCCTCCAACCTTTTATTTCATCATAAGGTAACGCAGGAACGTTGACATTCAAGGCTGTAAATTCCGGTATAACACTGAGATCAAAATTTCTTATGAATTCCACCACAAATCTTGTTGCGGATTCGAAATTGGGTTCACTCCAACTAGCGGTTGATACAGCGATGGAAGGTATCCCGAGCATTGCCCCTTCAAGTGCACCTGACACAGTTCCCGAGTATATCAAATCCGTTCCGAGATTGGGACCCCTGTTCACACCACTCAAGATTAGATCCACTCTCTTATCCATTATCACATCGTAGCCTAGCTTCACACTATCTGCCGGCGTTCCCGTGGTTGCAAAAATTCTGTATTTCTTTCCCATATCCACTTCTTTGATCCACAAAGGAACGTGCAAAGTTATAGCATGTCCCATACCGCTTCTCTCGGATTCAGGTGCTACAACAAAAACCTCGTTATCAACAGAAAGAGCGTCTGCTAAGCATATGAGACCTTCTGCAGTTACACCATCATCGTTTGTTATCAGAATTCTCATGAATAACCACCTTCCCAGTACAAAACAAAATGTGAGCCAAATGCCCACGCCTAACCTTGAGCAGATTATACCACCGAACATTTCAGTGGTTTCCTGTACAATGAAGTCTTTTTCTATTGATTTTTGAAACTCAACGTAGCAGAATAAAATAGTCCAGGAGGTGATAACTTTGATAAAGGTACTCGTCGTTGAGGATGATACGAGAATTGCTCGCCTTCTAGAACTGGAACTGTCTCATGAAAAGTACGATGTGAAAACCGCGAGTGGTGGTTACGACGCTTTGATCGAATTCGAAGAGTACAAACCAGACATAGTGATCCTGGATGTGATGTTGCCAGATATAGATGGTATAGAGGTTGCAAAGAGAATGAGAGCGAAATCGGATGAAGTTGGGATAATAATGCTCACTGCTCTGGGGGAAACGGAAGATAAAGTGGCGGGATTGAGAAGTGGAGCCGATGATTACGTTGTGAAACCATTTGATATAACGGAACTCCTTGCGAGGATAGAGGCACTCATAAGAAGGAAAGGATACAAAAAAGAGGATGTGATCGAGATAGATGGTTTAAAGATCTTCCCAGCTTCCAGGATGGTCACGATAGATGGAGAAGAGGTTAATCTCTCCAAAACAGAATTCGACCTTTTGCTCTTTCTTGCCAGAAACAGAGGAATCGTTTTGAGCAAAGAGAAGATTCTGGACGCAGTCTGGGGAATGGATTTCTACGGAAGTCCCAACGTTGTTGAGGTGTATATAAACTATCTAAGGAAAAAATTGAAAGATAAGGGGAAATACATAAGAACGATTAGAGGTGTTGGCTACACTATCAGAGGTGAGAGAGATTGAAAATCTCTTTGAAACTTTCTGTTATACACTCTTTGGTGCTGATATCGGTAATCACCATTCTCTCCATGATCACGTACAACTATGTCAAAACCGTCTTCATCGAAAATGAGAGAAAGAACATCGTCAAGAAATTCATTCACAGAAGGGGAAGGATGTGGATGGGGCTGTACGAGAATATCGTAGTCCAGATATTACCCGATGGTAGCTATGAAGTTGTGAGGGATCCTTACAACCTTGGGGTATACAAAGAGGGAATAATGAAGAAGAATGACGAGTACTTCTTGATAATAAGGGAAGGAAATTTTCTCCTAGGAAAAGAGATAACACCTGTCATGATATCCTTGAAAAACCTAAGGAATTTCCTTGTATTGACATCCCTCGTTGGAGTGGTCATATCGCTGCTTGTGGGATTTGGCATGTCGTCGATCTTTCTAAAACCTTTGAGAAAGATTCTCTCCGATCTGAAAAAGATCTTTCCTGAAGATCTTTCAGTCAGACTCCCATACCCTAAATCCAGAGATGAGTTGTACTTTCTAGTATCAAGAATCAACGAAATGCTCGATAGAATCGAGAAAGCTTATAGGGCTCAAGAAAGATTCGTATCGGATGTATCACACGAGCTGAGAACACCTGTTACCACACTCCTTGGTTACGTAAAGATGCTCAAAAGATGGGGAAAGGAAGATGAAAAAGTGCTGAGAGAGTCCTTGGAAGCGATCGAGGACACCGCTGAGGATATGAAAGACCTCATAGAATCCTTGCTTTTGATGACCAAACCCGATGTTAACATCCCTATCGAGGAAATTGATCTCGAAGAATTCACACTATCTCTGATGAATAAATGGGAAAAAAGATATTCAAGAGAAATACGATTAAAAGTGAAGGAAAAGGGAGTTGTGAAGACCAATCCAGAATATTTGGAGATAATGTTGAATGCTCTGGTGGACAATGCAATCAAATATTCGGAGAGGCCGGTAGATGTGGTCATAGATGGCACGAAGATATCCGTTATAGATAGAGGCCAGGGAATACCTAAGGAAAAGCAAAAAGAGATCTTTCAGAGATTCAGAAGACTTTTCAGAGACAAGGAAGGACACGGTATAGGCCTCTCAATAGTCAGAGAGCTCGCTGAAAGGCTGAGTATAGAGGTAAAGCTAAAAAGTGATGTTGGAAAAGGTAGTGAATTCACCCTGATTTTCAGAAGGGAGGAATAGTATGATACTTTTAATCGATGTTGGGAACACACACACCGTTTTTGGAACGACCAATGATGGAAAGACGTTCAAAAAATGGAGGTTTTCGACTGGGAAGTACGAAACGGAAGACGAATTATTCTCTCATATACTTCCACTCATGGAAAAAGAGAAAATATCCCCTAGGGACATAGGAAACATTATCGTTTGTTCCGTTGTACCCTCGTTGAATCACATAATGCAGAGGTTTGCAGAAAAATATTTCGAAAAAAAACCAATCTGGGTTGAGGCTGAAGATGGGGTAATCAGATGGAACGTGAAGGCGCCTTGTGAAATAGGCGCTGATAGAGTCGCCAACGTCATAGGAGCGTACCATGAATATGGAAGTAGTTGTGTGATACTGGACTTTGGAACGGCAATAACCATAGACTTGCTCCTAGAAGGGACCTATGAAGGAGGCGTCATCATGCCGGGGCTTCTCACAATGGTTCACGCTCTCTTCACAGGTACTGCTAAACTTCCCCTTGTGGATTTGAAGCCGCCAATTGAAACCATCGGAAAAGACACGGGGAGCAACATACAGATAGGCGTTATAAAAGGATCAGCTCACGCTGTAAATGGCTTGATAGAAGATATAAAAAGAGAGTATGGGAAAAACATACCGGTAGTGATAACGGGAGGACAATCGAAGGTCATCGCTAAGTACGTGATCCATGACGTTCATGATGGAGATTTAACCTTGAAAGGTATGTTCTGGTTCATGAAGATGAAGGGAGGAAAAAGAGCTTGTCCAGAATCCTATTAGTGAACCCTTGGATATATGATTTTGCTGCATATGATTTTTGGTTGAAACCTTTAGGGATCCTTTACATTGGGAGAATTCTTCGAGAAATGGGACATGAAGTCTTTCTCATAGACCTTTTGAACAGGCACGATCCGGATCTTTCAAGATTCGTCAGGGTTCCCAAAGATAAAAAGTACGGAACTGGGAAATTCCCCAGCGAGGTCGTTCACAAACCTCCTCAACTGGAATCTATTCCAAGGAAGTATAAAAGATATGGTGCTCCTCCAGAGTATCTCGAATGGAAGTTGAGAGAGGTTGGAGAAGTGGATTTAGTCATGGTAACCTCGATGATGACTTATTGGTATCCTGGTGTTTGGGATACCATCTCTTTCATAAAAAAAAGAGTGAACGCACCGGTTGTATTGGGTGGAGTCTATGTCAACATTCTACCTGATCATGCCAGGAAGAGTCCAGCGGACTTTATATACCCTTGGACAGAGCCTTTGCTTCTTCCCAGTATTCTGGAAAAAGTGGGATTGAAAACGAAGGAGGTTCCTCGAGATTGGTTTGAAAAGTACGATCCCATGTACGAACTCTACGATAGGGTAGGGTACCTCGTCTTCATAACGACCCTTGGATGCCCTTTCAGATGTACTTACTGTATGGTTCCAAAATTGTGGAGAAGATTCGTAAAGAGGTCTCCAGAGAGAGTGGTGGAAGCAATTGAGAAATACGTTGATGTTTTCAAAGTGAGAGATGTTGCATTCTTCGATGACGCGATTCTCGTAGACAGAGACAATTTTAAGAAGATTTTGAGATCGATCATCAAGAAGGATATGAAAGTGAATTTTCATCTTCCAAATGGGATACACGCCAGGCTCTTAACAGATGAAATTGCATGTCTGATGAAAGAGGCAAACTTCAAAACGATAAAACTGGGGTATGAAACCTCTGGGAAACTTCAGGAGGAAACCGGTGGAAAGGTATTTGATGAAGATATAATACACGCTGCAAGAATTTTAAGGAAATACGGTTTTACTTCCAATGAGGTGTCAGCCTACATAATGATCAACATGCCCGGCCAGAAGCTGGAAGATGTGTTGAAAGCGATCGAGATATGTGAAAATGAGGGAATTGGCTTTTCGCTGAATGAGTACACCCCCATACCAGGAACCGATGATTGGAAGAGGCTAGTGAACGATGATATCATAAGTGAGGATGTTGATCCTGTACTTTTGAACAATTCTATCCTTCCCTTCTGGTGGAGAGGTGGGATGAATGAGGAAGAGATAAGATTTCTCAAAGACATAGTGAGAAAAAAGAAGGGGGAACACTCCCCCATCACTTAGCGTAAGCCACACTCCTCTTTTCCCTTATGACAACCACTTTGAGAACACCCGGGTATTCCAGCTCCTCTTCAATCTTCTTTGCAATATCGTACGCCAGCTTATCTGCCATGGCGTCGTCTATCTTGTCTGGCTCGACTATCACCCTGACTTCTCTTCCTGCCTGAATAGCGTAAGCTTTCTCCACATACTTGAATTTCATCGCTATTTCTTCCAGTTTCATCAACCTTCTTATGTAATTTTCAAGAGTTTCTCTCCTTGCACCAGGTCTCGCAGCCGAAAGAGCATCTGCTGCACCCACCAAAACCGCCTCTGGTGTTGTCGGTTCAACCTCTCCATGATGACTTAAAATCATGTTTATGATGTCTTCCTTCTCGCCATATCTTCTCGCAAGTTCAGCTCCTATAACTGTATGTGAACCCTCCACTTCATGATCCACAGCTTTTCCTATGTCATGAAGCAATGCTCCTCTCTTCACTTTTTCAACATCGAGATTGAGTTCAGACGCCATCAAAGCTGCAAGGAGAGCGACCTCTATGGAATGCTCCAGAACGTTCTGGCCGTAGCTGGTTCTGAACCGTAGCTTTCCCAGAAGCTTTACAAGCTCAGGATGGAGTCCCATGACTCCCACTCTAAAGGTGGCTTCTTGCCCTGCCTCTTTTATTATCTTCTCAATCTCTTCTTTGGATTTTTCGTACAGTTCTTCGATTCTGGCCGGATGTATCCTCCCATCAGCTATCAGCTTTTCGAGGGTTAACCTTGCTATTTCCCTCCTTATAGGGTTAAAACATGAGAGAACCACCACTTCCGGTGTATCGTCTATGATGAGATCGACTCCTGTTATCTTCTCAAACGTTCTGATGTTTCTTCCTTCCCTTCCTATAATCCTTCCCTTCATGTCATCAGATGGCAAAGATACTGTTGAAACCGTGATATCACTCACGTAATCCGCTGCGTACCTCTGAACAGCTATCGATATTATTCTTTTAGCTTCTTTATCCGCCTCCTCTTCGTATTTATCCTTGATTTCCTTGAAGAGCCTCGCTATATCGTGTTCGTACTTTTCTCGTGCCTCTTGAAGTACTATCTCTCTTGCTTCTTCAACCGTCATGCCGGCGAGTTTCGTGAGTTCTTTTTGAACTTTCTCCTCTTTTTCAGCGAGCTCTTTCTCCTTCTTCTCCAGCCTTTCTTTCAATTCATCTATGTGACTTTCTTTCTTGTCCAGAATCTCTTCTCTCTTCGTTAACATCTCTTCTCTTTTCATCAGTCGATCTTCAAGGATCCTGAGCTCTTCTTCCCTCTTTTTCTTCTCTTTCTCGAACTCCTCTCTCATCTTATGGACTTCTTCTCTACCTTCCATTATCGCCTTTTTTCTTAATTCTTGAGCTTCTCTCTCTGCTTTTTCCACGATAGATCTGGCATCCTTTTCAGCTTTTGAAAGATCCCTTTTTATCTTAAAATTGGCGATTGCGAACCCGAACAGGAAAGCAATAACGCCCACAATCCCTACAACAACATACAGCATACTCACTCACCTCCGTAATCTATCTCATTGAGTATTCCTGGGTCGAAACCTCTTCTGAAAAGATATTCTCTAGGATTTTCCGAAACTTTCTTCAATAGTTTCTTTATTATATCTTCAAGATCCACCTCTTCTAGAACTCTCTTCAAACTCTTTTCAATGATTTCCTCGTTTACACCTAAGGCTTTTAACTTCGATTTTATGATCCTAGGCCCATGATTTCTAAGGGTTAATTCATCGTATGCAAAGAGATAAGAGAATTTTTCATCATCCACGAATCCCTTCTCTTTCAACTTCTCTATAACCCTTTGAACGCATTCCTCCGAGAATCCTCTTTCCAGTAATCTTTTCTTCATCTCTGCTTCAGAGCGCATCCTGTATTTGAAAAGCCTTGACGCATATTTAAAAGCATCACTCTCGGAATCTGGATCAATCTTCCTTCGGTATCGGTAAGCCATGTTCTTCCCTTATTCTCCTCTCTATCTCCTGGAGTATCTCCGGATTTTCTCTTAAAAATCTGCTGGCATTGATCTTCCCTTGACCGAGTGTGTGTTCTTTACCATCCAAAGTTGTGTAATAGTACCAGCTTCCTTTTTTGTTTATAAATCCATCTTGAACTCCTAGATCCAAAACTTCGTTCTCTCTCACGATCCCTTTGCCATATATTATGTCAAATTTGGCGATTTTGAAAGGAGGTGCGACCTTGTTTTTCACGACCTTAGCGTGTACCTCGTTTCCTATAACGTCTTTACCCTCTTTTATGGATTCTCCCCTTCTGACCTCTATTCTCATGGTTGAATAGAATTTCAGAGCAAGGCCTCCCGTTGTGGTTTCAGGGCTTCCAAAGAACACCCCAATTTTCATCCTTATTTGATTGGTGAATATCACGATCGCTTTGGATTTGCTGACACTTCCTGCAAGTTTCCGCAGAGCTTGGGACATGAGCCTTGCTTGAAGACCAACTTGCATCTCTCCCATCGCACCTTCTATCTCAGCTCTTGGAACCAATGCCGCCACAGAATCTATCACTATGAGGTCAACAACGTTACTTCTGACGAGCTCATCGACGATTTCGAGCGCCTGTTCTCCATAATCTGGTTGTGATATCAGAAGAGATTTCAAATCAACTCCGAGTGCTTGGGCATAGTTTGGATCCAGGGCATGTTCTGCGTCGACAAACGCCGCCACCCCACCAGCTTTCTGAGCTTCAGCTATGGCATGAAGAGCGAGTGTTGTCTTTCCACTAGCTTCCGGCCCATATATTTCCACTATCCTCCCTCGAGGATAACCTCCGACACCCGTTGCTATGTCGAGTGATAGAGAACCTGTGGATATGGCCTCTACCGGCTGAACCTGCACTTCTTCACCCAAAAGCATTATGGAACCTTTCCCGAAAGAAGATTCTATTCTCTCAATGGCTTTCTGAAGAACTTTGAATTTCTCTTCACTCATTCTTTGTCAAACCTCCTTCGAAGTGACATTTATAAACCCATTTGTAGATGGGGCCTTTCGGAGTCAGTCTGGAAGAATAAACGACTATGTTGTCCACGGCGACGACGGTTGGTGTGTATACGATATCTTCTATCAATTTTTCCCACTTTTGAGGGTGATGTTTTACCCTTCCAATCGTGATGTGAGGTATGAAACTGTTGGAAGACTCGAACTCGAAACCGTGTTGGAAGAGTTCAGATCTCATCTCATCGTACAGTCTCATTAAGCTCTCCGAGGGCTCAACACCAAGCCATATTACTCTTGGAGATCTTCCCTTCCTGAAAAAATGTACACCTTTCACAGTGAAAGAGAAGGAGGGGAATCCCCTTAATCTTTTACAAACGTGTTCTGATATTTCGTCAACCTTCCTTGGGTGGACTTCTCCGAGGAAAAAGAGAGTTAAGTGCACATTCTCAGGCGTAACCCAATTAGCCCTAAACCCCCTTCTCATCAGTTTTTCAATCACCTCTTCGGATATCCTCTTTACTTCATCGTTTACATCTATAGCTATAAACGTTCTCATACTTCATCCCTCCAAGGCGTTCCTATTCTGGTAAGTATAAATGAAACCTGATACCACTGTTGCCAGAAACGTTAGAAACACGAAGATGATCACCAGTATCCTCATATCCAAATCAAAGGTTCTTTCGACCATGATAGTTAAAATCAGAACGAATTGTAAAACCGTCTTCATTTTTCCCCATATATTGGCAGGAACTATTATTCCTTTCTTTGCACTCAATATTCTCAATCCATTCACCCAACTGTCTCTTATGATCACAGTCACTACCAGCCATAAAGGTATCTCATTCATCAAGGCTAGGAAAACTGAAGTGACCAATATCTTGTCGGCTACTTGATCCATGACCTTACCAGTCTCTGATACCTTGTTCAACCTTCTTGCTAGGTACCCATCCAGATAGTCTGTAAAAGCTGCTATTAAAAAAATAATCAGGGCGATGGAGTAATACTCATTCTTGAGAAGGAAAACTATCGGTACTGTCAGAACGATTCTGGAGTAAGTCACTAGGTTTGGCATAGTATGACTCCTTTCATATCGTACTCATCATGCTCTTCAACACGCACTTTCACAAAATCACCGATTCTTCCCTCTCCCTCCAGATATATTACTCCATCTATCTCGGGCGCATCCATCCACACCCTACCAACCATGAAGCCATTTTCCCTATCCTCCAGAACAGCTACGAGTTCCTTCCCTAAAAATCTATTGAGTTTTTCAAAGGATATATCCGCTTGTTCCAGTAACAATCTCTCCTTCCTTTCCTCTGCCACTTCTTTATCGACTTTATCGCTGAATCCATGCGCTACGGTACCTTCCTCATCTGAATACACGAAAACTCCTAATTTATCGAATCCGACGTACGTCACAAATTCCATCAATTTCTCAAAATCTTCATCTTTTTCTCCTGGAAAACCAACTATCACACTCGTTCTCAAAACAGCATCTGGACATGCCTTTCTTATTCTTTCAAAAAGTTCCATCAATTCCTCAGATTTTTTCATCCTTCCCATTCTTTTGAGAATCTCATCGCTAGCGTGTTGTATGGGTACGTCAAAATACTTCACAACTTTCTCCAGAGAACACATGGTCTCTATTATATCCTGTGTCAAGAAATCTGGATGAAGGTACATAACTCTGATCCAGAATTCTCCTTCTAAAGAATTCAAACTCCTCAAAAGTTCCGGTAAAGCTTGGTTTCCATATATATCGATGCCGTATCCTGTGGTATCCTGAGCGACCAGTATTATCTCCTTTTTTCCGGACTCAATAAGGTACCTTGCTTCCTTCAATATGTCCTCGATCTTCCTACTTTTGAATTTCCCCTTGAAACTCGGTATGGAGCAGAAAGTACAACCCCTGTCGCAGCCGTCGGATATCTTGATGCAAGAGTAAGGCCTGTTGTCAAGAGAACACCTATGAGAGAAGCTGTAAACAACTTCCGGTGTCGTTGGAACAAGGTAATTTTCTCCTCTTTCTAAGGCCTCAACTAACCTCTCAGGTGCTATCACACCGAACCATCCATCCACCTCTGGTATTTCTTCCCTCAATATTCTTCCATACCTTTGAACCAAGCATCCTTTCACTATCAACTTGAAACTTCGCTTTGTGGATAGCTTGTAATCCACAAATTCAAAAATTTCAGATATGGATTCCCGCTTTGCATCTTCTATGAAAGCACATGTATCCAATATCACAACATCTGCGTTTTCAACATCTTTGACTATCTCATGACCTCTTTTCTTCAAAAGGCCAGCCAGGATTTCACAATCTGCTTCATTTTTAGGACACCCAAGAACCTTTATACCAATTCTCATCCTTTAAGGAATCTCCTCCTTTTTCTCAGATAAATCTCCCTTATCTTCTCAAGATGTTCTTTGTATTCCTTCTCTTGATAGTTTGGGTATGTGAAGTCCAGATGGTGAAAACTTCCTCTCATGTAAACGAGCGTTACCTCAGCGTATATTCCCTTACCTATGTATATTCTGTTACCCCAGTGTTTCGTGGAAGCCAGCACGAATTGCGTGTGATGAATGTATCCAGGATCTATATTAATTTTTCGTTTTCCCTCGATTGAAAACTTCCTCTCTAAATCCATGGTTACATGCTTTACATCCGCTAGTTGTGAGGGGTGTATGAGTCTTTCGAAACTCACCAGTTTCCCCATCAAACCCTGTCCCATTTCTTCCCTGTAGTATAGAGTGTATTTTTCAAAATCTAAATTGGGAGATACATAATCTAAAGGCCCGAACTCTCCCACAAGGATGGGCTTTAGCTCTTCAAACCAATAATCTATGTGAGAAGCGAATATGAACATCACCAAATTCACCATATCTGGTATCTTTATCTCTCCCACGAAATCTTCACCTCGAAATTTTTCAATCTCACCTTCCACAATTTTCCCTTGGTTCTTACAAACACTTCTCCCTTGTTTCCTTCTACCCTATATGTTCCTTCACCCAAGGCCAGTTTCTCTCCTGGCTTCAAATCAGTACCATTCACCTTTATCACATCACCTGAGAGATTCTCAATGATACCAAGAGGTTCTTTGATAAGAGATGAGAATTCTTTCAATCCCACATAGAGAAATATCAGATTGACAAGGAGTACGGCTATCACAAGAATAAAGGAGAGGTTCACTTTCTTTTTTCTCTCTTCCTTCTCTTCTTTAATCATCTCGGTTTCAACATTCGTTACCTCGAAACCTTTTTCGTACATCTCGATCAATTCGGTGGAATCTATACCCAATACATCAGCGTACCTTCTGAGATATCCTTTAACGTACACAGGGACATCGAGGTTTTTGAAATCCCCCCGCTCCATTCTTTCCAACTTCTTGTAATCCACATTTATCGCGAGAGAGAGTTCTCTAAGGCTCATTCCTTTTTCTTCTCTCAATTCTTTTAACATTTCCCCTAGGGTTTTCCACGGACCATCCAACCCTTTCACTTCCCTTATTTTGTATTCCACAGGAGGATTATAACATCAAAAGAGGGAACTCTTCAGCCTTTGGGTATACAAATGAGCCATTCTGGTAGGTTCAGGGATCCTCTTTCCAGGTATTAGAACTTTTTTAACGAGCTCAAAACTACTTTCGACATCCACGAGATGGCCCGGGGATATGAAAATCGGTGAAACATTCGCTCTCGATCTAAAAACGATACCAATCGTTCTACCACCATCATCTAGGAGATAGGAGAAAGAACCCTGCTCGGGAGGAAGTTTTTCATATTTTCCATAAAGTCTTGATTTAGCAACGCCAACGGTTGGTATTTCCAAGAACAACCCCATATGAGAGGCTATACCCAAGCCTCTGGGATGAGCTATCCCCTGACCATCAAAGAAAACGACATCTGGTTTTGTTTTAACCTTCTCCCATGCTTTCAAGAACAGCGGGCCCTCCCTGAAAGCTAGAAGACCTGGTATATAAGGGAAATTTATGCTTCCTTTTTCATGAACCAATTCTTTTATTCTGAGAGAAGGAAATTCTAGAACAACTACTACAGCAAGACCTACGTTTTCACCTGGAAAGGAGAGATCCACACCGGCAACGTATTTCAATTCTCCGTTGAATGGTTTCAACACAATCTCCTTTTTTAATCTCCTCTGAAGCTCCATCGCCTCTTCCGGCTGAAGATCCCATCTGTGAAGATTCTTGTATTTCACTCACCCACCTCCAAGAGTTCCGAGGATGATCAAAGCATCTATAGGCCTATCAACGTATATTCTCTTTTCGAAGAGTTTTTCCATGATTTCATAATACTCATCTATATCCTCCATCCAGGAAACCATGTGAACTTTGAACGTTTCCTTAGGATAAACCTTTTTGAGAAACTCAAGAATGGCCTCTTTATCTACCATACTTCTTGAAAGCACGAAAACATGAGATCCCTTCATATCTATCTTGGTGTCTTCCCAAATGACTTTTTCAGGTTCCCATCCCATAACCTTCTTCCAACGAGATCTCACCCTTGCTTCGAAAACCCTGTTTTTTAGTGTGGAATTGTTCAGTATCACTATTCTATAACTTTTTCTGGCTTCCGATACGGATAAATCTTTGAGAGAATTCCTGTATCTCCCTAATCTTTTCTTGTCTACGACCACCTCTCCTTTATCGTTTATAGTGTATGGAAAACCGATGAAACTCATTTGACCGTTTTTCGATACTTTTGAGAACAAATATATCATTTCTGAAAGATCTAGATCTGTCTTCATCAATTTCTTCAGCTTCGAATACAATCTTCCCAATCTGAAGACATCCAGACTTTTCGCTTTTTCAAACATCTTCTTCAGAACATCTTTCTGCCTTTCCAGCCTGCCGATATCTCCTAGTGCATCTTTTCTGTATCTTATATACGCCAAAAGTTCGTCGCCCTTCATTCGATAGACGACACCTGGTTTGAAATCTATGGTTAGATTCTGAACGTAATCGTGATAGTACATGGGTTCATTCACCGTGATTTCTATGGGGCCAAGCTCGTCACCAAGAATTTTGAAAACGTCGTAGTTCACCAAAACGAACCGGTTGATTCTCAACCCCGTTAGATCCTCCACCACACTTTCAAGTGCTTCGATCCCTTTTCTTTCGTACACGGAGTTTATCTTGGAACCACTTATCATAAGATCTCTTGGTATGTTTGACAGTACAACCTTCCCTTCCACATGATCTATTGTGGCCAGTAAAATGGCATCAGTTCTAACAGTTCCCTCTATGACCTTGTCCAGACCCAGTATCAGGATGTTGAATGGATTCTCCTTAACGGGTTTGTATATCAAAGAGACTATGAAGTTCAAAAATGGGAAAGGTATACATATAAGTATGATCAGTCCCAAGACTATGGATGATAGCACGATCAACGTAAAGGGATCTTTAAATCCCGTTCGCCTACCAGTATCGATATTTCCCTTACTCTTCCCTCCACCTCCAATATTTTGAACACCCACTCTCTCACCGGAGGTTTGTATCCTCCCCTAGACGATTCTACTTCGATCTTGTCCTTCGTGATCAATACTTTTCTTAAAGAAAAATCCCCTTTTTCAAAGGAAAGGCTCTCTCCATCATCTTCATAAAGCTCTATTTCAACTCTTTCATTCAAGAAAACATCGAAATAAAGTCTCTTCAAATCTTCTTCGAAGATGAAATTCTGAGGATCCGTTCTCACGACCGCAGTGTCCTCTCTCTGAAAGAGCGGTATAACCTCAAGAGGCGCGTCAACAACTCTCCACCCAGGTTCCATTATTTCTCCCGTTGGGATATACAACCATCTGACCTTGGGAAGGTATACCACTCTCTTTTCCTGTCCAAATCTGTAGATCGGAGCTACTAATATGGAAGGCCCGAACATGTACTCATCTTCTATGGTGTGTGTGACCGGATCGTCCTGGAATTCAAAGAAAAGAGGTCTGACGAGGGGCTCATTTTTCATAATACCGAGCATATAGGATGAATAGATATATGGAATCAAAGAATATCTTAAGTTTATGGTTTCCTTTATCACATTTTCATAGTACTCCCCAAAAACCCACGGTTCTTGCCTTTTCGTTCCGATAGCCGAATGGTTTCTAAAAAATGGTGTGAAAGCTCCCAGTTGGTAGAATCGAACCAAGAGTTCCGGTGTTACATCCCCTCCAAACCCACCAACATCGAAGCCACAGAAAGAGATACCGCAGATCGAAAGACTCTGAATGTTTATCATCTCCTGGAGTATGTGTTCCCACCAGGAATGATTATCACCAGTCCAAACTCCACCATATCTTTGAATCCCAGGATAAGCTGATCTGGATAGAATGAGGAACCTTCTGTCCGGGAATCTCTTTTTCAAACCTTCCCAACACGCTTTCGTCATCAACATACCGTACGCATTCCTGACTTCCCAATGTTGTAAATTATCCTTGTGAACGATCTCTTCTTCCCTTTGACTTTTGAAAACGTTCGAGAAAGAAAGTAATGTTAGAGGGATCATCCATCCGTCATCCAAATTTATGCCAGCCATTCTCTCTCTCATCTCGTCCAGTTCCTCTTGCGTTGCGAATATAGTGGGCTCATTCATATCGTTCCAGAAACCATCCACATTCGTTTTCTTCACGAAATTCGCGTACTTTTCTCCCCACCATTCTCTCACATCATCCCTGGTGAAATCTGGGAATCTTGTTCTTCCAGGCCATACGGCACCTTCAAAATCTTTACCATCTCTTGTTTTCAGAAAGTACCCGTTTTTCTCTCCTTCGTCAAAAATTTCGTAACCTTCTTCAACTTTAACACCAGCGTCAACAATGGGGACGACTTTAAAACCCATATCGTGAAGCTCTTTCACGAATTCAGGAAACTCCTTGAAATTTTCCTCATCCCATGTGAAGTTCTTAAAGGAGTCCATGTGCTCTAGATCGAGAAATATACCATCACATGGTATACCCTTCTCTCGAAATTTTCTGGCGATTTCCATGACCACGTTTCTATCCGTGTATCCCCATCTGCTTTGATGATATCCAAAAGCCCATATCGGAGCTGGGAAATTCTTCCCCGTCAGATTCAAAAATTCCCTGACCACTTCCTTCACGCTTGAATTGAAGATGAAGTACTCTACTAATCCTTCCCCTCTCACTTTTACCTTGAACACACCTTTTCCTTCACTGTCGAAATCCATTTCCATGTATCCAGGATAGTTGAAGAACACTCCAAAAGATGTTTTTCTATCTAAAACTATGAAGAAAGGTATGGATTTGTATAAAGGATCAGCAGTAGGCGTGTGAATGGGATCATCCGCATTGAAGAAGATGTACTTCCTCTGCTTTCGATTCATCGGACCCATCTTGTCACCTAGTCCAAAGATGTTTCCTCTCCACATCTTCATGGTGAGGCAAAAATACTCCCCATCTCTCGTGATGGAGATGTCTTCTTGTAGAGTTCTTCCACCAACCTTTAAAAGGAACTTTCCCTCTTCCTCGATCACCTCCACGTCCCCATGTTCGCCTTCTTTGAACCCTTCAGGTGCGAATCGCTCTTTAGGAGATCCGTAGACGAGTCTCAGAGTATTTTTAGAAACCCATGTCCACACATGAATCCCTCCTAGAGCAATCTTCTCATATTTTATATGAAGATATGCACAATTTGGGTGTTAAACTTTCTGGAAATCACCTTGGAAGGTGCTTCAATTTTCCTTGATAGAGAAGGAGGTCGTCGACGAAATTCATGAAATCCTCCTCTTCCTTTTTCCATTCCTCCATTATATCTCCTGGGAATTCGCCATTTTTCAAAATTTCAGATATCCTTTTATCTCCCATCAGCGTGTCAAACCATTCGTTTATTTCCAGCTCCTCGTGTATCACAGATGAGATCTGCAGCATCTTGAAGGTCACAGTGAAGAAGTTGGTATCACTGGAGATTGGTAAGAACTCTATTCCCCAGCATACCTGCCCTGTGTACTTCCCAAACATGGGTACGAATTCTCTCTTTCTGAACATGAATCCCTTCCAATTCTCTTTTTTCAATTCCTCATAAACTAAGTGGTTCTTCATCCACGGAGCTCCAATGAATTGAAATGGTTTTGTGGTTCCTCTTCCCTCCGAGATATTGGTTCCTTCGAAAAGGCAAGTTCCGGAGTAACATATCGTGGATTCATAAGTTGGAAGGCCAGGAGATGGTGTATTCCAGAAAAGCCCTGTCTCATCAAAACTCATATCTCTTCTCCATCCCTGAAGCTTTACTACTTTCAGATCCAGGTTCAACTTTTTGAATTTTTTGAAGTACAACCCCAATTCTCCCGGTGTTAGACCGTATCTCAAGGGAAGGGCGTATCCACCAACGAATGAACTCATATCCTCCGGCATCCTTGGGCCGAACACGTATCCTCCTAAGGGGTTTACCCTGTCCAAAATGAGAAATTCTATTCCATTTTCGGAGGCTGCTTCCATGCAGTAAGCTAAAGTGTAGATGAATGTGTAGTATCGCAAGCCAACATCTTGGATGTCGTAAACCAAAAGATCCAAACCTTCTAGATCCTCTGATGTGGGCTTTTTTCTTTTCCCAAACAGGCTGATCAGTGGCAGGTTATAAACAGGATGGAAGGTGTCTTCGAATTCCTGAGCATCTGGTAGTTGAAAGAAACCATGTTCAGGTGTGAATATCTTCACAATTTTTACACCACTCTCGAGCATGAGATCAATCCCTAGTTTCATGTTCCTATCCACAAATGAGTAGTTGGTTATCAGTCCTATTTTTCTGTTTTTAAGAATTTTAAAATCATCTTTTACCAAAACATCGATTCCTTGAAGTACCAAAATATCACCTTCTTTCACAATTTTATCATATTGTGTTATCATCATATCAGCACAACTCATAAAAGATACACTTAAGCAGGAGGGAAAGATATGGATAAAGAATATCCTGTCCCTTTATATTACAAGATATACGCTGATCTCAAAGAGAAAATAGCAGAAGGAGTTTTTAAACCCGGTGACAGAATACCTTCTGAGATGGAGCTGTGCAAAATTTACGGGGTAAGTAGGCTGACTATAAGGAGAGCTCTGGAAGAGCTGAGGAGAGAAGGGATAATAGAAAGAACCAAGGGAAGAGGTACTTTCATAACGGGATCAAAGAAAGAAGAGCAACTGACCGTGTTGAAAGGGTTCACAGATGAAGCCAGGAATAAAGGGTATAGAGTGAAGTCAAGGGTTCTGGAGAACAAGTTAATAGAAGTTCCAGTGGAGGCGAGGGATGCCTTCAAGCTTGAACCGAAAACATTGGTTGTACTTCTCAAAAGGTTGAGATATATAAACGATGAACCGGTTGCTATAGAATGGGCATATCTCAACCCAAATGTCAGTGTGAAGATTTTGAACGTCTTGAAGGAAGACATGTCTCGAAGATCGCTGTACGAGTTCCTTCGAGAAGAAGTCGGATTGGTCTTGAGCAGAGCAATAGAAGTCCTGGAAATAGTGAATTTGACAGAGGAGGATGCCAGGTTACTAGAAGTTCCACAAAAATCCTGTGCTGTTTTGAGAAAGAGATTCACATATACATCTGAAAATGAATGCGTGGAATACGTTTTGTCTCTCTACAGGAGTGATAAGTTCAAGTTCAAAATAGAGCTGAGAAGTGGAGGGATCGTGAGAAAGTGATAAAAATAGATGAAGTTGTCAACGAGGGTTTGAATAAAGTGTACCCAGGAGCTGTCTTACTGATTGGAAATCTCGATGGAGAGGTACTTTACAAGAAAGCCTATGGCTTCAGAGCTTTAAAACCTTTGAGGGAGAAGAACGAAGAAGATACCATATACGACCTTGCGAGTTTGACGAAGGTGGTGGCGACTACCACCTCGATGATGGTTCTCCTTTCAAGAAAAGAGATATCCCTTTGGGATGATGTTTCAGATTATATTGAGAATTTCGAAAATGGAATAAAGATCTTTCATTTGTTGACACACACTTCGTGTCTCCCCCCGTATTCGAATGTCTGGAAATATTCGAAATCCAGAGAATCTATATTGAAGAGCATTTTCGAGGAGAAACCTATGTGCAAGCCAGGTTCCAAGATAATTTACTCTTGTTTGAATTTCATTGTTCTCATGGCTCTTGTGGAGAGGGTTTCAGGGGAAAGTTTTAAAGACTTCTGTGAGGAAAATATATTCAAGCCTTTTAAATTGAATAGCACATCTTTTCTGCCTGGTAACAGAGAAATAGTTGCTCCAACAACGGAAAGAGATGGGAAGATTTTAAGAGGAGAACCTGACGATGAGCTGGCTTATTACATGGGAGGAGTCAGTGGGAACGCTGGGCTTTTTTCAAACGCCCAAGATCTGTTCAAATTCATTGTGACCTTGTGGAAAGGTGAAGTGATCCCAAGGATAATATTTGAAAGATTCATAAAAACGGAGGTGAGAGTGGAGGGGGATAGAAGGTTTCTTGGATGGAACGCCGCTTTACCTGAGAAATCGTGTGGTGATAAAGCATCACCTAGAACCTTCGGTCATGATGGTTTCACGGGGACCTCCCTTTGGACCGATCCAGAGAAAGGAATTGTGGTTGTCTTTCTAACCAACAGAACACACATCGAGAGAAGGAAGACCGTAGAGGATATGAAACGTATACGTATAAGGCTTCACAACGTTATTTTCTCCTCTTTCTTCTAAGGGATGTACGGTCCAGGTTTTTTCATCTTCTCACTCGTTATTTCTGCGGATACTTTCAAAGCTTCTTGAGGATCCTTGGTCTCCCTCACTGCAAGGTAAGTCGCTATGCAGGTATCACCTCTTCCCGTTCTACCTTCAATGGTCCATCCTGAGAACGATTCATGGTACAACTTTTCATCAACGTAGAGAAATACACCGTCTTTATAGGTTAAAATAACTTCACGTGGTCCCATGGAGTGTACGATTTTTAAGGCTTTTTCAGGATTCTCTTCTCCTGTCAACACCCTTGCTTCATTTATATCCATTTTGAAAACGTCTATCATCCTTAGAATATCCTTGGCCTTTTCCCACTCTTTGTAATACATGTTTCCGGCATCATCCACGTTTCTTAAAAACCCCTGGGCATCTGTTGATAGAACCTCACACTTTTCTCTGAGGATCTCAAACAATTCTTCCGGGAATTCCCCCTTCCAAAGGGGTGAAACATGAATCACCTTCGATGAGATGTTTTCTATATCTTCCTTCTGGAAAGGAAGGGCTCTTGATATCATTCTACTTTCCCTATCATCGGGGTTATCCGTTGGGTAAACGTTCTTTATACTCGTCGTTGAAGGAGAATTCAGCCACACAAGTTTTATTCCCTTCTCTTCGAATAGGGAGAATAAAGGCTTATCATCCATATTTCCCTTCGTCACGACCTTAACCTCATCTACGAAAACCTTCGCAGGAAAAGCTCCATAAAAAACCCCACCACCTGGAACGATGGTTTCTCTCCCTTTTCTAACGTTCACATCCTTTGAAACGTGCCCTATGAAGGTTATCAAGAGTTCACCCCCTTTTTTGAAAATTTTACCATTCACTTTGTTACATCCTACTCGTTGTGGTACAATTCAATCGAAAATTTGGAGAAATTTTATCCAGTTTTTGAATCCTTATTGCTAGGGAGGGATTTTATGTTCGTTTCGTTATTCATTGTGATATTTTTCATTTGGTTGATCCTAACAAACTCCTTTGCTGTCTCTAAACTGATAGTGGGATTTATAGCTTCCCTAACGATAGCCGGTTTCTTCAAAAAATATAGCTTCATTAGATTCGATAGGAAAATCCTTCTGAGGATATTGCTCTTTGCTTTCATCTACATCCCTGTCCTCACATGGGAGATGATAAAAGCGAACATAGATGTCGCAAGAAGAGTTTTGACACCTTCCCTTCCCCTCAATCCCGGTTTCGTGAAAGTGAAAACCGATTTGAAAGGAAACATCTCGAAATTGACCCTTGCGAATTCCATAACCTTGACTCCAGGAACATTGACCTTGGACGTTGAAGAGGACACCTTGTACGTTCATTGGATAGATGTCAAATCCGTTGAAGAAGAGGAAAAGAAGAAAAGGATAGTCGGGAGATTCGAAAGGATTCTCAAGGGGGTGTTTGAATGATAGTTGTCATTTTCACACTGATAGGACTGGGTGTTTTCTTTTCGTTCTTAAGGATACTGAAAGGACCAACGAGTGCCGACAGAGTTGCATCCCTTGATACGATGAACGTTATCCTCACTGGGACCATCGCTCTGCTGTCTCTCGTTTTCAAAAACGGTTTATACCTCGATATAGCGCTGGTCTATGGCCTTCTATCTTTTGTCGAAACGATCGTTATATCCAGATACTTGGAGGCGAAAAAATGATGGATATATTTGGATATTCGCTTATAACGCTCGGCGCATTCTTCTATTTTTTAGGAGGCCTTGGTATGTTTCGAATGCCCGATGTTTACAACAGGCTTCAAGCTGGAACAAAAGCAACTACCCTTGGATCCTTCTCTGTGTTGATAGGTGTGGGGCTGGTTGAACCTTCATACCTTCTTAAAACCCTTCTGATCGTAGCCTTCATAGCCCTTACCAATCCCGTTGGAAGTTCCGTTCTTGCAAGGGCAGCTTATCTTAGAGGGATAAAACCCTATGGAAAAACCACCGTGGATGAGTACAAAGGCGGTGAGAATGTATGATGGTAGTAACGATTCTTGTAGGGGCTCTTATGATAACCGCGGGTATCTTCGCTATTGAAACCAAGAGACTACTTGATTCTTTCATCGCTCTGTCTGTCCTGAGTCTTGTCTCGGTGTTTCTGTTCATAATGATGAAAGCTCCGGATGTGGCTATAACGGAAGCTGCGATCGGTGCAGGGCTCACAACGGCCGTCCTGATTCTCGCCTTGAGAAAAATAGGTGGTGATGAAGAATGAGAAAATTTCTGTCCATGTTACTGGCTTTAGGTGTTGTATTTGTCTTGATAGAAATGATCGAGCCCATTCCAGCCTATGGTAAAGTCGATCTCAGCAAACGTGTTTCTGAAAAGTACGTATCCAAATCCGTCAGCGGTTTCAGAGAAGAAGTTGCGTACAAAAAATCCAAAAATTTAGAAGAAGGTTCAGCGAACGTTGTTACATCGATCGTTGTGAATTACAGGGGTTTCGATACACTCGGTGAAGTTACCGTTCTCTTCATATCGGCATTTGGAGTTGGACTGATCTCTTCTGGCCTGAAGAGAAAAGGTTATGGGAGAAAACCCAACTTCATCCTCAGAACAGCCGTAGGAGTGGTCCTCCCACTGATAATTCTATTCGGTGTTTACATATTCGTTCATGGGCACTTAACACCAGGTGGGGGATTCCCAGGAGGAACGATCCTTTCCATCGGTATTTTACTTCTTTACCTTTCAAACGAGGAGTACGAGCTTTCCGAAAAGTCAAAGGTACTGGAAGGTACGAGTGGTTCACTGTTCGTCATAATAGGACTTCTAGGTATAGCCTTCTCAGGAGCTTTTCTTGCCAATTTTCTACCAACAGGTGTCATCGGAAATCTTTTCAGTGCCGGTATAGTCCCGATAATATACATCGTTATAGGTTTTAAAGTGGGGGCCGAGCTCTCCACGATCGTTGCGGATCTCCACAAGGAGGGATAAAGATGGTCTACTACATATCCATAGCCCTTATCGGTGTTGGAATATATGGTCTGATCTCTCAAAAAAATCTATTCAAACACCTCGTATCACTCTCCATCATAGACACAGGAGTGAATATATTCCTCATATCCATAGGTTACGTTGAAGGAAAGGAGGCGCCCATATATTCCATCTTCACACCTACAGCGAATTTTGTCGATCCGTTGCCACAAGCGCTGGTTCTGACAGCCATTGTCATAGGAGTTGGGATACTAGCACTGGGAGCTGTTCTTGTAGTGAGAGTTAAGGAAAAGTATGGGACTTTAAACGTTGAAGAGATGAAGGATGTGAGAAAATGATATCCCTCTTGATCGCAATACCACTTCTTGGAGCTTTCACAAGCATCATCTGGAAAAAAGTCACGGATGTTCTTCTGATCATAACACCGATTATAAACCTTTCTATTCTTGCTATCTTGAGGCCCACTTTGGTAGAACACCTTGGAGGATGGAAGGCACCTTTCGGAATACCGTTGGTTCTGGACAACGCAAGTTATATAACATTGTTTATAATAAACTCCATATTCCTACTTCTCAGTTTGAACCGCAATTTGTTCGACCTTAATTATGGAACCGTTCTTCTCGTTCTTCTGACATCCACAAATGGCCTGATTCTGACAGGGGATCTTTTCAATTCCTTCGTCTTTCTCGAAATCACCGCTGTATCGAGCTACATATTGGCTTATCATAACAAAAATCCCTATGGAGCTTACAAATACCTCATAATCGGTAGTGTCGCAGGAGCTTTTTATCTCCTATCAACGATCCTTGCTTACGTCAACACAGGATCGCTGAACATGGCTCACGTTTCACAAACTTTGAATTCCTCCGTGATACCAGCGATTGCTTTACTCTACATTGTGGGTCTTGGTGTGGAAGCTAAGCTATTTCCACTGGCGGGATGGGTCCCGGATGTTTACGCATCAGGTTCTCCCATGACACCTGTTATTCTTGGAAGCATGGTAACCTTCACGATCATGTACCTCGTCGGTAGGATCTTCCTGTCAGTTCTCCATGGATCTTTTTTGAACGTTCTCTACATTCTGGGACTCATCACCGTAGTCTTTGGAGAGATATCCGCACTGAGGCAGAACGATCTCTTGAGGGCTCTTGCTTACTCATCAGTTGCACAAGCGGGGTTGGTCATAAGTGCCATATCTTTGAAAACATCGGAAGCAATCACCGCCGGTTATTTCCATTCCTTGAACGATGTTACGGCAAAACTCATACTCTTTCCAGTAGCGGTTCTTCTATCGAAGGGTTTTGGTAAAAATAAAATCCCAGGCATTGCCTTCAGTATCGCTTCTTTCTCAGTTATAGGTTTCCCCTTGTTTGCTGGATTCAGAAGCAAACTTTTGATACTTCTTTCCGCCTTTTCAAAAGGAGATTACGTACTCCCTGCCGTTCTCCTCTTTGCAGGTGTCGTGGAAGTTGCGTACTTCATAAGGTGGAATGTCAGGTTGTGGCATGAAAGTGAGGGGGAAGAATGCGAGATGAAAAAGCACACTCAATTCATTCTACTAGCTTTGTCTCTTTTCATCATATACATTGGCCTTTTCCCAGACCTGTACTTGAGCGCGTCCGAAAAGATCGCAAAATCTCTTCTGAACGTATCTAGCTACATTGAAGCGGTTTTAGGAGGGATGTGAATGAACGATCTGATATTAGTTCTCATGTTCGGATCTCTCGCCTCTTACGCTCTCTCGAAGATTAAGAAGAATATTGGGTCCTGGTTCAACTTCTTCGTCCTTCTCTACGTCTCTTACATGATCTATAAAACCGGTGTGGGGACTGAAGAGAAGTTCTTCAGTTTTATACCAGGATTTGAGAGTGTACTCTCTTTGACTCACCTTGGAAAGTTCTTCGCCCTCGTCAGTTTTCTGATAATAACGACTGTTTCGCTTTTCATACCCGTTTGGATCGAAAAGAAGATCAAGATGGCTGCCTCCTTCAACCTACTTTACCTTTTGATGAGCGCTGGAATCTTGGGAGCTCTGGCATCGGGAGATATGCTTACTTTTTACGTTTTCTGGGAGATAATGGTCCTGGCTTCACTTCTCATTGTACCGATGGGAAAAGAAGAATCAAGAAAAGCGGCTGTCATCTACGTGGTCTTGAGCTCTATAGGTAGTTACATGTACCTTTATGCGACCTTTCTGACCTGGGAAAGATACCACACTCTCAAGTTTTCAGAGATTGCCCAGGGCCTTCTCAGCGAACCATCGAATGGTTTCAAATGGCTCGTGGTGTTCCTTGTAGCCGCAGCTGGTATAGCAAAAAGCGGATTGTTCCCCCTTCACACCTGGCTCAGAATAACGCACGGAAACGCTCCCGATACTTTCAGTGCCGTTCTATCGGGACAGCTGATCAAAATGGGGTCCTACATTCTGGCGGTCTCTCTCGGGGTCTTCCCTTCTTTAAAAATGTTCCCACCTTTATATGGAGGAGTTCCAGCTGTCAATTACGTGCTCATAGCTTTCGGTGCGGTATCCATCGTTCTTGGAACCTTCATGGCCATAAGACAGAACGATATGAAGATGCTGATAGCTTATTCCTCCGTTGCAAACAGCGGATACATAATCATAGGTCTTGCCACTTTGGATAGTGTGGGATTTGCAGGGGGGCTTTTCCACGTTTTCAACCATGCCGTGGCTGCTGCCATGATTTTCCTATCATTTGCAGCCGTGGTTTACAGAACAGGTACAACCAAAATAGACGAAATGGGAGGATTGATCCATAGGATGCCATGGACTTTTATAACTTACCTTGTTGGAATCATATCACTGGCTGGAATACCTCCAACGAGTGGCTTCATATCCAAATGGATGATATTTCAAGCTCTTGTGAGAAAAGGCATGTTCTTGACAGCAGCTATCACGTTCGTTGGAAGTGTGGGATCTTTCTTATACGTTTTCAGACCCCTTGCAGGTGTTTTCTTAGGGCAGCTGCGTTCAAAATATAAGGATGTGAAAGAGGCTCCCACTTTCATGTTGATATCCATGATCTTTTTAGTTCTTCTAACACTCTATTTTGGGGTATTTCCAGGGGGTCTTCTTGGCGGTATCGTTAAGGTTCAGAAGGAACTGGGTATACCTCCAATCCAGTTTGAGGGAACTGTTATAAAAACTCCCCTTGGTCAATGGGATACTTTCACAGTTTTCACGATGTTTGCGGTTGGTTTCATAATAGCCCTGATCCTGTACTTTCTGTTTCCAAAACCAAGGAAAGTTGATCTCACGGATCAATACACAGCTGGTGAGTATTTGTACACACCGGATCTGTATCATTATGCGACCGGTTTTTATAGGTTCATCGAAAGGCTCTATGACAGACATCCTTCTTTTGAAAAGCTTTACGAGATGTTTTCAAGGTTCTTCAAGGATATTGGTGAAGGTGTGGACACCTGGTTCTACAGGGCAAGTCCCAGTGCGTACATGTTCTGGATAACTTTCGTCATGCTGATCATATTTTGGGTGAGGTGGTAACGTGGTCGCATTGAAAGTGCTGGCGGTCCTTTCAACTGGTTTCTTCTTTGGATTGACGCTTGAGGGGATTGGAAGAAAGGTTACAGCCCGTGTTCAACGGCGTTATGGCCCACCATGGTATCAGAATTTCATAGATCTTTTCAAAACGCTCACAAAACATCCGATAACCCATGGTTGGATCTTCGATTTCGGTGTTCTCATGGCTCTTGGAGGAGTTATGGCAACGCTGACTTTTGTTCCTCTGGGAAATCTCGTTGCTTTTCCAAATCTGGATAACATTTTCGTTATACTCTACCTCTTTGCTGTGGGCGCTTTGGGAATGGCGATGGGAATGGTTGGTTCTGGAAACCCGAATGCCTCTGTTGGTGTCGCAAGAGCCCTCACTCAAATGCTTGGATACGAACTACCTTACCTTGTGGTTCTATCCGGCGTCATGTTTCATTACAAAACCTCCTCCGTTTCCGCGATCATGAACGCTCAGGGAGATGGCTGGAACCTCTTCAAGATGCCTGTGGGAGCCATCGTTGCTTTCATCTCCCTTTTGGGGATGCTTGGGAAAAAACCCTTTGACACACCGATAGCTCCGGCAGAGATAGCGTCTGGCCCTATGGTCGAACTTTCTGGAAAGTACATGGGACTCTTGATGTTGATGCATACTTTCTCGATATTCGTTGAGATCTCTCTCTTCGTGGATATCTTCCTTGGAGGAGGAAATTACCTTGTGTTCCTTTTGAAATTCACGATTGTCTGGATAATGGCTGTTCTCATATCCGCGATCCTTCCAAGGTTCAGGATAGAGCAGGTGGTCAAATTTTACTGGAAAGTCCCACTGTCACTTGCTTTTTTGCAAGTTTTCTTCGTTCTCATGGGATGGGTTTTCTAAGGAGGTGCTTTCTATGAAACAAAGGAGCGTATGGGAATGGATAGCGGATCAGCTAAGAAGCAGATCAATGTGGATGCTTCACTACTGCACAGGATGTGGGGCAATAGAGCTTCCGCCTTCAATGACTGCAAGGTTCGATATGGAAAGATTTGGTATAAACCCCATGGCGACTCCAAGGCAAGCAGATATATTCCTGATAACAGGGTATTTAAGCACCAAAACACTGAGGAGAGTCATATACACGTATGAACAGATGCCAGACCCCAAATACGTTATAGGTTTTGGATCATGCACCATAAACGGTGGCATATACTACGATTCTTACGCAACTATAAACAGACTCGATCTTTACATACCCGTTGATCTTTACATAGCAGGATGTATGCCAAGACCTGAAGCCATCTTTGAAGCCTTCACAACCTTGATGGAGATGATAAGGAAGGGTGAAGCCAACGGATGGAAGAGGTACAAAGAAAATTACGAGTGGTACAAAAAGAACCAGCTCAGATCCCTAGGGGAGGTGTATGTCCATGACGAGTTCCATGAATGAAGTTATCGAAAAAATTAGAAGGCAATTCAAGGATGTTTCTATAACTGAGACAGATGAAAGAGAGGTTAAAATAGATGCTCTGCAGGAAAACGTTTTGGGAATACTTTCCATATTGAAAAACGAAGGTTTTTCCCACCTGTCTCTCCTCACGTGTGTAGATTGGATTGAAAACAAAGAATTCGAATTGGTATACATCCTTTTCTCATGGAAAGATGGTGGAAAAATCATAGTTTCAACAAGAATAGACAGAGAAAATCCCAAGTTCGTCACGGTGAAGCACATGTGGCCGGTCGCACGCTTTTACGAGCGTGAGATTCATGAATTTTTTGGTGTTGAATTCGAAGGGAACGATGACATGAAACCTCTTATACTAGAGCTGTGGGATGACATACCTCCTTTGAGGAAAGATTTCGATCCTCTAGAATACTCCAGAAAGAAATTCCCTGACCGGGAATACAAAAAAGATGTTTTGCAGGAAGCCCGAATATTCAGAGGTGAGACGAATGGGTGAGGTCAAATTCTTCTTTGGACCGAATCATCCAGGAATGAACGGAAATTTCAGTGTGCACCTCTACGTTGAGGGAGACACAGTTGTGAAAGCAAGGCCCATCCCAGGATTTCTTCACAGAGGTTTTGAAAAGCTCATGGAAAGAAGGCTGTGGTTTCAGAATATGGCTTTGATTCCTCGAATATGTGTTCCAGAACCCGATATAAACGAGATATGTTACTCAATGGCCATTGAAAAGATAGCAAAAATCGATGTTCCTGAAAGAGCTCAGTGGATAAGGATGATCGTTCTGGAACTTGCACGAATGGCCAATCATTTCATGAGTTTTCCAGGTATAGGGGGTCCCTTAGGACTTTACACGGGACCGAATTGGGGAGTTGCCGACAGAGATAGAATTCTCGATATATTCGAAGCTCTGACAGGAGCTCGTGTCTACCACATGTACATAATCCCTGGAGGGGTCAGAAAGGATATGACGCCAAAAATAGAGGATCTGATACAAAAGACCATTGATTACATAGAGTCACGTCTTCCTGATTATGAAAACCTCATCTTCAAAAACAGGATAGTTCACACCAGGTTGAAGGGAAAGATAATTCTCACAAGAGAACAAGCTTTGGAAATGGGAGTAACCGGTGTTGGGCTCAGAGCGACCGGTGTTCCATATGACATTAGAAAAGTAGATCCTTACCTTTTCTATGACAAAGTGGATTTTGAAGTCCCAACGGCGACGGAAGGTGATGCCTTCTCAAGGGTTTACCTCAAATTCCTCGAGATACCTCAGAGTATAAAGATAATCAGGCAAGCTCTTGAGAAAATGCCGGCAGGAAAAGTGAATGTCAGAATAAGTGAAGGTAGCGCTTTAAGGTACAGGGTTCCAAAAGGTTATGCTTACGTTCATGTGGAATCATCCCGCGGTGAGTATGGATACTTCATGGTTTCAGATGGTGGGGAAAAACCCTATAGAGTTGCTGTAAGGGGAGCTTCGTATCCACAAGGTCTTTATGGAATAGAGAAATACATGCCCGGAACGAGAATAGAGGATGTCCCCGTATGGCTTGCAACCATGGATGTCTGTGCACCGGAGATAGATAGATGAAGGGGGTATAAGGAATGGAAAAGAGTTTCTTCGCACCAACAAAAGCATGGAAGTTTCTCTTTAGAAAACCTGTTACCATAAAAGTCCCCTATGAGAAAAGGGAAGCATCAGAAAGGTACAGAGGATTCCATATAAACGACTGGAGTAAATGCATAGGTTGTGGCACGTGCGCAAAGATATGTCCAACGGATGCCATAAAGATGGTGGAAGTTCCCGAGCTCCCTCAAGAATTTGGAAAGAAGCCTCAAAGGCCTGTAATAGATTACGGAAGATGCTCCTTTTGTGGAATGTGTGTGGATATATGTACAACGGGTTCCTTGAAAATGACGAGAGAATACGTTCATATATCTCCCGATCCAGAAACTTTCATCTTCATGCCAACGGAAAAGGGAATTCACAACGCTGAATTTCCTTTGGGATGGACGAGAGATGCCGACTCCGATCTTCTGGACCTCGAGAGAGTTGAGATGGAAATGGTTGAAGCTGAAGAGCGTGTGAAATCTTTCATCGAGTACGTGAGAGGATACAGTAAGGAGCGAGCGATGAAGGAAGCTTCAAGGTGTGTTGAGTGTGGTATATGTACAGATAGATGTCCCCAGCACATGAACATCCCAGAATACATAAAGTCCATATGGAACGATGATCTTGAAGAAGGGCTGAGATGGCTTTACAAAACCAATCCTCTATCGTCAGTCTGTGGACGAGTCTGTACACACAGATGTGAAGAAGTGTGCTCCATATCTCACAGAGGAGAAGCGATAGCTATAAGATGGCTCAAAAGATACATAATAGATAACGTACCCCTTGAAAAGTTCGATGAGATTTTGAAAATAAAACCTGAAAAGAAGGATAAGAAGGTCGCCATAGTTGGTTCTGGCCCTGCTGGTCTCAGTGCGGCTTACTTTTTGGCAACCATGGGATATTCCGTCGATGTGTATGAAACCATGCCAAAACCAGGAGGGGTCATGAGATACGGAATACCAAGATACAGGCTCCCAGATGAGGCTTTAGACAAAGATATAGCCTTTATAGAAGCCCTGGGGGTCAGAATAATGACGAACGTTAAAGTGGGAGAAGATATATCCTTGGAGAAACTCCATGAAGAGTATGATGCTGTATTCCTATCAACAGGTTTTGGACTTGGAGGATCCACCAAAGTTCCTGGCACAGATCATCCAGATGTAATTCAGGCTCTGCCGCTTTTGAGAGCTATCAGAAATTTCCTCAGGGGAGATGGACCAAAACCCAAGATTCCAAGGAAGTTGGTCGTAATAGGCGGTGGAAACGTCGCTATGGATGTGGCAAGGAGCATGGCAAGGCTTCAAATGATGGAATATGGAGAAGTTCACGTTCACGTTGCCTGTCTTGAGAGAACGTACGAAGAGATGCCGGCAGATATGGAAGAGATAGAAGAAGGGGAGGAAGAAGGAGTCGTTTTTCACCCAGGATGGGGTCCGATCAGAGTGATAATTGAGGATGACAAGGTTAAAGGGGTTGAGTTCAAAAAATGTCTGGAAGTTTTCGATGAAACGGGAAGATTCAATCCAAAATTCGATGAAGAAAATCGCATGGTTCTTGAAGGTGATATGGTAGTTGAGGCCATTGGACAGGCTCCAGATTACAGCTACATACCAGATGATTTAAAGGAGAAGCTGGAGTTCAAACGGGGTAGGATCGTCACGAATCCATCCCAGCAAACGAATATTCCATGGTTGTTTGCAGGAGGAGACATAGTTCATGGTCCTGACATAATAAACGGCGTAGCGGATGGTTACAGAGCCGCTAAGGGAATAGATGAGTATTTGAAAGGAGTATAGGATATGGTACAGATTGTTTGGTGCTCGTTGTTCAATGTTTGATCTTCGATCATTGAGTATCGAAAATAGAAGATGTGAAAAAAGGTATAAGTGTGATATGATAAAATATCAATGTTTGATAATCGATGTTGCTATTGGATCCCAGATTAATGATGACAAAGACATATACGAGATGAGGAGGGGAAGGGTTATGAAAAAAACTGGTGTATTCAATTCGGTTATCTCAAAACTGATAGCGGAGATGGGACACACTGACAAACTGGCTGTTGTAGACCTTGGATTTCCCATTCCCAAAGAAGTTGAAACGATTGATATAGTACTCGATAGAGGGAAACCAGATCTTTTGGAAACTGTTGAGGTTGTTCTGAGAGAACTGAAAGTAGAAAAGATCTTGCTTTCGGAGGAGATGAAGGAGAAAAATCCTGAAACTCTTGAAAAACTGATTGAGCTCATAAAACAGAAGAACGGTGAAGTGGAAGTGGAGTTTCTACCTCATGAGGATTTCAAAAAGGTTTCCAAAGAATGCAAGGGAATAGTGAGAACGGGGGCTGATAAACCTTATTCCAACGTCATACTTGTGAGTGGTGTTATATTCTAAA
>CAZANP010000008.1:47283-48984 GCA_964486555.1 uncultured Thermotoga sp. | reverse complement strand
GGTTTCCTGAAAAGGTAGAATATGGTCGTCGTTACGATCATGTTCAAAACGGATGCACTGGCGAAGAGATTCCATTTAGGACTGGCAGATCCCACGGTTCCAACGTAGGAGAAGAGCTTCACACCTATTGTGTACTTTGAATCGTCCATCAGGAAAATCAAGGGAACTAAAAAACCGTTCCATGCGTTGAGGAAAGATACCATGACAGAAGTCAAAACCACTGGGAGTGAAAGGGGAAGAAGGATTCTCATTACGTATCTTGAAAGCTTCATCCCTTCCATCTTCGCCACATCATCCAATTCTTTCGGTATATTGTCCAGGAAACTCTTCATGGTGTATACCGAAAACGTCATGGAGTGTGTTGTGTATATCAAAACCAGGGGAACGTACGTATCGATCAAACCCAAATTTTTGAAAAAGGAAAAAAGAGGAACGAGAGTATGGATCCCCCCCGAAACTCCTATCAGACTCAGAAAAACCAGGAATACATCTCTTTTTCCCTTTGATCTTGAGAGCGTGTAAGAAGCCGGAAAAGCTATTATGGGAACAAGAAGTGCTGCTGCAGATGATACAACAAGAGTGTTCAAGAAATAATGTGGTATATTCTCGTCCCTCACGATCTTCACGAAATTTTCGAGAGTGAATGGATGCGGGAAAAGTCTATCCATGAGAACCGTGTTTACCTTCGAAAAACTCATCCACAACACGTTCCAGATGGGAAGAACTGCCAGAAGAAGCTGGATGAATACCAGAAGGAAAGCGAGGGGCTTCAATACGATTTTCAGATAGTTTCCTCTCAAAGCCAGTGGTGTTTCTCTTCTTGATGTTAAATAAACGAGCAACGCCACGATGGCTGCGAAATTGAAAGATTCCAGGAATCCATTTTTGAAAGTCAATGTGATCATCGTCAGAAGATCCGAAAAAACGATGTATTTGAATATATACGGAAAGAGGCAACTCAGAAGGTAAAGTGGCCCGAAAACAAGACCTTGTTTTCCACTGAAGCAGATGTGAAGCAGTGATACGACCAGGATCATGGCTTTGAAATTCTTTTTTTCCTTGAGAGAGAAAATCCATAGCATGGTGATGGAGAGTACGACAGCTGATACGATAGCAGAGCTTGCAAAGATAACACCCGTGTCTTCTACACCTTTGAAAATGTCGTATATGAAGATACCAACCGTTGTCGTTGCACCGATGATGCTTCTTTCTGTAAATCCCTCAGGTATTGGTGGCCCTCCTGCCGTCATTAGAGTTATCAAGGTGAATTCTTTGAAGGATTTGATGAAATTCAAAAGGGATATCGTTAGAACCTGAGATCTTATGCTTGGAAGGATAACACTGAAGAATGCCGTGATCGAAGTTCCTCCATCCATTTTCACGGACTCCATATAAATCTTTGGAACGTTCCTGATCTGTCCAAGAATCAGAAAGGTAGTTATGGGAACGTTGAGCCAGACACTCACAAAGAGCGTTGCGAAGAAGGATTTCACAGGATCTGTCAGAAGGTTAACGTGTATTTTCAAAAATTCGCTCAGAATGGACTCTCCTCCGATCCCGTGGATTATCCCTCTCCATACAGGGACACTTATGTATATTGGAATACCCCATGGAACCAGAAGGGAAAGGTAAAGGAGCTTCGAAGAGAACTTTTTCGAGCTCAAGATCAACGCCAGAGATATGGATACAGCTACCGTAAAA
>CAZANP010000008.1:40880-47183 GCA_964486555.1 uncultured Thermotoga sp. | reverse complement strand
AAAAATGAGATGCGAGAGTTCAAAGATTGGTCAAAGAAAAACATAGAAAACCTGAACCGTCAGTGGGGGAATTTAGCGAACAAGTTGGGTACCCTAGTTGAAGATATTTTCGCACCTTCGATAGATATCGTTATAAAAAAGCATTTTAAAATAGCACCTGACAGGATATACACGAATCTTCTTGTGAGGAAAAACGGTGATGAACTCGAGCTCGACATAGTGGCGTCTTCGGTGAAAGAGAAAAAATTATTCGTGGTTGAGGTTAAAGCAAATCCTGACAGGGAAGAGTATGTGGAGAGATTCCAGAGGAAACTTTCCATGGTGTTTGAATATTTGCCCGAATACGCTGGTTTTGAATTGCTCCCTATTTATGCTGGTTTCAGCATGAAAGAAAACACCGTGAAAAAACTGTCACAACTTGGAATTTACGCTATGGTCGTTCGAGGAGATATTCTTGAAATTGTGAATTTCGATGATGTCAGAAAAAGTTAATGGGTATCCAAATCGAAAACCCCCGAGCCAGAACACCTAAAGGCTGATGCCCATGGTGTCTGGCCGGTAGGGTGCGACGGGAAACCGTCGTGCCTCCCATTCTTGGAAAGGGGGTGATTTTTTTGTGAAAAGGTACGTGTTTTTCTTGTTGATCCTGTCGTCCCTTGTTTTCCCTCAAATTCGGATCCATCTCAACGGAGAGCTGTATGCATCTTTCCAAACGGAAGAACTCCTGAAGATTTCTTATAACCTTCCCAAATGGAATGAACCTGGCGTATCCTTCCTCGAAATTCTCCCTTTGATGGAAGAGATTGGCTCTCTTACCTTGGAAAACGACCATGAAAAAATAACCATCGAAGATGATGTTTCAAACAAACTCTGGGATTTCTACCTTCTCTGGAATGGGAAAAACTGGGATGTTTTGAGAGGGGACACGGTGATCTTCCAGGATCTGAGGGATATCGAGATCGTAGGAGATGAGATCGAAGGTGGTGAGATCGAGGTCTGGATCAGTTGGGAAGGGACTGAGAAGCTGAAGGAGGAGATAAAGCGTTTCGAAAAGTTGCATAAAGGAATAAAGGTGAAAGTCGTTGATGTTCCAAAAACCGAAGGAAAGCTCCTTACGGTTATGAAAGCTGGTGGGAAACTACCAGATGTTGTGATGGTTCAGGGAAGCTTTATAAGCTCTCTGAAAAGAGCAAAGGCGATTCAAAGTCTAGATTATATCTTCAAAGATGTTAAAAGTGCTCTTATTGAAAAATCCTGGAAAGCCTTTGAATTGGACGGAAGAATATGGGCTATACCGTTCTATCTTGACACCCAGATGGTTTTTTACAACAGGAAACTATTTCGAGAGAGGAAAATCCCCTTCCCTCGAAAAGATTGGACATTATCTGAAATGGAGGAGATAGCTTCTTCTTTGAACGGTGAAGATACATTCGGGCTGATCTGGAATGCTTATTCTGCATACTGGTTCATACCTTTTCAACTTGGTTTCGGAAAGGAAAGAATCGTGGAAGAAAATGGAAGGGTCATAATCGATGATGAAGCGACAAAGGAAGCCATCACATACGTATACGATTCCATCAAGAGGAAAACGATGCATGCTATGGAAAGAGACGCCATGGTCTCGTTCTTTGCAAGAGGAAAAGCCGGTATGATCCTTGGTGGGTCCTTCATGATACCCGAATTCAAGCGCCTTGACCTTGATTTCTCTGTCGTTCCTTATCCTTTCAACGAGAGAAAAGGAAAGTACATTTCTCCCCTTCTGGACTTCAAAGGTTTTTCCATCGTTAGAAAGACGAAAGAGCCAATACTTGCAAGAAGACTCATAGAGTATCTGATAAGTGTCGGCGTTCAGGAAAGATTCTGTGAAAATTTCTACAAGCTTCCTGTGAACGAAGATGCTTTCGAAGCATTGAAGGAAAAGGATGAAATATTCGAAACCGCTTTTGAAAGTGTCAAGATAGGTTACATAATCCCCACTTCTCGCATGTACAGGGTTTACAAATCCACGATGTGGAAGTTGTTAAGGCTTGTTTTCTCAGGAAAGATGAGTATTGAGGAAGTTTTGGAAAAAGGTCAGAAAATTCTGGACAGAATCTGGAAGGAGGGAACAAAATGAGGAAGTTTCTCGTACTCATTCTGGCATTACTCAGTGTATTGATTTTAGCCGACCACGAGATTTTGGTGAAAAACTGTGATCTGGCTATTTCTTTAAAAACGGAGGATCTTCTGAAGATTGGTACTCTTGAAGGAAGAGTCAGGTTTCAAGGTCCTGTGTTCAAAGAGGGCGATGAAAACTGGGGAGAATACCATATCTACAGAGGCGTTCCCCTTCTCAAGATTCTGAAGCTTGTTGGCAGTATGAAGGAAAAAGACTTTCTCTACGTTATAGCAGAAGATGGATACTACAAGGTGATACCCTATCAGGTGCTTCAAGGTACAACACCAGTTGGAACACCAATACTCGCTTTGGAAGAGGATGGAAAACCAACGAATCGTTTGATATTCCTCTCCGATGATGGAGAAGTCAGTAACGATGATATGCTGAAAGCCTTTGGGGAAAAGCTTTCACATTACTATTCAGGGAAACCATCTGTTAAGGGGCTTTTAGTGAAGAACGTTAAATACCTGGTAGTGAATTGGGATAAGAATTTCCGTTCTCTGGAAGAAACAAAGGCTGGATGGAAGATAACTCTTGAAGGTGTGAGAACCGATGAAATAACGGAAAAGGACTGGGAAAAGCTGGTGAAGTGTGGAAAGCATCTGAAGACCATGGAGTTGACCGTGAAGGGGAAGAAGCGTGTTTATACAGGAATACCGCTTTGGATGGTAATAGCCATGGTCGATGGGCCCGATGATAAACATCCTTACAGGTTCGATAAAACCTTGTGGGATGGAGGGTACGACGTGACCATAACGGCAGCAGATGGGTACACTGTGACCTTCAACACGAAAGAAGTAGCGTATGATTCGTTGATCCTCGCTTACACCGAGGATGGGAGACCTGTAAAAGGCGTACCTCCTCTCAGGATAGTTGGAGAGACTTCCAAAAAACTCTGGGTTAAGAATCCCGTTGAGATCGAACTCGATATATCGAAGAAGGTGGAAAAAGAAGTTTTCTACTTCGAACTGGTCATCAACGGGAAAGTCCATAAGTTCACACTCAAAGAGCTGGAAAACTCACCATTCTACGTGGAACTTCCTGGACGGTATGTAACCTCCGCTGGAAGTGTTAGAGGAGGGGTTTATGGAGGAGTGAAACTGGTGGATCTTATAAATCAATACACTTCTCTTAGTACTGATGATACCTTGAAAGTGGTAGCGATGGATGGATACGAGATGACGTACAGTGGAAAGCAGATTTTGGATCAGAAGGATGGATACTGGATTCTGGCTTTCAAAAAAGACGGGGAGTATCTCCCACTGGATCCTGGTTACATCAGGATCGTAAAGGTTGGAGAGGATAACCCCATGATAGAAGGGCATTTATCAGTGAGGATGGTTAAAAGAGTTGAAGTTGTGAAAAAGAAATACAAAAATATCACATTGGAGATAAAGGGATACATGGACTTCACGTTGGACAGGCAAACTTTGGAGAGCGGCGTCAGCTGTCATGGTGTTGAAGTCGAATACGAGGGGCATGTTTACAAAGGTATACCTCTTTGGAGGCTTTTGGCGTATTCAGATGACCCAAAATACGCCCCTCACAAGCAAGATCCTTCCATAAAGTCCTATAACGAAGAGCTCGCACTCAAAGGTTACAGAGTTAAAGTGATCGCTGAAGATGGATACAGCATAACCCTCGATTCAAGGGAACTGAATAAAGAAGATGGTGTCATAATAGCTATGTACAAAGATGGGGAGTTGATCGAAGATGAAGGGCCCCTCGTTCTGGTATGGGATAGGAGTTTGAAAATCGAAGGTATAAAAAAGGTGAAGAATGTTGTAAAGATAGAACTGATATTTTGAAGGCTCCCTTCCTGGGAGCCTTCAGCTTACTTTTGAGAGTATGGCTTGCCTTGCCACCTTGTCCACTTCTATGAAGGAATTTATCTCGCTCGATAGCTTTATTATCAAATATATCCAGTAGATCCCTAGGGTTACTATGGTGAGAAGCAGTACTATCAGGACGTTTCTCGTTCTTATGGTGTTTATACCCTGAGGAAGATTTCCAAATTCTCTGTAAGCTTTCCCTTTCAACTCCTGCAGTTTATCCGCCACGGCGAAAACGTTGTGAAGGTGTATGAGGAAGAATACGATGGATAGAATGGGGAAGATCACTATATAGGGAAGGAACCAGTAAAGCAACATGGATATGAAGAAGAGCCAATAAGGCCAGCTCGGCACCTTTATGTTTCTCAAGGATTTAAGGAAAGCGTCGTATTCAGGGGCTTTATCAGGATCTTTCTGTTTCAGATACTCGAATATGTTGATGGTGTTTGTAACGTTCGTATTCAAAACGCTCGACCACTGATGGTACACAATGAGAAGGAAAATTGTTGCGACCAATCCCAGGATACTTCCAAATACTACCAATCCTATATTTTCGTAGCTCATTTCCATTGGCATACCTCTTTCCATGAAATCGGCACTCATCATACCCATGGAACTGGCGGCTACGAGACTTCCAACAAGCGAAAGAATCACCCCGAATACAGCAAGCCCCACATTGACTTTCTTTTCAACAGTAAGATCTATCATTCTATCCCTCCTCCTGAAGATTATACAGGAATTCTTTAAGCAAATTCGCATCTTTTATGGCATATCCTTCAAAATCGTTGTTGAAATAAACGAACGTATCGACATTGAGTTCAAGTATTTTCCTCGCCATTTCTTTCAGTCTCTCCAGCCCGTACTCCGAGGCATAGAGCCTGCCGGGCCCATGAAACCTCACATAAGCAAAGTCGGATGTTACAACCCACGGAGATTTGATCCTTGAGGAATCCACTATACACAGAGCAACTCCTTTTTCTCCCAAAGTTTCAAACACTTCATCACAAAACCAGCTCTTATGCCTGAATTCCACAGTGTGTTTAACTGTCTTTGGCAATACATCTAAAAAATCGTTCAGAAGTTTTACATCTTTCTTCAAAGAGGGTGGAAACTGCCATAGAACGATCCCTAGCTTCTCTTCGAGTTGTTTCACCCTTTCCATGAACCTTCCAACATCTTCTTCTACATCCCTCAACCTCTTCTTATGAGTTATCAATCTGGATCCTTTCACAGAAAACAGGAATCCCTCAGGCGTTTTTCTATACCACCCCTTGACCATATTCTCAAAGGGTAATCTGTAAAAAGTAGAATTGATTTCAACTGTATCAAAGTTCGATGAATAGAATTGGAGCCACTCTCTCTGGGATAGGGATTCTGGATAAAACAGTTTTCTCCAATGTTCATAGCTCCACCCAGATGTTCCAACACGTATCATGGTGAGACACCTCTATTCAAATAATCGAATTTTTTCCCTTGCCAAGTATTCCTTCTTTCCATCTCCTTCTCTATCTCATTTATTATCTCTATCTTCGCTCTTCCCCAATTTCCAAAGATCGCGCCATCCTTTGGCGGATCGGAGACCAACCTGTGGATCACAACGGATGGAGAAAGATACTCAAGAAAATTTATCACCCTGTCGATGTACTCTTCCATGCTACAGATTTTCACTTCTCCTTTTTCATACATTTCTGCAAGAGCTGTTCCCTTCACAACGTAAAGTGAATGTATCTTGACACCATCGGCGTTCAACGCGGATATCACTTTTGCGGTCTCTATGACGTCCTCCATATCGTCCCAGGGAAGATTGGCTATGACGTGGACTACGAGCTCAAGACCTCGTTTTTTCACCCTAACGGCAGAATCTATGAATTCTGCAAGAGAGTGGGATCTGTTCAGAATTTTCAATGTTTTGTAATTTACAGTTTGAAGGCCTATTTCTACACTCACATCCACTCTTTCTTTGAATTCCTCTAGCAGATCAAGGACATCTTCAGGTAGAAGATCCGGCCTCGTTGAGACAGAAAGCTGAACGATGCTTTCATCCACCAAAGCTTCTTCGTACTTTTTTTTCAGAACATCCACAGGTGCGTATGTGTTGCTGAAAGCCTGAAAATACGCTATGAATTTCTTTATTCCCCTTCTTTCAAGCTTTTCCTTGTATTTCAAAACCTGTTCTCTTATGGGAAGTCTGTAAAATGTTGCAAAACCACTTCCCATCGGATCACAGAATATACACCCACCTTTTGATTTGGTTCCATCTCTGTTGGGACACGAAAAACCTCCGAATATGGGAATTCGGTGAACTTTTTCGCC
>CAZANP010000008.1:13352-40780 GCA_964486555.1 uncultured Thermotoga sp. | reverse complement strand
CATGTAAAAATTTTTTCATATAAAATTTTTTTTAATTAAATTGTAAAAATGGAGAAAAAGAGTTAAAATTATTAACAAAGAAGAAGGGAGCTTTTCAGCTCCCTTCGTGGTGGGCTCAGGTGGATTCGAACCACCGACCGCCCGGTTATGAGCCGGGCGCTCTGCCAGCTGAGCTATGAGCCCAGCTCCAGGGAATGATTATATTATCTCTTTCTCCCAATGTCAAGGGAGATGAGAGAGTTCTGGGAAAGGAGTGAAAACAGTGAAGAATCTAGACCCTGTAAGGGAGATGATCGTGAAGTACCCAAGGATACTTGTCATAAAAGCTGCACTCAGGATATTGAAAAAAGGTGATACCATAAACAGAGAAAGAATAGAGAAGGTGATCATAAACATCATGAAGAAAAAAAGTTGAGGGGGATCTCCCCCTCAATTTCATTTCCTGGAAACCACGAGGTATATGTAAGGTATGTACATCGCAATGAAAATTATCCCTTCCCACTTCTGTATTTTCCTTCCTGTACTGGCAAATAAAAATAAGAGAACTGAAAAAGCGAGCATGAAAGAGATGTCCATCCAGTAATTTCCAACATCCACCGTCAGCTTTCCAAAGAGAGAAGAGATGCCAATCACAACTAGTATGTTCATTATATTCGAACCTATCACGTTTCCCATCGTTATATCTGGCTCTCCCTTTCTCACAGCCACAATGGAAGTCGCTATTTCGGGAAGACTCGTTCCGATGGCAACTAACGTGAGGCTTATCAGGGATTTACTTATGCCAAGTGTTTCAGATATCCTGACAACGGAGTTAACGGTGAGATCCCCACCAATCCAGAGCCCTATTATCCCTCCGATCACTTTAAGAACTGTGAAAATTATTTTTTCACTTTCACCTTTGAATTCCTCCGTTTTCATATCCGAGGCTGCCATTTTGTACAGGTAGTACACGTATATTGTGAGGAAAGTTAGAAAAACCACACCATCGTTCCATACTACCTGTGGGGGATTGTTTCTCAGAAGAATAACTGAGAAAGCGATAGTCACAAGTATCATGAAAGGTACCTCTAACCTGACTGTTCTGCTTTTTACGGTGAGAGACCCTATAACAGACGCTATTCCCAAGCACAAAGCAACGTTCGCTATGTTACTTCCAACGACGTTGGATATGGAAACACCTGGAACTCCTTTCACAGATGCTATCGTGGATACAACCAGTTCCGGAACACTCGTTCCAAACGCAACGAGCGAGAGCCCTATGAACATTTTGGATACACCGAAAGTGGTTGCCAGGGATATCGCTCCTGAAACCAGGAAATCCGCTCCTTTCACAAGAAGAACGATACCTAGAACGAGTAGAATCAACGATACCACCATAGCACCTCCATTCCTGGTACTGATAAAATTGTACATGAAATACTGTGTAATTGAGGTGATGCGGTGTGTACGATAAACATCTAACGTTTGATGCTCCTTACGAGTCAGAAGTACTGGAATCCTCCAAAGTGCATGTGTACCTTTATGAACCCGACGAAGTTCTCTATGACATCATCTTCCTCCATGGCATCGGGAATGGAAACATAGAGTATCTCATGTGGTTCGGTGATGCGCTGAAGGAAGAAGGTATCAGAGTTTCTTTCATGATACTTCCGTACCATCGTGAAAGAGCTCCAAAAGGCTGGCACGGAGGGGAACCCTTCTATACCACTTCACCATTTGTTTGTAGAAGACATTTCCACAACGCTGTCCTAGACGTTTCAAAAACGCTCGATATAGTTGAAAATCTTCCAAAATACGATCCTGAGAGAGTGGGAATAATTGGTATAAGCTTTGGCGGAATGATAGCGACCATAGCCCTGGCCAAGGAGAAAAGGTTGAAGAAAGGCATTTTATGCTGCACAGGTGGTGATTGGAGATGGATAAACTGGCATTCCCCATACACTGAAGATCTCAGAAGGAAATACGCTGAAGAAGGGAACGAATACGGGTGTCGTTCTGAAAAACAATGTGTATCCCTTAGGAAAAATGCTTTAGATGTAGTAGAATCTTTCAGAGAGATAAAGGATATATTTGAAAAAGCTCCTGTTGCGTGTTATCATTACGATCCCTTGTCTTTCGCGAAATTTGTGGAGCAGCCTGTCCTTTTCATAGAAGCCGTTTTCGATCGTGTTATTCCTAGAGCTAGTAGAAAAGAATTGAAAAGACTTCTGAGATATAAAGAGGTTGTTCATGTTCCCTCTGGACATAAAGGTTTTTACTTTTTCAGAAAATGGCTTGTTAAAAAGATTAAAAGATTCCTTTTGAAGGATCGGAGGAGCTGATATGGAGGATTCATTCAAGAAGGTTTTAGACAAAGGATTTGTCAGGTTGATAGATATGATGGGAGACGATCTCAGTGCCGTGAGGTCGGCGCGTGTTTCTTATGGAAAGGAGCTCACGACTCCTGAGAAAGACAGAAAATTGATAGAATACCTTATGAAACACGGTCATGAAACGCCATTCGAACACATCGTTTTCACATTTCATGTGAAATGTCCCATATTCGTTGCAAGGCAATGGTTCCGACACAGGATCGCATCCTACAACGAGATATCGGGGAGATACACCAAGTTGAAAGACGAATTTTACATTCCGGACAAGATCAGAATACCTGATGAGAAGGATAGGCAGAAGAGCATACCGAACGATGGGAAAGTTGACGAAGAAAAGGCAAAGAAACTGATGATCGAAAGTTTCGAAAGCTCTTACAGAATATACCAGAAGCTTTTGGAAATGGGGCTAGCAAGGGAGATGGCAAGGATTGTGCTTCCTCTGTCCATATACACCGAGTTCTATTGGACCGTCAATGCAAGGAGTTTGATGAATTTTTTGAATTTACGAGCAGATTCGCACGCTCAATGGGAAATACAGCAATATGCCTTGGCAATAGCCAGTATTTTTGAGGAAAAATGTCCTTGGACTTTCAACGCTTTTCTGGAGTATCGCTATAAAGGTGATTTGTTAAAAGGAGGGAGATGATCTTGAAAAGGTGGGCTGTTCTCTCGATACTTTTGTTCGTCTGTCTGACGTTTCCGTTCACCATAACCAACGTCGTTATAAAGGGTCTTGAAACGATCCCTTTAACCTCCGTTCTGGAGCGCATAGATTATTCAGGGGATCTAACGGAAAAAGATGTGGAGGAGATTGCAAAAACGATTTTCGATATGGGATACTTCGCATCGGTCAAACCGGAGCTCATACCGGGAAAAGAAGGGTACACCCTTCTGATAACAGTCAAAGAGAATCCAAAAGTCAGGGATTGGAAGATAACGATAGATGGGGAGGGGCTTTTGGATGTTAAAGATCTTGAGAAATTGGTAACCATAGAAAAAGGTAAAGCTCTCAACGTCAAGAGAGTGCAGGAAAGTCTTGAAAACATAAAAAAAGCATATGAGGAAGCTGGATACATATTCATAGAAGTCACGGGGAATATGAAGAAGGATACTTTCGAGATAATAGTTGAAGAATACGCACTCTGGGACGTTTTCATAAATGGTGAAACCGCTGGTATAGACATATCACAGATAGTGAAGGAAGCGAATCTCAATCTTCTGAAAGATTTCTATTCCGCTTCGCCCTTGGTGAGATTTTTCACGATGAACAAAAAGAAATTCTATCCCAAGGTTTCGGATATAAACAGATTCATACAGACTTTGAGATTGAACGCATTTTTCAGTGAAGAGACGACTGTCAATTTCAAAAAAGTCACCATGGACAACGTGAAAGAAAAAACGATCGTTCTCATAGTTAACGTCGTTCAGAGAAAGATAATAGATAAGAAAAGATCCTTCAGTTACATAGAAGTCACCGGGAACAAGCTCTTAAGCCGTGATGAAATCTTGAGGACAGCGAAAATAAAGCCAGGAGATGTATTGGAGAATCATGAGATCCTTGCCGCAATGAACAGGATAATGGGTGAGTACAAAAGAAGGGGATACCCGTTCGTCTGGGTCGAAGCTTCTGTAGAAAAGGATAAACTGATGTTCAAAGTTTATGAAAAATACATCTCCAAGATAGAGATAGAAGGTCTTAAAACCACAAAACCTTACATCGTGAGGAATCTACTCAGGGTGTACGAAGGAAATCCTTTAAAATCAGAAGATGTCGCCGAGACCTTCTCTTATTTGAACAACACCAGGTACTTCAGCAGCGTTGATATCAAGCCGTTGTTCACGCAGAACGCCACTGATGTTAAGCTGATCGTGGATCTCAAAGAGAGTGACAAGCATTACTTCGTAGTGGGAGGTGTTGCCTGGGCTCCTCCCGATGGTGAATGGTGGGAGGGTTTAGCCGGAAACGTTGATTTCTCGGCTGTGAACATATGGGGATATGGTCAGAGGTTCTCATTCAAACTGGATCTGGGGATCAAGAAGAAAACAGTGAGTTTCGACTACAAAATACCGAGTCCATTTGCCCTGCCGTTCGATTTTGGATTCAACATGTCTTACGAGAAACTGAGTGCAACCGATACATCCGTAGCCACGAACACGTTGACCGTCGGTGTGGATTTCACGACGCTTCCCATAAAGGGTAATACCTTCAAGTTCGGTGTATCTTTCGATGATGTTTTGAACCTTGAAAACGGAAAAACTCTGACAGTCCTTGGAGGATACGCTTACGATAAGAGAGACTCGAAGTACGTTCCAAAGAATGGTTTCAATTTTGGAGTGAACGTATGGAAGGCCGGTATCCTTCAATTCAATGCAAAAGATTATGTGAAAGTGGAAGGTTATGCAGGATTTTACACACAGATTTTGGATTCATTGACTTTGAACATGAAAGTATTCGGTGGAAAGGTTTTTCTAAACAGGGGAGAAGAGGCTGTGGAGCTCTGGGGGCCGGAATCCCTAAGGGGTTACGATTATCTGGAAGGGGGATCGGCCTTCTTAGTATCGAACAATCTGAATTGGTTCGTGAAAGAAGAGCCCGTTATAGTGGTTTTAGGGCTTTTCCTAGATCACGGTGGTGTTTCTAACGATGAAGGGATTTTCTCGAACATGAAAACCTCCTTCGGTCCTAAAATCCTCATGAGTCTTCCCATCCTTGGAAACATCGAGTTTGGATACGCTTACAAACTCATGGAAAGAGAGTGGTCACCTTATTTCGTTCTTGGTCAGGAATTCTAATCATCCTTTCCCTCATCAGAAAGCCACTTAGGAGGGATATCTATGATATACCTGGATAACAACGCGACCACAAGACTCGATGATAGGGTTCTCGAGGTTATGCTTCCTTTCTTCACGGAAAAGTATGGAAATCCGAATTCTCCCCATCGCATGGGGTATGAAGCTGAAAAAGCTATGGAAGAAGCGAGAGAAACCATCGCAAAAATTTTGAAGGTGATCCCAAGAGAGATATATTTCACGTCCTGTGCCACTGAATCCATAAACTGGATACTGAGAGGTGTTGCAAAGGTTTTGAAACGTTCCGGAGGGAAGATAATAACCACGACGATCGAACATAAAGCCGTTCTAAACACTCTCAAAACTCTAGGGCGGGAAGGTTTCAAAATTTTTTATATACCCGTTGATAGAAAAGGGAAAATCGTTCTGGAAAAACTGGAGGAAGTTTTGGATGATGACGTTATCCTCGTTTCGATCATAGCAGCCAACAACGAGATAGGCACCATTCAACCTATAGAGAGAATCGCTGAAATTGTGAGATCCAAAACCAACGCGTTGATACATGTGGACGCCGTTCAAACCGTTGGAAAGATGAAGTTCGACTTCTCAAAATGGGACGTGGATCTTGCAAGCTTCAGTGCTCATAAGTTCCATGGTCCAAAAGGTGTGGGATTTGCTTACATAAAACTTGGGGTTCCCATAGTGCCTTTATTGGAAGGCGGTGGACAGGAAAGAGGTATGAGATCCGGCACACAAAATGTTCCTGGAATAGTTGGACTTGGAAAAGCGTTTCAGCTTGCTTGGGAGGAACTGGAAACATCAATAGAAAAGATGGAAAGACTCAGGAAAATGATCGCGGAAAAGGTTCAAAAGCTTGGAGGAGTTATCATAACACCCCTTGACGAATCCATATCTAACACCCTTTCGGTGTCCTTTCCTGGTATCAGAGGATCAGTGCTGGTGAACGCTCTATCCTCAGAAGGTATATTCGTATCCACTGGTTCTGCTTGTGGCAGTAGGGAGGGAATATCGAGCCATGTCTTGAAAGCGTTGAATCTTGATCCCTTGATAGCGGAGGGTGCCATAAGAATCAGTCTGAGTAAAATGAACACTGAGGATGAAATAAAGAGATTTCTTGAGAAATTGGAAGAAATTGTGAAATATTTGAAATTATAGTGGTATAATCTCCAAAAGAGGGAGTAGATCATATGAAAAGCATGACTGGATACGCTTCCATTGAGAATGTGGGTAAGTCGTGTAAGGTAAAAGTGGAGACAAAATCCCTGAATTCCAAATATCTGAGTCTGGATCTTTCCATTCCTCCTTTTCTTTCTCCTTATGAGATACACATTCACAACACAGTCAGGAAGTATGTAAGAAGAGGGAAAATTCAGGTAAAAGTACGAGTGGTTTTTTTAGAACCTCCCAAAGGGATAACTGTGGATTTCGGTCTTTTGAGGTCATATCATGAGGCATTAGAGAGTATAAATACTGCTCTTTCGCTTCCGGAACCTGTGAAACTTGAAGATCTTCTCAGATTCAAAGACATCATCAGGTTCGATATTTCCGAGGAAGATTTGGAAGAGGTATGGAATGTCGTCGAACCGACCCTTGAGAAAGCCTTGGAAAAACTCGTGGAGGATAGAAAAAGGGAAGGGGAAAAACTGAAGAGAGATCTTTTGAGTATATTGGATGATCTGGAGGAAAAGATCACTCGCATTGAGGAAAGTTCTCAGAATCTACCAATTCTTTACAAGAAGAAACTCATGGAGAATTTCGAGGAGGTACTCCCCAATAACGTGGATGTGAACATGAAAATCTTCGAAAATGCATTGGCAGCCTCTCTGATAAAAGCAGATATAAGAGAAGAGATAACCAGATTGAAGAGTCATTACCAGAAAGCGAGAAAACTCCTCGAAAATGATGATTCTGTAGGTTTGCATCTCGATTTTTTAGCCCAAGAATTTCTCAGGGAATTCAACACGATTCTCGCAAAATCTATTTTGAAAGAAATAACAGATGCTGCCCTTGAGGGCAAGATCCTCGTAAGCCAATTCAGAGAACAAGTGCAGAATGTGGAGTAGGAGGTGATCGAATGTACGGGTTAATAAACATCGGATTTGGAAACGTTGTTGCAGGAGACAGAGTCATAGCCATAGTAAATCCTGAATCCGCACCTCTCAAAAGGATGAAGGAGGAAGCTAAGAGCGAGGGAAAACTGATAGATGCGACTTACGGTAGAAAGACCAGGGCGATTCTGATAACAGACAGTAATCATATCATTCTGAGTGCTATACAACCAGAAACCATCGCTCAGAGATTCAAGCAATCCTTTTTAGAGATAGAAGAACTTCTGCACAGAATGAGATCGAGGGGTTGAGATATGAGAAAAGGTATCTTGTTCGTCGTGAGCGGTCCATCGGGAGTTGGTAAAACCAGCATGATAAAATCCATCATATCGGAGATGGAAGATGCCGTTTTCTCCGTATCTTGCACTACCAGGCCTAAAAGGCCCGGTGAAGTGGATGGTGAGGATTACTTCTTTGTAAGCGAAGAGGAATTCAAAAAAATGATAGAGGAAGATGCGTTTTTGGAGTGGGCGAGAGTACATGGTTACCTTTATGGAACCCCGAAGAAATTCGTTGAAGATACTGTAAATAAAGGGAAGGATGTCATCCTGGACATAGATGTTCAAGGGGCTTTGAGTGTCAAGAAAAAGGCGGAAGATGCCGTCTACATATTCATTGCTCCTCCCTCCATAGAAGATCTCAGAGAAAGGCTTGAAAAGAGAAAAACAGAGGATAGAGAAGCTATGGAAAGGAGACTCGAAGATGCTAGATGGGAACTTCAGTTGATAGAAGAGTTTGATTACCTTATAATAAACAGAGACCTGGTAGAAGCCATAAACGATCTGAAATCTATCATGAGATCTGAAAGGTTGAAAACAGCGCGCCAGAAGGAAATGATTGAAAAATACAGGATGGAGGTGATGGGATGGAAAGGAAAATAAGTTCTAAAATAAATTACGATGAATTTTTGAAGAAAATACCGTACAAATACGCCATTCCCATAGCCGTTGCCAAAAGAGCAGAGGCAATTGTAGAATACGCAAGACCGTTCCTCACGGTTCCTGACGAGAACCCTGTGAACATAGCTTTCAAAGAGCTGGAGCTCGGATACATAAGGATAAAGAACGAGGAGATATTGAAAGCCTTGATCCCAAAAGTTAAATGATGAGGTGGTAGATTGAAAATACTCCTTGGTGTGAGTTCAGGTATCGCTGTATACAAAGCGGTGGATCTAATCAGCAGACTTAGAAAAAAAGGGTACGAATTGAAGGTGATCATGACTCCCAACGCCACCAAGTTGATCTCTCCTGTGGTTTTCTCATCGGTAGGAAATTGCCCTGTTTTCGTCGATCCGTTCGATGTCAAAGACGGTTGGATTCCACACACTGAACTCTCCAGATGGGCGGATGTTCTAGTAATAGCTCCCGCAACAGCTGATACGATAGCAAAAATAGCTACAGGAAGGGCAGACAACTTGCTAACTCTTACGGCCCTGGCTTTTAACAAAACTTCCAAAGTGATTGTTCCCACCATGAACGATAGAATGTACGGAAATCCCATAACTCGACGAAACCTGTCTGTGTTGAGAGACAACGGTTGGTTCGTTCTCGAACCGGAAGAGGGATTTCTAGCATGTGGCGATTGGGGAAAGGGAAGGTACCCCGATAACGATGTGATAGAGGAAGCTATTCATATGGTGACCTGGGAAAAACCGTTAAAAGGCTACAGGATCCTTGTAACGGCAGGGCCAACAAGGGAGTACATTGATCCTGTCAGGTTCATAACCAACGCGAGTAGTGGGAAGATGGGATACGCTCTGGCGAAAGTTGCAAAGAGAATGGGAGGACGTGTCCACCTCATAAGTGGGCCTGTTTCTCTTTCTCCTCCACCTTTTTTAGATGAATTCGTGAAAGTGGTATCCGCTGAGGAAATGGAAAGAGAAGTATTGAAACGATATGAAAATATGGATGTGATCGTGATGAACGCGGCGGTTGCGGATTACAAACCGTCCGTGTATTCAGAAAACAAAATAAAGAAAGATAAGGAAAACCTCTCACTCGTTCTTGAGAGGAATCCGGATATATTGAAAGAGATCGGGGGGAGAAAGGATAAAAAAATTCTGGTTGGTTTTTCTGCAGAAACGGAGAATTTCGAGGAGAATGCCTGGAGGAAGTTGAAAGAGAAAAATCTGGATATAGTGGTAGTGAACGATGTCCGCAAGACTGTGGAGAGTGACACGGCAGAGGTTGTTATACTAACAAGGGATGGGGTCAAAAAGAGGGTTGGTCCGTATGATAAGGAAGTTATTGCTTTTCATGTGTTTGATACAGTCGTTGATATTCTCCGCAGATCACCTGGTGAAAATTTATAGAGTGGGGGAAAATACAATCGAACTCTCCACCAAGCCACTTTATGAGCCTCAAGGAGATCTTAAAATACTTCTGTACACACCCAATGGTTTCTTGAAACCAAGTTCTTCTACTGCGAACAGATTTGCGTTCTATATGGAAGATTTCCCCAATTGGGTAGTTCCAATTGTTGAGGGAACGAACGTTTTCGGGAATCGAATGAAGGGAAGCATACCGGAAGTTCTGGATTTGAGGTTTTTAAAAGAGGATCTGGATGTCAGGATTCTCTCTGACTTCAAGAATAGAACTCCTTATATCTATGTCATAATAAAAGCTTCCAGAGACTGGAAAGTTGAAAGGTTGCTAGTTTGCGGTGAGGATAGGAAATTCTTCAGAGTGAATGATGAAGTCATATCGTTTTTTAAATCGGATCTTAAAGATGGTATCGGAGATGTCGTGGTTGAGTTGAAGGGAAAATACGGTATATCGGTTAAACTGAGAAAGGAAATTTTCGTTCTGAAAGGAGTGGCTGTTCCTTTAAGGGGTGATGTTGGCATATTTAAAATCGTACCGATTGAGCCAAGATACCATATCGTGCAACCTGGGGAAACCTTGTGGAGTATAGCCATGGAGTACAACCTCAGAGTGGGGGATTTGATACTGATAAATTCTCTGGAAAATCCAAATTTGATAATAGCTGGGCAAAAACTGAAACTGGGAAGGGTTGTATTCACCGATAATCCAACCACCATAGTCATAGATCTTTCAACATCGCGTCTTGCCCTGTACTACGACAACATCCTCTTGAAAGTTTATCCCGTTGCCCTTGGAAGGAGTGATGCCACGCCACCTGGCAAATATTGGATACTTAGAAAAGAGATAGATCCCGCTTTATATTGGTTCGGCGAATACATATCACCAAGGTCTCCCATAAATGGTCTTGGAACGCGCTACTTGCAACTCTCAGACCCCACTTACGGAATACACGGGACATCGAAACCCTGGGAAATTGGGAAGAGAATCTCCCATGGATGTATAAGGATGTTCAATCCTGATGTGGAGGAACTGGATGCATTTGCCGGTGTCGGTACAGAAGTTTTAGTTGTTAGATGGGGAAAGGAATTTCCTGAAATACTCAGTGATATAACGAAATCGGGAGCGTTGGCACGCTCCCGTTGATCACCATCTACCCCTTCCACCTTTCTTCTCCACTCTTTTCCTGTACTCCGAGAGCTTTCTATCACTCTCTTTCAAAAAACGCGCCAATTTCCTTTCAAATTCATTCTTTTTCGTGTCTTTAATAGCATTTTTCTGTCCCTTCATGGATAGCTCCCACTTCCCGTCTCTGGTTCTTCCAACTATCTTCGCTGTCACTTCTTGACCTTCTTTGAGATAGTCTTGAACTCTTCTTACGTAATCGTTAGAAATCTTGGATATATGGACGAATCCTTCTTCCCCTCCTACGAGTTTTATCACAGCTCCATACCTCATCAGTTTCACGACTTTACCTTTCACAAGCTCACCAACTTTCACAACTAAACCCTCCTTAAGGAATAAATATTAATAAACGGGAGCCGGCGCTCCCTCAGTAGTTCTCTCCGTATTTTTTTCTGAATTTTTCTATTCTTCCTTCTGTGTCAACTATGAACACACCACCCTTCCCTCCACCTTTGTAAAACGGGTGGCAGTTTGAACATACATCGATTCTTATATTCGGTTTCGTTGTCCAGAAGGTATGCTCAGCGCCACAAGCACATTTCACAGTAACAAGCTTCATCTCGGGATGTATTCCTTTTTTCATCTTTCATCTCACCTCTCTAGAAAATGTCATCAGAGAATCTTACCACAACAACCATCAATATTCAAGGCCCCCGAGGGGGCCTATTGTCTTCAACTTATGACTTTAACATGCGCAGCCTGAGGTCCTTTCTTTCCTTGCTGAATGTCGAACTCTACCACCTGTCCTTCTTTCAAAGTTTTGAAACCTTCCATATCGATGGCCGTCCAGTGTACAAATATGTCTCCTCCTTCATCCATCGTTATGAAGCCATACCCCTTTTTGGGGTCGAACCATTTAACTTTTCCTCTCATAACACAACTCCTCCTTGCGAATTTCTATGCCCTCGCGAGGACACGGTTTATATATTACTCCTTGAACATACTACTTGTCAAATTTCTCTTTTTTCAACATTTCAAACTATCATCTGAGAAGCCATCTGTTACCTATGTGAACATTCTTTAAACCAGCATTCAGGGCAGCAGAGTAAACTTCTTCCATTTGCTTCTTGCTCGTTGTGGGAACATCGAACATAAGATGTTGAGGGGCGAACCCAAGGAGAATGTAAGGAATATTAGGGTCTATACTGGCCAAAAATCTTGCAATACCTCCAATTTCTACAGCATCCACATAGTGAGGTACAACGAGTGTACTGACAACTAAGACCCCATACTTTGAGAGTATCCTCACATTCTCCTTGAGCCTCTCAACCGCTCTTTCACCATCAACACCTGTTAAGACCTGATAGAGTTCTGGAGAGTACGCTTTCCAATCGACCTTCACCTTTCCACCAGTTTCTGCACACAACTTTGCCATGTTCTCTGCGATCTTAGTATCCATCAATCCATTGGTCTCCCAGCACACTCTCTTTACCTTCTTGGAATATCTTATGATCTTTCTGGCAACCTTAATGGTGTAAGCTATGTGAGGTATCGGATCCCCTCCAAAAAAGCAAATACAGACAACTCTGGAATCCATGGCTATCTTGAAGAGCTCTTCATCGCTTAGAATCACACCCTCGTCCATTTTCACTTTTCCATCTTTTACCATGTACTTATGGTGTATGTTCTGGCAGAAAAGGCAATCTAGGTTACAACCAGCAAAAAACACCGCCAGATTGTAAAAACCATAACTTTCCCTCTCAGGACATACTGGTGCTGCGACACAATTAGTCGGCAGCGGATCAAAATACCAGTGAAGGTACGCTCTGTTAAATCCTCCAGAGATCGTTGAAAGTTTCCCTCTCTCATTTTTGATGATGCCACAATAGCCGAAATCTCCTTCTGATATGTTGCAATCGTTCACACACATGTGACACGAAATGTTTCCTGACCTGGGGGGATGCAAAGGAAGGTTCAGAGACTTTCTCCACTCTTCACGGATCCTTTTAACCGTCTTCAGAGACAGAGAAGGATTTTCCCTCAAACACTTCACACACAATCCTATAGTTTCGCTTATCTCATCAGATATGAGGCCACACGCTTTACATCTTCCCATTCTTTCCTCTCCATACTCCCTTGGAGAGGGTTTTGTATATCATATCCACCAAAGGCTTTAAAGAATCCTCAGCTGCCTTTTTGGAATATTCATAAAGTAGCATCTCCCTGAACCACCTCTCCGCATATGTCTCAGGAACGAGATCAGATTTCGGTATCGTATCGTACATTTTCTTGAAGATCTCATAGAAGAAGCTTCCTACAAACTCCTTGCAAGCTCTTCTCAAATCATAATTTCTGACATCCGACACCCCATATATTAACAACTCTCTCACCTCACATAACGATTAACTCCCCATGGAGGACTCCAGCTTCGTGAAGGGCCTGAAGGATGGCTATTATGTCTTGAGGTGTCGCTCCAAGGGCTTTCAACGCGTTCACAAGATTTTGGACAGTGGCTTCCCCGTTCTCTATTTTGCCGTTCACTATAGATATGGTGAACGAACCGTACGAAATCGTGAAGTCAGACAGCTTGACGTTTCCTCCAAAAACAACCGTTCCCGTTCTCTCGTTAACCACGACTTTAGCTGGCACGTCAGGAACGACCTCTATCTCTTCTAAAAGAGATAAGAAAGTTATGACGTCATCCTTGAAAACATCCGGTATCTTGACCTTTATCGTGGAAGGATCAGTCGCCTTTGCAAGTTTCATATCAAACTTTTTGTTTATGGAGCTCACAACCCTTGCCGCTGTCGTCACATCGGGGTTTCTCAAGAGGATGGTCACAGTGTCATTCTCAACGATACTGTGAGGTATCTCATTTTCGACGATAGCTCCCCCTGGAATGTAGCCGATAACTTTGTATCTTGTCTGAAGATTCGCAGAGCCTTTAACATCTGTCCCCCCTATACTTATAGGTCCCTGTGCAACGGCGTACACTTTACCATCGGCACCGTACAGAGGCGTCTGAATCAAGAATCCTCCTTCAAGTGATTTCGCGTCCGATATCGAGGCGACGACACAGTCGAGTTTCATTCCTTCTTTGTAGAAAGGTGGAATATCAACGAGAACCATGACTAGAGCCGTGTTTTTGGACTTCAACTGATCTTTGTCAACATCTAATCCAAAATTCTTTATCATGTTAGCAAGCAATGATGACACGACTTTTCCCGAATCCCCCGTTCCATTCAGACCAACCACAAGACCTATACCAAAGAGCTGGTTATCCCTTGCTCCTCTGAACATGGCAATATCTTTCAATCTCACAGTGACAGGAAATGCTATGATGGAAGTGAGAATAAGTAAAAATACAACGATCTTCTTCATTTCCATCCCTCCATCAGAAGAAAAGGTCGGCGAGAGTTGAGAGTATGAGATCGAGCCACGATTCCTGCTCATCAGGAGAGCTCTTGAAGACTATCTTACCATTTATCCATATCTCGGAATTCGCGATTTTCGATGAATCAACCGTGTTATCGGCGCTTATATCCTCAGGTCTCACAACACCTTTTAAAACCATCTCCTTAAGATCCTCTCCTATCTTTATCTTCTTTCTTCCTTCTATAACGAGATTCCCCCTCTCATCCACATCAACCACAACGGCTGCTATTTTCATGATTATGGAGGTTCTAATGGTTCCAGCCCTTTCTCTGATTGTTGGATTGTTGTTTATCGGTATGAACTTTGATAGGTCGAAATCCGTGAGAGCTTGGATAGTACCACTCACAACCCCAAGGAGAGCTTTTTTGAAAGCATCTTGACTCGATTTTGAAGATATCGTCGGATTTTCATAGACCACAACCGTTAGGATATCCCCTATTTCCTGAGCTTTCTTTGAAGCAAGGAGGTTTTTGAACCTTTCGTTCTTCGATGAATTCCATAAGGATGTTGAGAAGAGATTGACTATCAAAAGTGTTAAAAATAATAGAGTGAGAAATCTCCTCATCGTGTCACCTCCAGAACTCGGAGGAAAGGTCCTTCTTCTAGGATCCCGTAGACGAGCTTTCCTGTTTCTAAATTCCTCGCTGCTATAGTTTCTCCGATCCAACCATTTTCCATGCTGCGAACCAATGACATGACCTTTATACCAGGAAATTCAACGTAAGCCAGTATTATCTGCCCTCTAACCACATCCGGCGTTTTTTCTAAAAACTCCTGAAGTATGACCTCGCCTTTGTTGAACATTTTCCTTGCTTTTTTTCCTATACATTCTTCCATATTCTCTATGTATGTTCCTGTGACATCAAAAACGTTCATCCTGGCGTACTCAAGATCTTCCTTCGAAATGATCTCACCGTAATTTATTCTTCTGGCTGCTACCACGACTTTCCTTAGAGATGAGAGTTTCAATTGGAGAGTTACGTAGCTGATCCTATTCCCCTGGAATTTTATGAAGACACTCAATCTGCTCTGGGATATTTTCGTTATTCTTATTGAGAAATTTTCGAGATCCTCTGGAAAGCCGTAGCTTCTTTCAACGAAGAAGTGAAAATCATTTTTCAAACCTAGATAATCTTTTATTTTCTCTCTAAGAATTTTCCCGAAGTCCAGGGATGATGCGTTAACTGTTATCGTCACACAGCTTCCTTCAAAATCCAAGCTGGGAAACTTCCTCTCGAAAAAATCTTTGTCCATTTTGTAAGTAAGACCTGGGATAAGAAAGATGATGGGTTTTTCCAGGAGATCTCCGCTTATTCCCTTATGATCAACCAAAACATCCCGGAGTTTCAAAACTCCGGGAGGTAGGGAGACATCACTTTTCAATTGAACACCTGGAAATACGATCACACTGATGAGCAATAATAGAAAGAGAAAGAATCTTTTCAAATTCATCATCTCTTCAGAGTGGTAGCGGTTCTCAACATTTCATCGGCTGTCTGTATCGCTCTTGAATTGAATTCGTAGGCTCTTTGAGCTGTAATCATATCCACCATTTCCCTTACAACATCCACGTTGGATTTCTCGAGATATCCCTGCCTTATGGATCCGAAACCATCTTGTCCTGGAGTTCCCTCGATCGGTTCACCGGAAGAGGCTGTAGCCAGGAAGAGGTTGTCACCTATTGCTTTGAGGCCTGCCGGGTTTACGAACCTGACGAGTGTGATGGTCCCAAGGTTCTGTATGGTTCCATCCTGAAGTTCTGCAGAGACGATACCATCCGGGGAGACGTTTATAGCAACCGCGTTGGTTGGCACAACGATGTTCGGAACAAGGGCAAGACCATTCGAAGTCACTATGTTTCCACTGCTGTCTACTTTGAACGAGCCATCCCTTGTATAAGCGATCCTACCATCCTGAAGTTGTACTTGGAAGAAACCATCACCTGCTATCGCAAGATCCAGAGCGTTTCCAGTCTGTTCGATATTTCCAAGCGTGAAAATCTTGGTTGTAGCCGCGAGTCTTACACCATGTCCAACATAGAGACCTGTTGGAAGTCTTGAAGTTCCAGCGGTAGGTGTTCCAGCATTTTTTATGTATTGGTAAACGAGATCTTGGAATTCCGCCCTTATCTTTTTATATCCCGTCGTATCAACGTTTGCGAGGTTGTTCGCAATGGTATCGAGCTTGAACTGTTGGGCAGACATACCAGTTGCTGCGGAATAAAGGGAAATCATCATACCCTGATCCCTCCTCACCTGAGTGTGGCGACGTTGTTTATGAGTCTTCCCAATGTCTCATCGTTCACAAGTATGGCTCTTTGAGAGGTTTCGTAATGTCTCAGAGCATTTATCATCCCAACCATAGCCTTGACGACCTCCACATTGGATTTTTCTACGTATCCAACCAAAATCCTAAAGTTTTGAGATGGCCTTGCTCTACCACTTCTTCCGGTCTCATAAAAGTAGTTGTTCCCAAATTTTTCGAGTCTTCTGGGATCATCGAAGGTATATACCCCTATCTTCGTCACGACGTTGCCGTTTTGATCTCTCAAATTTCCTTCTTCGTCGAAACTGTAACCGTCTAAAAATCTCATGGGATTTCCATTCACATCCAGAACTCTATCACCCGATTTTGTAACTAAGAATCCATGAGAATCCAGGGTGAACTCCCCATCCCTTGTGTAGAAGACCCTACCATTCCTCTCAACGGCGAACAAACCATCACCATCTATTGCCAGATGTGTTGGTACTTTCGTATTTTCCAGGGCACCTTCTGTGAAATCCACAACAACCTCATCTAGAACCACAGCGTGTTCGAGGTTCCCAATGGGTGTTACAACGACACTTCTTCTAACAGGTTCGGGTTCTACGCATACGATCATCTTATCCAGGATCGCCCGAAAAGCTTCTCTGTCCTGCTTGTAACCTGCCGTATCAACGTTGGCGAGATCATTCGATATCCTATCGAGTTTCGCCATATCGATGAGCATTCCCATTGCGGAGTTGTAGACACCTCTTAACATACGTCATCACCTCATGTAGGTTGTGGCGACGTTTTTCAGGAGATTCTCATCTTCCAGCAGCATTCCTGTACCTCTTGCAACACACGTTATTGGATCTTCAGAAATGATGGTCTTCACCTTTATTTCCTCATGTATCACCTTGTCTATTCCCCTGAGCAGAGCTCCCCCTCCTGTCAAATGAATACCGTTGTTTATTATGTCCGCTGAAAGCTCAGGTGGGGTTCTTTCAAGTACCATTTTTATCCTTGAAACTATGTTCGATAGGATTTGACTTATCGCTTCCATGACATCATCTGAGGTGACCTTGTCTGTTCTTGGAAGTCCCGTTATTGCATCCCTTCCTTTGACTTCCATTTCGTACGTTTCATACATTTCATGAGCTTTTCCTATCCTCTTTTTGATCTCCTCCGCTGTTGATTCCCCTATCACTAAGCTGTACTTTCTCTTTATGTATTTCATGATGGTATCATCCATGGAATTTCCCGCTATTTTTATGGAATCTCCAACTACCGTTCCTCCAAGGCTTATAACAGCTATATCTGTTGTGCCACCACCTATATCGACTATCATGTTGCCTTCAGATTTCATCACATCTATGCCAGCACCTATTGCAGCAGCTATTGGCTCTGAAACTATATGAACTTTTCTCGCTCCCGCATTCAAGGCCGCTTCGAAAACAGCCCTCTTTTCCACTTCTGTTATCTTGGTTGGTACCCCTATCACCAATTCCGGTTTCACAAGGAAAAATCTTCCCAGACTCTTCTTTATGAATGTCTTTATGACAGATTCGATTATTTTGTAATCGGCTATCACACCATCCTTCATTGGTTTTACAGCCTTCAAACCCTCAGGAGTCTTTCCGAGCATACTTTTGGCTTCCGTTCCTATAGCCACGATCTCGCCCGTTTTTTCTGATATAGCCACGACAGATGGTTCATAAAGAACTATTCCCTTTCCTTTTTGATAGACTATGAACGTTGCAGTACCAAGATCTATTCCGAGATCCCCTTTCGACATCCCACATACCTCCTTTAAAATTTTTCCTCATCGAGTTCATTCTATCCTAAGAAAAAAGCCCCGTCCAGGGGCTGGTGTGCCTGGCGGGATTCGAACCCGCAACCTCTGGATCCGGAGTCCAGCGCTCTATCCCTTGAGCTACAGGCACACGATCCTTCCGTTCTCTTTCAAGTGATTTTTCAGTTCTTCAAACATCACTCCAGTAAGAATTATATCGAACTTTCCCAGATCTTTGAGGTATCTTTCAACGAAGAATCCCCTGATGTGGTACATGTACGCAAGGAAAGGATCTTTGGTGACGACAGATACGTTCTCTCCTCTCTGCAGAAAATCAGGATCGGGGAATTCATGGAGAAGTACTTCAGCTCCTTCCGGTACACTAACCTCTTTAGAGATTTTCCTCGTGGGATCCCTCAGTTCCAGAGATATCCTTGGATTCTGAACGTAGGTTTCGAAAATCAGGTAAGCACTCATGGCATCCTTTTCTTTAACATTCATTCTGCTCGCCAGTTTGGTTGTGAATCTTTCGTCAATCATATATACTTTGAAATACTTGGAGATTTCGAAAGCGAATTTCAAAGCCTTGAAAGTTTGTTCAGAATACCGACCACTTGCTGAAAGGGGAAGACCTATTACAACTGTGTCCGGTCTTATCTCTTTAAGAACTTTTAAAACCTTCTTCGTATCGATAGTGTCTATTTTTCTTGGAATGTTCTCTCCATACGCTATACCTGTTCTCCTTTCTCCATAATCCAGAGCAACCAACATTCAGAGAACTTTCCTCCGGTCCAGCAGTGTTTTTAAAATACTTCTGATATCTTTTGTCAGAATACTCTTTGTGATTTTGAAGTAAGAAAACTCGAGCTCTCCTTCCAGAGACCTCCAATTTTTACCATCTTCTCCTTTGATTTTTACAAATTTTCCGTTCATAACCTTATAGCCAAGATCTTCAAGAATTCTCAAGTATATTTTGATATAGCTTTCGTTTATGGAAAATTCTTCCTTGAGGATTCTCTTGAAGGTATCGAGCTCCATCTCTAAACTCTCATCAAGCAATCTCGTTATCTTTTCGATTCTTTCCTTGCGGGGGAAGAGATCCTCCAATCCTTTCTCTCTCTTCAAAACATCTTCCTTGCTATAGGCTAAATTCAGGATCATACCAGATCTTTGGATAGCATCGATTATCTCTAAAGATGTGAGGGGGAAGTCTAGAAGATACACTTCATCCTCTCCAAGTATAGAGGGCAAACCATCTGTGTTGGTCGAGCATATGAATTTTCTGATTCTATCTTTCGTTATGGAACTTATAACCATCATCTTGTGATGGTCTTTCATGGCGTTTGCGTAGAAGGTGATATCCTTCTCACCAGAGATTTTCATGGCTTCTTTCAGAAGTTTGGGTATCTCTTTCTGATCGGAGAGAAGGATCGTATACGATTCTTTCTTCAGAATATTCTTCAAGATTTCTCTATCTCTCAAATCCATGATCATGAATTCCACTCTCTTACTTTTATCGATTATTCTGAAATCGTTGGAGATGAGATCTTCAACCTCGTTGGTCAGAGTGGATCCAATCATCAGGAATTTTTCCTTATGGTCATCAAATATGTTCAGAAAATTCTGAACCAGTTCGTTTTCAGAGAGTGTCATCAACGTTGCTGGCTCATTTAATACGAGCACATCGTATTCCTGAAGAACATCTGGATTCTTCATGAAATAAGTTAAAGTCATGAAATCAAAACCATCATCGGATTTCTTGCTCACCAGGGAATTCAAATATCCAAGTTTTCTTCTTGGAAAATGCCTTGAGATTGCGTGGTAAACGTTCAACGCTAGAGAGTTGTTCAAAGATATAACGCCCACTCTTTTTTTAACCCCGTTTATCAGTTTAAGATACAGGGAATTTCTCTCTTTTATATCCACGAATATACCGTATTTTACCGGATCCTCCAGGAATCTTTCCATACCATCGAATTCGCTCGTAAAGCCCACTTTGTTTTCCTCTTTGAAAACGAGGTAATTTCTTTTGCTTTCTAAAACCCGATCCATGTAAAATCTCAAATCCACCATTTGAAACTGGAAAGAACCGTTTAAAGGTTTTAAACTAACCACAGCGTCTAATTTCAAAAAATTCGGATGAATCTGGGATATCGTATCAACAATCTTTTTAAAACCGTATCCAATTATCTCGAACACTTTATCATCTTTCCTGACGGTCATCCTCACTCCCTGATTCTTTTCTCCAAATATCTGAATCCTTTCAACTGAAAGATCCTTCATTAAGAAATAAGGTTCAGGATTTCCCTGGCCAAATGGCCTCAAAAGGTTCATCTCGTTCATGAGTTTAGCATTGTATCGCTCGAGTTCTGCATCGATAACGATGTCTTCTTCTTCCCTTTCCAAACTCACTTCACGGAATTTCTCCAAAAGTAAAGGAATCTTATCGGGATCTATTGTGAAACCAACCGCCATGGAATGCCCACCAAGTTCGTAAAAGTGATCAGAAAATTTCAAGAATATATCCATTATGTTGGCGCCATTCGCACTCCTTGCTGATCCCCTCCCCAAACCGTTTTTCAAGGAAATGACAACCACAGGTTTACTATACCTTCCAGCGAGTTTTGCAGCCACAATCCCTATCACACCAACATGCCAGTTGTCATCGACAACCATTATTATCGGATCCCTATCTAGTCCCTCGAGTTCGATCTTTTTAATCGCTTCTTTGAATATCTTGGATTCGGTCTCTCTCCTTAGATAATTCAGATCGAGCAATCTCCTCACCAATCTCTCTGCTTCAGCGTAGTTCGTCGTTACGATCAGATTGAAAGCCTCTTCCGCGCTTCCCATTCTTCCTGCGGCGTTTATCTTGGGAGCGATCTTGTAACTAACATCCTGAGCCGTTATGGTACCGTTTAACCCCAATTTCCTTATGAGGCGCCTTAAACCTGGTCTTTTTGTCTTGCTCAACGTTTCCAGGCCTTTTTTAACGAAATACCTATTTTCATTGAGTAGAGGGACCATATCCGCTACCGTTCCTAAAGCCACTAAATCCAACAAGTCATCTTTTAACTTACTTCCAAGCTTGCTTGAAAGAGCTTGAACGAGTTTGTAAGCCACGCCAACACCGGCTAACTCTTTGAACGGATAGGGATCATCACTTCTTTTGGGATTGATAACAGCTTCGGCAGGAGGGATTTCACCTTTTATCTCGTGATGGTCAGTTATGACCATCTTTATACCATACTTTCTGGCGGTTTGAACGGCATCGTATGCTGTTACGCCGCAGTCGACTGTGACTATGTATTTTACACCATCAAAGACGAACAATTTCACAACATCTGGCTGAACACCATACCCCTCATCAACTCTGTGAGGAATGTAACACAGAGCGTTCCAACCATTTTTTTCCAGAAATTCCTTCAGAAGAGCTGTACCTGTTATTCCATCAACATCGTAGTCTCCGTATATTAAAACCGGTTCTCCTTTTTCTCTTGCTTCGAGTAGAACTTTAACTGCTTTTTCCATATCCTTTATCAGAAAAGGATCATTTACAACATCAGGAGTTGGGTTGATAAAATCCCAAGCTCTTTGAGGGTCTTTGTATCCTCTTCTTACCAGAATTTCTGCTGTCGTTTCCGAGATCCCTAACTCTCTTTTTAATCTCTCAACATCCTCATGGTCTACTTCCGGAAGCACCCACCTCGCCATTGTATGACCTTCTTCCTGATTCTTTCATTTTTAATAATACCATATATGTTGTAAAATAAACATGCCTAATGAGGAGGGAAAAGAAGTTGTTGAAGAAAGTTTCTAGGGATCCCATACATTCAGAGGTGTTTCTGTACCCGCTGGAAATAATAACCGTTGATACACCACCTGTTCAGAGACTCAGATTCCTTTCGCAACTTGCAGGAGCGACCATCGTTTATCCAGGTGCAACTCATACTCGTTTTGCTCACTCTCTCGGTACCATGCACATAGCGGGAATGTATGCTAAGAATCTCTTCAACGATCCAAGCAAGGAAAGGATAATACGTCTTGCAGGACTCCTCCACGATGTTGGACATGGTCCTTTCAGCCATCAATTCGATGATGTCGTATACAAAAAACTTGGTATAGAGGAGGGGCACGATGAATACAGGAAAAGGATACTACTGGAGATCATGCCAAGGGAAATGACAAAGGCTTTTGAAAGAATAACGAGAGAGGATTTGAAGAAAGCTGTGATTCAGGATCTAAAACTGGTTTTAAAAGAAAATACGAAGGATCTCGAAAAATGCTTTGAAAAGGTCATGAAGTTAGTCCTTGAAGTTTTTGAGGGGGAAAAAACAGGAAGTGTGGAATTCAACATAGTTCAAGGTCCACTTGGAGCAGACAGACTCGATTTTCTACTGAGGGATTCTTACTACAGTGGTACTAGACATTTTGGAACAGGCGCTATGGACAGAATAATAAGAAATTCCATGATAAAAAGTGTGAATGGAAAAGATATTTTGTGCTATCACATAAAGGTTATGGATGATATATATGCCATGCTCTTCGGTAGATTCATGATGTATAAAAATGTATATTTTCACAAAACGGCAAGGGCGGCAGATCTTATGATCCAAGAGATTTTACGTTATGCCTATAAACCTCTCAGGTTGGAAGAGAGAGTCAAGAATTTGGAGGATTTCATGGAACTCACAGATGAAACCATATTGGTGGAGATAGAAAAGCTTTTCAAGGATTTGGTTGAGAGGTACCGTGAAGAGCTGAAAAAAGATAAAGGCGAGATCGTGGAAAGTGTGTTGAAAGGAGATATGGTTCTTGAACCAATAGATTACGATCTTGTGGAAGCCTACAAACTCGTCAAAAAGTACAGAAAAAGGGATCTTTGGAAACTCGTCGTTGAAATACCGTTCTCGCTTGAAGGGATCGATCCTTCCGTTGTCAGTCACAGTATCGCCATGGATGTTCTTCAAAAGATAAGACTGAAACTTGAGAATGCGCTCGACGATGGAAAGATAGAGAAAAAGGATTTGAGCAAAGTGAGATGGATTCTGGAAAACTTCGAGGACATTTTCAAGGTTGATACACCTTACAAATTAACCCTGGTTCATCCCGCTGAATTCCTTCAGAGCAACGTGTACATATACGATAATTGGAGAGATGAGGTTTTATCTTTTGAAGATTACATAAAGAAATATCCTGCTTACAAACTCATGACGAGCAATCTGATTCAACTAGTTCGTATCTACGTAACTGAAGATGTGAGAGAAATCCTGAAAAAGTACAATGTCGTACCTAAAGACGGCGTAAGAGTTATTACGAGGTGGTAATACCATGCTGAGAAAGCTTATCCTGTTCTTGATAGATATAGGTCTCACTCTCTTTTCAGGGATAGTGTCTCTGTTCATGAGATTTGGCTTCGATTTCGAGGAGATGGGAAAATACGATGAATCGGTCATCATATACATTTTCATCTCCTCAATTGTTTACATACTGAACGGGAACTACAAGATCGTTTGGGAGTACGCATCGCCCAGGGATATGCTCTTCCTAGTCAGAGGAAGTATCGTATCTTACCTTGCAAACGTGACCTTTTTCTATTTCTACAGGGGATCGATTCTTCCTAGATCTGTTGGTTTCAGCACGTTCCTAGGATCACTTATTTTGCTTCTTCTCAGCAGAATCGCTTGGCAATGGTTAAACAGTCTTAGAAAGGGAAAGGCAGGAGAGAAAAGGATTTTGATCATTGGAGCTGGAGACGCTGGAATAATGCTTCTTGAAGAATTTGAAAAAAGGCCTCATCTCGGAAAGGTTATTGCCTTCATGGATGATTCGAAAAGAAAGATAGGAAGAAGGATAAGGGGAATACCTGTATTCGGCCCAATAACTGAAACGATGAAGATCGTCGAAAGGGAGAGAGTAGATGAAGTGATAATAGCTATACCATCTGCAACTAAGGAAGAAATGGAAAGGATATTGAAGGCCATCGATCTCAGAAGGGTCAGGGTTAGAACACTTCCAGGGATATACGAACTGACAGATGGAAGGGTTAGAATAGGACATCTAAGGGATATCTCTATAGAGGATTTGCTGGGAAGAGAGCAGGTAAAAGTCAATCTGGAGGAGATAGGAAGTTATTTGAAAGGTAGGAGAGTTCTTGTTACAGGTGCTGGTGGAAGTATAGGATCGGAGCTCTGCAGACAGATAGCTAGGATGGAACCAGATCTTTTAATACTACTTGGACATGGAGAAAACAGTGTTTATCTGATAGATGAGGAACTATCAGAGAGATTTGAGAGATTAAAAAAGGTCCGAGTTATAGCGGACATAGGCGATTGGGAGATTGTGGAGCTTGCTTTTAGGAAATACAGGCCGGAGATTGTATTCCACGCTGCTGCTCACAAGCACGTACCATTGATGGAAGAGAATCCCTTTGAAGCGATAAGGGTGAACACGCTCGGTACCAGAAACCTCGTGAAACTCTCCATGAAATACAATGTGGAAAGATTCGTTCTGGTTTCAACGGATAAAGCGGTCAATCCGACATCGATAATGGGAGTGAGCAAGAGACTAGCGGAGATATACGTCACGACAAGAAAAAGCGACACGATCTTCAGTGTTGTACGATTCGGGAACGTCCTTGGAAGTAGGGGGAGTGTCATCCCAAAATTCAAGAAACAGATAGAAAAAGGCGGGCCGGTGACGGTAACACATCCCGATATGAAAAGATTCTTCATGACGATACCAGAAGCCGTCTCCCTGATACTCCAGGCTGGAGCGTATGCGAGAGGAGGAGATCTCTTCGTTTTGGACATGGGAGAACAGATATCCATAGATAAACTGGCTCGAGATATGATAACGCTTGCTGGTTTCGTTCCAGATCAGGATATAAAGGTGGTGTATACGGGCATAAGACCCGGTGAGAAATTATTTGAGGAATTGTATTATCCCGATGAGGAGAAGGTTTCAACATCCCATCCGAAAGTTTTCAGAATCGTCTCCGAAAACGATTTGGATCCTGATGAAGTGGAGAGGGAGATGGAATCTCTGGAAGAACATCTGAGAAAAGCGGAAGTCGATGGCATTTTGGAGATAATAAAGAGATTGGTTCCTCAGGCGCGAATTAACTTTACCAAAGGGGAAGAGAAAGAGTGATATATCTAGCAGTGTTCCTGGCGTCGCTGATCTTCAACATCGTCTTGATGAAAATCGCTTATCCTTTAAAACTCCTAGATCATCCCACAAACAGGAAAAATCATAGAAACTCCATTCCTTTCACAGGAGGGCTTGCAGTCACTTTCAGTCTGTTGGTGTTCGGTTTTAAGGAACCTATTCTGATGCTATCAATACCGATGTTGCTCCTTGGACTACTGGACGACATAAGGGGTATCTCTTACAAGTTGAAGTTCACCTCTCAGACATTATGGGCTGTGGTGGTCTTATTAACTCTCAAACCCACCTTAAGGATATTCGGAATGGATCTTCCTGACATCGTCTCATGGATTCTTTTCATATTCTGGTATGTAACCATGGTGAACGCCTTCAATCTCGTCGATGGGATAGATGGGTTGGCTGGTTCCGTTGCATTCTTCTCTTTCCTTACATTTAAAGAAGGTTTGTATCCTTCCGCTCTCGCCGGTTTTTTGATCTATAACCTGCCACCTGCAAAAGTGTTTTTGGGAGACTCCGGTGCGCTTTTTATAGGGTCACTGCTTTCTCTAATCTCCCTGAAAATGATGAACTTCGATTTAGCTTATGCAACCATTTTTCTAGGGCTTCCCGCATATGAGGTTTCAACAACTTTCTTCAGGAGAGTACTGAAACACAGAAATCCATTTCTACCAGATAGAAACCACACACACCATGTCTTTCAGAACAGATTTGGTACTTGGAAAGCTCTTTCTATTCTGATTTCGTATTCCTTGGTATGCAATTTATTAGGATTAACCGAGAAATTCTACGCCCTTTTCCTCTACCTCGCTTTGTCCTTCGTCATTCTCCTTCTCAAGACTCGTTTTCAAAGCGGTTATGGCAACTTCAATCTGTGATTCATCCGGTTCGGATGTTGTGAGGTATTGAAGAGCTAAACCTGGGATGAAAAGTAGACGAAGCATCTTGTTCTTTTCAAAAACAGAAGCAACTTTAAGAAATTCATAGGATATACCTGCTATCACAGGAATGAGGATTATCCTAGATAGGATTCGTGTTTTCAAAGTGATATCACCAAGAAAGCCCAAGAAGCTGAAGATCAAAACCGACACTATGAGGAATATCATGATGAAATTCGTCCCGCATCTCGGATGGATTGTTGAATATTTCATCACACTTTTAGCATCGAGATTTTCACCGTTCTCAAAGGCATGTATCGTTTTATGTTCCGCTCCATGGTATTGAAACAACCTTTTTACGTCTTTAAAGAAAGATATGATCCAAACGTATATCAAAAACAGGATTATTCTTATAGTACCCTCAACTAGGGAGAAAAGAAATTCGTTGTTTTTTAGAAAAGTGAGGAGATTCGTGATCAGAAGGGGTACAACCACGAAAAGGCCGACAGCCAGTGCAAAAGCTACTAAAATGGATATAACACCCTCTGATTTCTTCATCTTCTCCCCCGACGATATTTCAGCAGATCTCGTCAAAGCCTTCATACCAAAGTAAAGGGAGAGATACAAACTGTAGAAACCCCTCAAAAAGGGAACTTTCATTATTTTTCCTCTTTTTGGAACTCCTAGGATTTCGGTTACTATATTCCCTTCTTTATCTCTGACAGCTATCGCAACTCTTCTTCCTATCATCATCACACCCTCAATTATCGCCTGTCCACCTACTTTCATAACTCGATCCCTCCAAAGACCTTTTGAATGGCTACAGATGTTCCCTTGATACTCGAAACCATCTCCGCTATTTCAACAGCTTTTTTCAAAATACTCTTCTCATCCATGCCTTTCAGAATACCATCTATTATAACAGCATCAAAGGCATCTCCTGTTGCCAGTGGAAAATTGCCTTTTTTCCTTACGCTTTCGAAAATACTACCCCAAATGGCCCCTTTTTCCCCCAGTTTGAGAATATTCGCTCTCCCCTGAAATCCCTCGTTTGCTATTACAAACACATCTTGTTCGAATTCGAATCTTTTCAACGGAAAGGCATCTACTATCAATTTCTTTCCTTTTAGTTTTTCCTTGATCCTTTCAAAGTTTTTTAGACCCATTTCCATTGT
>CAZANP010000008.1:0-13252 GCA_964486555.1 uncultured Thermotoga sp. | reverse complement strand
TTCCTTTTAGTTTTTCCTTGATCCTTTCAAAGTTTTTTAGACCCATTTCCATTGTTAGAAAATACAGCTCAGCTTCTGGTGGATCTGTGGAAAACTGTGAAAGATTCGCTCCTCTGTAAACTCCAAGAACTTCCTTTTCGTTGGATGAGACAAAAACCCCTGTTTTACCCTTTCTCTCTCCCAAAAAACTCACACCAATCTCTCTCAGAAATCTCAAGATCTCATCTCCTCTAACATCGTTCCCAACGTTTCCTATAAGTCCCACCTCGTGGCCCAGCAATTTCAGTGCCACGGATACGTTCAAAGCACTCCCTCCAGGGCACTCGATGAGTTCTTCATAATGTGGAGGCTTTCCATAGAATATCTGATCCCAGAAGATACCTCCTACGATCACCACCACGCGAGATCACTCCTTATTTAAGAATTATCGCATATGGTATAATTTTTTCAGATGTATCAATGGAGGTGAAAAAGATGAGAGTGGGGATTTTGACAGGTGGTGGAGACTGCCCAGGTTTGAACGCGGTAATAAGAGGTATAGTGAAATCTTCTCCATCCAACGTCGAAATAGTAGGTATCATGCACGGTTGGAGAGGTCTTGTGGAAGGAAGTTGCGTTGAACTCACGGAGGATGATGTGGAAGGTATCCATATATTGGGAGGAACGATTCTTGGAACGAGTAGAGTTAATCCTTTCAAGAGTCCAGAAACAAGAGATAAGGTCCTTGAGAATATAAAGAAAATGAAATTGGATGCCTTGATCGTTATAGGCGGTGATGACACGCTTTCCGTTGGAGCGAAGTACTCGGCTATGGGAGTCAACGTGGTTGGGGTACCGAAAACGATAGACAACGACATAGCCAACACCGATTACACATTTGGTTTTCACACCGCTGTGAACGTCGGGGCAGACGCGATAGATAGGCTCCATTCAACTGCGAAATCCCATGAAAGGGTGATATTCGTTGAACTAATGGGAAGAGATACCGGCTGGATAACCCTTGAAGCTGGACTCGCAGCTGGAGCACACCTCATATTGATTCCTGAATATCCTATGACGTTGAATGAGATCATCAAGATAATAGATGAGCGTATGAAAAGAAAAAGGTACGCTGTGGTCGCCGTTGCGGAAGGTTTCAAACCGACAGAGTTTGAAACAGAAGTCACTGTTAAACAGGAAAGGGACGAATTCGGACACGTAAGACTTGGAGGAATAGCTCATGTGCTGGCAGATATAGTGAAAGAGAGAACGGGTTACGATACGAGAGCGGTTGTTCTGGGGCATCTTCTGAGAGGAGGAACACCGACCGCTTTTGACAGGATCCTTGGAACGAGGTACGGTGTCAAAGCCATGGAGCTCGTTTTGAATGGTGATTTTGGGAGGATGGTTGCTCTCAGAGGAAACGACATAATATCCATTCCATTGGAATATGGTATAGGAACCAAAAAGTACGTTCCTTTTGAGTATTACAAGTTGGCGATGACATTCTTCGGCTGAGGTGTGTTATGAAAGGAGAACATCCATACGTCAAATGGGCTATCGAGGTTATTGAAAATTACGTCAAATATGGGAAGGTTCTGGATCCTCATCCCGATCTTCCAAAAGAGCTCTTCGAAAGAAGGGCAGGTGTCTTTGTCACACTCCACAAAACCAACGGATCCTTACGAGGATGTATCGGAACCTTCCTTCCAACGAAGGAAAACCTCGCTTTGGAAATAAGGGACAACGCCATAGCTGCCGCAACTCAAGATCCGCGATTTCCTCCTGTATCTCCTGATGAATTGGACGATATAGTGGTCCATGTTGATGTTCTCAGTGAACCTATTCCCGTTAAAGATATATCGGAACTCGATCCTAAAAAGTATGGTGTGATCGTCTCGAAAGGATGGAGAAGAGGATTACTTCTTCCAGATATAGAAGGTGTTGAAACTGTTGAAGAGCAGCTGAGAATAGCGAAGTTCAAGGCAGGGATATTGGAAGAGGAACCAGTGGAGATATACAAATTCACTGTGGAAAGGTACAAGTAGGGAGGAGTTTTCTGAATGAAGAAAATGGCATTGTACTTTGAGAATCTAGACGATAAGACTGTGAGATGCCTTCTGTGTCCCCACAGATGTGTCCTCAAGGATGGAAACGTTGGAATATGCGGTGTGAGGAAGAACGAAAAAGGACTCTTAATGACCCTGAATTATGGTGAGATAAGCTCCATCGCCATGGACCCTATAGAGAAGAAGCCCCTATTTCATTTCAATCCAGGGGACATGATCCTCTCTGTAGGAACGTTTGGATGCAACATGAAATGTGGTTTCTGCCAGAATTGGGAGATCTCTCAGGAGAAACCCTTCACTAGGAAGGTGTCACCTGAGCAACTCGTGCAGATAGCCAAAGATAGAGGATCCAAGGGAATAGCCTACACTTACAACGAGCCAATGATATGGTTTGAATTCGTTCTTGACACTTCAAGAATCGCTGCAAGAGAAGGTTTATACAACGTTCTTGTTACCAACGGTTTCATAGAGGAGGAACCATTGGAATTGCTTCTTCAATCCATACACGCCATGAATATCGATCTCAAAGGATTCAACGACGATTTCTACAGAGAGATTGCTGGAAGAAGGGACACCATTATGAAAACCATAGAAAAAGCCTATAAAGCTGGCATACACGTTGAAGTGACAACTCTTCTGATTCCCACAAAGAACGATAATATGGAGGAACTTGAGGAGGAGTTCAAATGGCTTGCCAGTTTGGATAAAGACATACCCCTTCACCTCAGTAGATACTTTCCTAACTACAAGTATGTTATTCCTCCCACTCCCCTAAAAACCCTCCTTGAAGCTTACACACTCGCGAAGAAGTACCTGAACTACGTTTATCTTGGAAACGTTTGGGATGAAAAGTACGAGAGCACCGTATGCCCCAAATGTGGTAGCTTGGTTATAAGACGAAAAGGGTACGATGTCGACCCCGTCGGACTCGATGAGGAGGGCAGATGCAAAAAATGCGGGCATCAGATCGTAAAAATATATCGCTATTGAGAAAAGAAGTCATAATCTACATGTTCATAGGAATAGCAGGATTTCTCATCATTCTTCTTGGCTTTATACTCAAACCCCCACAAACTTATTACAAGCTCAAGGACGTTGCTCTTGGAACGTACGTCAACATCGTTATTGGGAGTAACAAGATCAATCCAGAGAGAATAGCAAAGGCGATTCTCGATGAACTCAAAAGGCTCACGGTAAAGTTCGATCCCAGAAATCCCAGGAGCATAATTCATAAGATCAACGAAGCGAATGGGGACTGGGTAAGTGTTGACGAAGAGACTTTTACCCTGATAAAAGCTTCAATAAGGTTTGCTCAGATAACTGATGGCGCTTTCGATCCGACACTGGGAAAACTCATAGAACTTTGGGGATTCGACGTGATGAAGCCTCATCTCCCAACGGATGATGAGATAAAAGAAACTTTGAAACATTCTGGATATAAAAACGTTCTCTTCGATGATAAGAATATGAGAGTGAAGCTTCTCAATGGGATAAAATTGGATTTGGGAGGTATAGCTAAAGGATACGCATTGGAGAAAGCCCGCCAGATCGCGAAATCTTTCGATCCAGATGTGACGGGTTTCGTCGAAGCAGGTGGTGATATCAGAATCATCGGGCCGAAGTTTGGAAGAGAACCCTGGGTTGTAGCAATCAAAGATCCCAGAAAAGAAGAGCCGACGGATTTTATATACCTTCTTGATGGGGCGGTTGCAACATCGGGAGATTACGAAAGATTCTTTGAAATGAATGGAAGAAGGTATCACCACATCCTGGATCCGAAAACTGGATATCCAGCCCGGGGTACCTGGAGCGCGACTGTTATAGCTGAGGACGCAGTAACGGCGGACGCTCTGGCAACGGCAGCTTTCGTCCTGGGGAAGGATTGGAGATTCGTGGTGCTTGAGTTTCCAAAATTGGGAGGACACGTCATGCTCGTTCTTGAAGGTGGAACCATCAAGAAGAGTGATACTTTCAAATTGTTTGAGAGAGAAGAATGAAGAGATTACTGGGAAAACACGATTTTCTCTTGATAACGATTATTTTTGCTCTGTCAATACCTTTCATCGTGTTTCAATCGCATGATCGTAAATCCATTGTCATCGTTATGAGAGAAGGAGAAACTATTTTAAAAGTATCTTCTCCTGGAAGATACGATGTCAAATGGAAGGGAAAGTATCTCATGAAAATAGAATTCGACGGAATGAGAGTCAGAGTTGTTGATTCCACATGCCCTTTGAAATTGTGTGAAAAGATGGGATGGATAAGACCTGGAGGGACGATAGTTTGTGTGCCAAACAAGGTGATCGTGACGTTCGAGAACGTGAAAAAGAAATACGACACGATGACATGGTGAAGAAAATTTCTCTGCTATCCTCACTCACAGCGTTGTCTTCTATAATGTACATTGTAGAATCCTTCATACCCTTTCCTTTGGTGTTCGGTAAATGGGGATTTTCCAACTCGGTGGTCCTTCTTCTCGCTGTTGAAATAGGTTTCAAAGAAGCTTCTCTTGTGGCGATAGCGAAAAGTATAGTCGGAAGTCTCATGGTAGGGAAATTCTTATCCCCGCAATTCTTCATGGGATTTTTTGGGGCACTGTCGGCATCCATCGTTGAATCGTACATGAGTCGTTTTAGAAAGTTCGGTTATCTTGGTTTGAGCGTTTTAGGATCCATCTCCAATAACTTCACGCAATTCCTGATAGCATCTTTCTTCATAAAGAGCTCTTTGATATTTGCATTGTTTCCTCTTATGATCATCTTTGGTATCATTTCAGCATCTGCAAACGCTTACATCGCGAAGAAGTTAGGAGGGATAATAGTTGAAACTGATCTTGGCGTCCTCTTCACCAAGAAGAAGAGAACTCCTTTCAAGACTGGGAATACAGTTTGATGTGGTGGAACCACAGGTGAAAGAATTCCACGGTTCTGATCCTGAAGAAACCGTCAAAAAGATGGCGGAAATAAAGGCAAAAGAGGTTTTCGAAAAAATCAACGAGCAAGATGTGGTGGTCATCGGCTCAGATACCATCGTTTTTTTCAAATCCAAAATATTGGGAAAACCAAGAGACGTCGAAGAAGCCAGGAGATTTCTTGAGGAGCTCTCTGGAAACTGGCATGAGGTTTTCACAGCCGTCTCCTTCGCTCACACTTTTGGGCAGGAAACTTTCGTCTCTAGGACCAGGGTGAAGTTCAGAGATCTCCCCAAGGAATTGATAGAGCTCTACGTGAGTGAATTTGAACCTCTGGATAAAGCGGGAGCCTACGGTATACAAGATTTAGGAGCTGTTTTCGTGGAAAAAATAGAAGGGGATTTCTACACCGTCATGGGGTTTCCTTTAGGTATCGTATGGGAGTATCTATATGAAAAAGGCTGGTGGAAGCCTTGAAACCACGTGAGAGGTTAATAAAGTCAGGTGCATCTTCTCTGTCGACTCCTGAACTTTTGGCGATACTTCTAAGGACAGGTGTTAAAGGAGTGAGCGTTTTTGACCTGTCAAAAAAACTTTTTGACGAATTTGAGGGATCTCTAATAAACCTTATGAACGCAAGTATAAAGGAAATAGAATCTGTCGAAGGTATAGGAACAGTCAAGGCGGTCACATTGAAAGCGGCATTTGAGCTCGGTAGGAGGCTTCATGAAGAGCTTCAGAGTGTGCCAAAGAAACTGGATAATCCGAGGAAGGTTTTCGAATACTGTCAGGATATGAGATTTCTGGATAAGGAAATGGTGAGAGTTCTATGCTTGGATTCGAAACTCCATCTTATAACACACGTCGATGTCAGCTTGGGAACGACGAGTAGCAGTTTAATACATCCAAGAGATGTCTTCAGAGCAGCCGTTAGAACCAACTCATCTGGAATCATACTCGTTCACAACCATCCTTCAGGAGATCCCACTCCAAGTTTCGAGGATAAGAAGATAACGGAGATTCTCAAAAAAGCAGGGGAGATATTGGGAATAGAACTGATAGATCATATAATAGTTTCAAAGAGGAGTTACTACAGTTTCAAAAGAAATGGAGGTGAAGACGTTGATATCAAGGGAAGAAGCCCTGAATCTGGTGAAAGAGCATATAAAAACAAAGAACTTGGTGAAGCATGTTTTAGCAACGGAAGCCGTTATGAGGGGTCTTGCAAAAAGGTTGGGCGAAGATGAGGAACTTTGGGGTATCGCTGGGCTCCTTCACGATCTGGATTACGATTACACAAAAGATGAACCGGAAAAACACGGCCATGTAACTTTAGAACTTTTAAAAGATGAAGACGTACCTCAGGAGGTAAAAGATGCCATATTAGCTCACTGTGGAAAAAAAGAAAGAGTAACCAAACTCGAAAAAGCCATATACGCGGCAGATCCCACCACAGGTTTCATAGTGGCGGCGGCTCTGATAAATCCTCAGAAGAAACTGGCACCTTTGGATGTCCCCTTTCTTTTGAGAAGATTCAAGGAGAAAGCCTTTGCAAGAGGAGCCAACAGGGATCAGATAAAGACTTGTGAGGAGTTGGGATTGAGTCTTGAAGAGTTCCTTCAGATAGCTCTGGATTCCATGAAAGAGATATCTGAAGAACTAGGGCTGTGAAAGGAGGGTGATCGTGAGTAACCTAGAGTACAAGATAGAAGAGATGATAGACAAGTATAGGACGGAGTACGAGTTCTCAGTTGAGAAGAAAGAGGTTCCTGTGGATATGTTGAGGAAAATGATTGAACACACGAATCTCAAACCCCAAGCGACACCAGATGATATTGAAAAACTGTGTGAAGAGGCAAAAAAGTATGATTTTCTTGGAGTGTGCGTGAATCCAAGTTATGTGAGTTTAGCCAGGAAATCTCTTGAAGGTACTGACATAAGGGTGGTGACAGTTATAGGTTTCCCCCTGGGAGCAACTGATCAGAGAACGAAAGCTTTGGAAGCCAAAACCGCCATGGAAAGAGGAGCGGATGAATTCGATATGGTTATACACGTTGGTATGTTGAAGGCACAGGAATGGGAATACGTTTACGAAGATATAAAGGGTGTGGTTGAGTCTGTCGACGGAAAACCTGTGAAAGTAATTCTGGAAACGGGTTTTCTCACCCCGGAAGAAATAATATCTGCGTGCGTCATATCGAAGATAGCGGGAGCAAAATTCGTTAAAACATCCACTGGTTTTGGACCAAAGGGTGCTACTGTGGAAGACGTCCATCTCATGAAATGGGTCGTGGGGGATGAGCTGGGAGTGAAAGCGGCTGGAGGTATAAGAACTTATGAAGATGCTGTGAAAATGCATCTTAGCGGAGCAAACAGAATAGGGACGAGTTCTGGCGTGAGAATTGTGGAGCGGGGGTGAAGTGATGGAAATAAGAGAAATGAAGATCAAAGAGTTCTGCGATAAGGTGGCAGAGAAAACACCAACGCCGGGTGGAGGAGCCGTTGGAGCTGTGGTGGCTGGACTTTCCGCATCACTCATCGAAATGGTGGCGAATCTGACCATAGGTAAAAAGAAGTATCAAGAGTGGGAATCCGAGATGGAAAGGATCGTTGAAAACATGGAAAATATTAGAGAAAAACTCATGGACATAGCGAAAAAAGATATGGAAGCCTTCAACGAAGTCATGATGGCTTACAAACTCCCTAAAAACACAGAGGATGAGAAAAGAGAGAGAGAAAAAAGGATCCAAGAGGCGCTTATAAAAGCAGCAGATGTTCCATTCGAACTGGCAAGAATCATAAGAGACGTGATAAAGGATGCGGAGGTGGTGACGGAATTTGGTAACAAAAACGCTGTTTCCGATGCGCTGAGTTCAGCTGAATTATGCAGGGCGGCTTTTGAGATAGCCAAAGCCAACGTTTTGATAAATCTGAAGTATATAAAAGATGAAAACAAGAAAGATTACTACAGAACGGAACTGGAAGAGCTGGAAAATCAGATTTATGGGTGCTGGAAGAGGATAAAGGGGTTGATAAAAGAAAATGATTGGCTTTGAGATCATAGAAACGGACGGGGAGGCAAGAGCTGGTGTTCTGAAACTCAATGGATTGGAAATAGAAACACCTGTATTCATGCCAGTTGGGACTAACGCAAACGTTAAACTGATGAGACCTTCAGATTTAGAAAACGTTGGTGTTAATATCATCTTGGGGAATGCGTTCCATCTCATGCTCAAACCAGGTCTCGATGTCATCGAAAACCATGGCGGTCTTCATCCTTTCATGGGCTGGAAAAAAGCTATTCTCACTGATAGTGGGGGATTTCAGATATTCAGTTTAGCTGAAGGTAGCAAGGTTTCCGATGAGGGTGTCGAATTGAGATCTCCTATAGATGGTTCAAAAGTTTTCATAACTCCCGAGATATCCATGAAGGTTCAAAAGGTTTTGAAGTCCGATATAGCGATGGTTCTAGACCAATGCATTCCACCAAACGTTGATAGAAAGATCGTCGAAGAGGCTGTTGAAAGAACTTACCTTTGGGCTCTAAGATCTAAAAAGGCCATGGAGGGATCCACGCAAGCCGTATTCGGGATAGTACAGGGAGGTACATACAGAGATCTGAGAGTTAAAAGTGCGAGGCAGATAACATCTTTGGAATTCGATGGATACGCCATCGGCGGATTGAGTATCGGTGAGGAAAGAGAGAAAACTCTCAACATGACAGAGGTCACAGTAGAGTTTCTTCCTAAAGATAAGCCACGATATTTCATGGGAGCGGGGTCTCCAGATCTGATAGTGGAACTCGTTGGAAGAGGTGTAGACATGTTCGACAGTGTTTTCCCAACGAGACTCGCAAGACACGGTGCGGCTTTAACATGGAAGGGTAGAATCAACGTGAGGGCATCGAAGTATAGATTCGATAAAAATCCTCTAGACGAAGAATGTGATTGTTACGTTTGCAAAAATTTCACAAGAAGTTATATACAGCATCTTCTGGATAGAGAAGAAGTCTTAGGGCAGATGCTTTTGACTTATCACAATATCAGATTCATGATGAGTTTTGTGAGCAAGATGAGAAAGTTCATCTTGGAGAAGAGATTCCCCGAGTTCAAAGAAAAGATTCTCTCCGTCTATGAGAAGGGGGTGCGATGCGAATGAAAAAGTTCGTCATCTTCGCGATGCTTCTTGTATCTATCCTCACCTTTTCCGAGGTTCTCGATCCTTTAGTCGAAGATATGGGGCCGCTATCTATCGGTCCATGGTCCTATCACTGGAACCCGGCTGGGCTCTACGAGGTTAAAAGTGATTCCCTCCTGATAGGTTTCTCCTACAAAGCCTCGGAAACATCATATTTGAGTGGACTTGAAATAACACTGGTGCAACCTCCGGAATATGGCTTTGCGGGAGCTTTGGTTTTGAGAAGATACTTAACAGAAGATCTCTCGAGGTTGTCTCTTGGTTACTTTGTATCGGGCTTTGCCAGTGTGAAATACGGTTTGGGATTAGAGGTCGAATGGTTCAAAGGGAACGAGGATTTTCTCTCGATCCTCCTTGACTTCGGTGTCCAGGGAGCGATAACGAAGGAAATGGAATACTCGTTCATCATAAGAAATTTCAGGTTGTGGTCTCAGGAAGAAAGTTACTACCCATCAGGGGATATAGGAGGTTCAATATCTTTCGGTGGTGAGAATATAAAGATAGGAGGAGGGGCAACTCTTCAATCAGGAGATCTCATAAAGGTCTTTGGAAACGTTCTTTTGAAACAGAAGAACCTCTCAATCGACCTGACTACAGGTTATCTAACATCTTTAGAGAGTAAGGATTACTCCTGGTTGTTCCAGGGAGGAATCGGATTGAAACTGAACGGTTTCAAAATAGGTGTTGGAGGATATGGACTCTCAAATCCTCTGGCTTTCAAGGATCCTCTGAACGATCTTTCTTATAGCTTTGGAACTTTCGTCCATGCGGAGGTGTCTTGGTGAAGGAAATCATCATTAAGATCGTCCTGACTGTCCTGACACTGGCAATCTCCTATTTGCTATTTAAACAAGTTTATAAATGGATATTAAAATTGATCTTGAAGTTCAACAAAGAGTTCAGAATGCAAAATACTCTGAAGCTCATACTGGGGGTTGTGATTTCCATATTCGTTCTCTTCATAGTCCTGGATATCTGGGATGTTAGCCTTCTTCCGCTCGTGACAGGTCTTGGAATAGGTGGTATCGTAGCGGGTTTCGCTCTTCAAGAACCTTTATCGAATTTGGTCGCCGGTATATTTTTACTGAGTTCGGGTACGGTAAAAGAAGGAGAAGTTCTGGATATAGGTGGGACAGCTGGAACGGTGGAAGCGGTTTATTTGAACCACACGCTCATAAAGACTTTCGATGGGAAGAGGGTATACATCCCAAACAAGATCGTTTGGAACGAGAGGATCACGCATTACTGGCCTGGCCCTGTGAGGAGAGTTTCATTGATTGTCGGCGTTTCTTACGATTCTGACTTGAAAAAAGTGATAGAGGTCCTCGAAAGGGCTTTAAAGGATGAAGAGATGGTTGAAAAGGATCCAGAGCCTTCCATAATCTTTAAAGGTTTTGGAAGCTCATCGATAGATTTCGAACTAAGGTTCTGGGTTAAAAGGGAAAATTACTTTCCTGCTCAAAACGCTTTGGGATTGAGGGTTAAAAAGTACTTTGATGAAGAAGGAATAGAAATACCCTTCCAACAGGTCGATGTCCATTTGAAAGGTGATAGCAATGAAAGCGTTGAAAATAAGAATTGAAGGCTTGGTACAGGGAGTTGGTTTCAGATATTTCACACAGAGAATTGCGGGAAGATACCGGATAAAAGGGTACGTGATGAACATGCCAGATGGTAGTGTTTTAATACATGCAGAAGGCGATGAGAACGATCTGAAGAGTTTTTTGAAGGAAGTATCGAGAGGGCCTTCCATGGCGGTAGTGACGAATGTGAAGGTTGAAGAAGTACAACCGGAGAATTTCACCAGATTCAGGATAAGGTTTTAATTAAGGAGGGATCGAAAATGCAATACAGGAAATTTGGAAAACACGACATAGAGGTTTCCCTTTTGGGATTCGGCGCCATGAGGCTTCCTATTCTGGATGGAGATGAAGCGAAAATCGATGAAGGCAGAGCGATTGAAATGATACGATACGCTATAGACCATGGAGTCAACTACGTGGACACAGCCTATCCTTATCACAAAGGAAGCAGTGAATATCTGGTTGGAAAGGCTTTGAAAGATGGGTACAGAGAAAGAGTATTCCTTGCCACGAAATCCCCGGTATGGCTTGTGGAGTCTCATGATGATTTCGAACGTTTTTTGGATGAGCAGCTTCGAAAGCTCGACACGGATCGTATCGATATGTATCTACTCCATGCTTTGAACAAGAAAAGGTGGGAGAAGGTAAGAAACCTGAACGTTTTCGAATTTCTCGAAAAAGCTCGTGAAGAGGGAAAGATAAGGTACATCGGTTTTTCCTTCCACGATGACTTTTCAACCTTCTATGAAATCATAGATTCCTACGATTGGGATTTCTGCCAGATACAGCTCAACTACATGGATGAGCACTATCAAGCTGGGGTACGAGGCCTGAAGTACGCTGGCTCGAAGAATATAGCAGTTATCGTTATGGAACCTTTGAAGGGGGGAAAGCTTGCAAGACCTCCTGAAAAGGTGAGGGATATATTTAAGGAATCTGGGAGAGATTGGTCTCCTGTTGAGTGGGCTTTCAGATGGGTTGGTAACTTCAAGGAAGTCTCAGTTATTTTGAGCGGTATGAGCACTTTAGAACAGGTTATGGATAACGTGAGAATAATGGATAGGATTCTACCAAATTCCTTGACTGAGGAAGATTTGAACACGATAAGAAAAGTCCAAAACTGCTACAAAAGTATGATGCTAATCGACTGTACAGAATGTGGGTATTGCATGCCCTGTGCCAACGGAGTCGACATACCTGGTATTTTCAGATTGTACAACGAGGCTCATATTTACAACACGCTTGAGGATGCAAGAAGAGTCTACCAGTGGTTCCAGAACGACAGAAAAGACGCATCGCAGTGTATAGAATGTGGAGATTGCGAAAAGGTATGTCCCCAGAGGTTAAAAATAAGGGAACTTTTGAAGAAAGTCGATGAAGAGTTGAAAACTGTTGAGGGTGCTTGAAGGAGAGGAAATTTTGGAAAGGAGTAAAGACTGGTTTGAGCAAGCAAAAAAAGATCTAGAAGTTTCAAAAATTCTTTTTGATACAGAAAATTATGAATGGGCTTCTTTCGTAGCTCAACAAGCTTCTGAAAAAGCTTTGAAAGCTGTTCTTGAAAAATTTGGAAGGAAAGCATGGGGGCATTCCGTCTACGAACTTTTGAAAGTGGTAGAGGACCTTTTGAATATCGATGTGAATGAAGAGGTATCAGAAGGAGCGAAGTTTCTGGATAAATACTACATTATTTCAAGATATCCGAATGGATGGATTTCCGGAACTCCCCACGATTTCATAACAAAGAAGGAGACTAAAGATGCGATCTTATATAGTGGAAAGATCATACGGTTCTGTGAAAGTATTTTACATAGATAGAGAGCGATTGATAAACGACCTTAAAAAATGGGCTGAAGAGGTGTCAAAGCTTTTCAATGTATCGGAAATAATCCTTTTTGGATCCATAGCAAAAGGAAACGCCACCCCGGGAAGCGATGCAGATGTTTTAATCATCATAGACAAAGGGAACAAAGAGGAAACCTGGAAGATCGCCTATTCTCTATGGAGAGGTTTTCCAATGGACCTTTTTGTTGTATATAAAGGAGAGAAGAATCCCCTTGTGGATGAATCAAAATCCCAAGGGATTATTTTGTTAAGTAAGGTATGAGAAGGAACCTGAGTAATAAAATACTTGTGATCCAGAAAAGGTTTTATATCGATTAGAAGAGAGCTTGCAAAGGATCTAAGAATGAATACTAAAAACTGGCGCCATAGAAAGACGCTAGTTTCTTTGAATAACTCTTGGCGCTTTTAAGTTGTTATGTCACAGTTGTCACAGATTGTAGACGGTTGTCACATAAGAAACAAACAAAGTGCCCCGCAACGAGGCACCTTGTTTATTTGGTAGGGGTTCGGAGCGGTCGAAACCAAGCGTCGTTACTTCGTTTGGCGCCCCCAAGGGGATTCGAACCCCTGCCTCTGGCTTGAAAGGCCAGTGTCCTAGGCCGCTAGACGATGGGGGCCAAGGCATCTGCATAGTAATATACTATAAATTCTTTTCGATTTCAAGACTTTTC
>CAZANP010000007.1:37921-51610 GCA_964486555.1 uncultured Thermotoga sp. | reverse complement strand
ATCTTCTTTCATAACTGGTCAAGTCATCGGTGTAGATGGTGGCCTGGTTATTTGAAAAATGATTAAAAACGAGGTGAAAACATGAAGGGAATAATAGCAGCACTCTGGGAAATGACGAGTGAGGATATAAAACCCTCCATGGTCTTTTTGTTGAGATCGAACATCATTGATCTGAAATACCAAGTCAAATCCCTTAAGGATAAGGGTAAGAAGGTTTACGTTGATATGGATTTTGTGGAAGGATTAGGTGAGGGAGAATTCGCAATAAATTACGTGAGATCATGTGGTGCAGACGGCATAATAACAGTGAAATTGAAGAACTATCTACAGGCAAGGAAATTAGGGGTTCCAGCTATCTTAAGGTTCTTCGCTCTGGACTCGAGAGCTGTTGAAAGGGGTATAAATCAGATATTGACGAACGATGTTGACACGGTGGAGATACTTCCAGGGCTTGTTGCCCCCAAAATCGCTTCGAAGCTTCCAAGAAGGAATATGACGGTAATAGCTGCTGGCCTCATAGAAACCGTCGAGGAAGCGAAGGAGTTGTTAAAACACGTCGATGCCATATCGACGAGCTCCAAAACGTTGTGGGATTCAATTATCTGAAGTCTTCTCTCCAACGCTTCTTGTTATCACCACATTCACGTTTGTTTCAAAAATGTTCCGAACCACCACGTCGCCTACATTGACAGGCGCTTTCATTTCCACATTCTTTAAAATTTTCATCAGTTCGAATATATACTTTTTTGGAATAGGGCCATCTGTTTTGACCGAGGCGAGGGGGAGTTCCCCATCCAGCACTTTCACACTCGTTGTCACAACCCTCTTAGGATCTTTGATTTCATCTTTCGCATATCCTTCTCCTCTGGGACACTTGTTTCCACTGATACTCAATATGTTACCCTCTTCATCGAGCTCTATTCTGATTTTGCATCCCAAAGGACATAGGACACATACCACTTTCCTGCTTTTCACTTTCATTCCTCCTTGATGAAAACTTTCAACTTCTCTGAGGCGTTTATTCTGTTCTTTGGTATTTTTATTCTTATCATCTCGCTGGGTACAAGGTCCTCAACTTTTCTCTCCAAAGCTCCTTCAACGATTAATATCCCTTTTTCTATAGGTTTTCTCACACGAATATACATCGTCAGATCCTCAAGGGGATCGAACCATTTTGGAAACAAGATCCCGATGTTCTCCCCGGCTTCCACACTCACCTTCGTCTTCCCCACATCTTTTCCATCAATATACCTTACAGCACTCCTTCCAGCTATTTCCCCCTCATACGTCACATAATCCACGAGGTCGTATATTACGGTGCTGTTACCCGCTGCGAAGATCCACGAGACAGAAGTTTGGCCTGTGTTGGAGACGGCGAACCCCTTGGATGATCGATCTATCTCGACAAAATCCGAAACCAGCTCAACTTGGGGAATCAAACCCACTGAGAGAACCAGTGTATCCACTTTGAAAGTCCTTTCCGTACCAGGAATGGGATTGTACTTTTCATCAACACTTGCTACAACCACTTCCTCAAGCCTTTCTTTACCTTTCACTTCAACAACCGTGCTGGAGAGGAGTAAAGGTATATCGAAATCCTCCAAACATTGAACAACGTTTCTCAACAATCCCCCTGGGTAAGGAAGTCTTTCAACAACTCCCACAACTTCCATTCCTTCAAGTGTTAACCTTCTTGCCATTATGAGTCCTATATCTCCCGATCCCAGGATCAAAGCTCTCTTTCCCGGCAGTCTGTTTTCTATGTTTATCAACCTCTGTACGACGCCGGCGGTGTATATCCCGGAGGGTCTATCCCCTGGTATCAGGAGGGATCCAAAAGGTCTTTCACGTGCACCTGTAGCCAGTATCAACGATCTAGGGTGAATTTTCTCGATACCTTCTTTAGAAACGACGATCACTTCTTTCTTATTAACATCCACCTCTAGGACGAATTTTTCCATGCAGGTATCTATACCAGATCTTTCCAGTTTTTCCCTGAATATCTCAGCGTACTCTGGCCCTGTGAGTTCCTTCTTGAAGTAATGAAGTCCAAATCCGTTGTGAATACACTGATTCAATATTCCTCCTGTTCTATCTTCTCTCTCCACAAGGAGGACCTTTGCCCCTTGCTCTGCGGCAGCGAGTGCAGCTGCCATGCCAGCAGCCCCTGCTCCAATCACGAGGACGTCCACATTCTTCATTCCCTTACCCTCCCATCGATCAACCAGCTCTTTCTCGATTTGAGAAGTATTTCTGATTCATCTACACCAAGTTCTCTGGCGAGTATCTTCAATATCCTGGTCATGCAGAATCCCCCCTGGCATCTTCCAAACATGGCTCTGGTTCTGAATTTTATACCATCCAATGTTCTTGCTCCTCTTTTTATAGCCTCCACTATCTCCCTTTCAGTAACTCTGTTACAGTAACAAACGATTTTACCTGCCAAGGGATCCTTTTTTATCCATTCGTCCCATTCATCCAAAGGAAGTTCCGCGAATCTGATGATACCTTTTCTATATGGATTGAAATCTTCTTTCTTTTGAAGATTGATCTTGAGATCTTCTTGAATGATCTTTTCGACAACGTACTTGGCTATAGTGGGAGCAGCTGTTAATCCTGGGGACCTCATGGCCATGACGTTTATAAATCCCCATATCCTTTCACTCGCTTTTATGAAGAAATCTCTTTGAGGGCTTTCGGGCCTTAATCCTGCAAATGTCTTTATGGCATAAGAAAGATCTATTCCTGGAACCATCTTCTTGGTTTTTTCTACAACCTCCTTCAATCCTTCCCTGGTCGTCGCCAGGTCTCTCTTTCTGTCTCTTGATAAATCCATCGCTGTTGGTCCAAGAAGGATTCCTCCATCTACAGTTGGTAGGACCAAGATACCCTTTGATATATCTGTCGGCGTTGGGAAGATGATTCTTTTCACAAGATTCCCAACGTTTTTGTCTAAGAGTATGTACTCTCCTTTTCTTGGATATATGAGTGTGTATTCTGCTCCGGCCATCTTGGCTATCTCATCTGCAAACAGTCCCGCACAGTTCACGATTACATCTGCTTCGTATTCTCCTCTCTCAGTCACCACCTTTTTCACTCTGGATTTCTCGACAACTATATCGACGACTTTTTCATCAAGGTGAAGTTCTAAACCGTTATCGAGTGCGTTTTCCACCGCAGCGATCGCAACCATCCAAGGCTCTGTTATACCAGCGGTCGGAGCCCACAGTGATGCTTTGACTGAGGGGCTCAACCCCGGTTCTTTATCGAGGGTTTCGTCTCTATCCAGTATTTCGAGATTCGGTACACCATTTTTCTCACCCTGTTTTAACAGTTCTTCCAACACTCTGATTTCTTCATCATCGAAGGCCACCACGAGAGAACCTATTCTTTTCAGTTCAAAGTCCAGCTCCTCAGAGAGCTCAGTGTACATCTTGTTCCCCATAGCGCAGAACCGAGCTCTAACACTCCCCGGTGGATCATCGTAACCTGCATGAACGATGGCGGAATTCGCCTTTGTTACACCCCATCCAACATCCAGCTCTTTCTCTATGAGGATAACTTCCACATCGTATTTTGTAAGCTCCCGCGCTATCAACGATCCCACGATCCCTGCCCCGATCACAACTATTCTCAACATGTCACCTCCTAAAAAACAAAGAGAGCCACATTCCCAAACGGGAAATGTGGCTCTCTCCTCACTCTCCGCCACATAGGTAATTATAACATAGACGATGGTGAATCTATGAACTTTTTCCCATGACTTCTTTACATTTTTCCTCGCACTCATCCAAAGCCGATATCAGATCTTCTGTTTTCGAGTAAAGAAGTATCTCTTTTGACATTTTCTGCGTGAGCATTCTCTGCCTTCCTGCAAGATTAACAACCAAGGCATCATCTTTCTGTAAATCCGTTATGAGCGACGTGGAAATGTAAACGACTATTATTAAACCGGCAAGTATGACCAAAGGCACGGTGAGTTTCCATGAGAGTCCTTTCCACATCGTCTGTCATCTCCTTCGCTTTTTCATGAGAAATTGTACATTATTAACTTGAAACCTTTATAGTGACCTACTTGTTACACATATTTGATTTGAATAAATAAGGAAGCAGATCATATCGAACGATACGGTTCATATTGTGATAGGATTTTCCTACAGGGAGGGATGCGAATGTACGTTGTGGGAATAGATCAAGGGACAACGAGTACAAGATCTATCCTTTTTAACGAGAAAATGGAAGTGATCCGTGAATCCAGAAGGAAGTTCAAACAGATATTTCCAAAACCTGGTTGGGTGGAGCACGATCCAGAAGAGATATGGAAAACGGTTGAAGAATCCCTAGAGGAAGTTCTGGATGGAATTCCTCTCAAGGAGGTCGCAGGAATCGGTATAACAAATCAGAGAGAAACCATCGTGGCATGGGATTCGAAAACTGGAGAAGTTCTCTACAACGCCATCGTATGGCAATGCAGAAGAACTGCAGAAAGAGTTGAAGAGTTAAGAAAACATCATTACGAGAATATCTTAGAGAAAACAGGGTTAGTAGTGGATCCATATTTCTCAGCAACCAAAATGGAATGGATGCTGAAGAACGTGGACGAGGTCAAAAAAGCCAAAGAAAAGGGAACACTTCGCTTTGGAACGATAGATTCGTTCCTAGCTTATCGTCTCACGGGTGAACACGTGACCGATCCATCGAACGCATCGAGAACCATGCTCTTCAATTTGAAAGAATTGAAATGGGACGAAGATCTCTTGAAAATGTTCGATATTCCAGAATTTTCACTACCGAGGGTGGTCAATACATCAGAAGTCTTTGGAAGAACCAAAGAAGGAATACCTGTGGGATCTCTCATAGGTGACCAGCAATCGGCTCTTTTCGGTCAAGCATCCTTCAAAGAAGGTGATGTCAAGTGTACCATGGGAACAGGAAGTTTCATCCTCATGAACATAGGTGGTGAACCTGTAATTTCAAGAAAAGGTCTTTTAACGACCATCGCTTGGAGATTGAAAAACGAAGTAACCTACGCTATCGAGGGAAGTATTTTCGTAACGGGTGCCTTGATAGATTGGCTTGTGAACAATTTGAAACTGGCTGAAAGTGTAGAAGAGTTAACGAAGATGGCCGAACATGTATCGAACGAGGGGGTCTATTTTGTTCCTGCTTTTACGGGACTTGGCGCTCCTCATTGGGATCCGTACGCCAGAGGATTGATGATAGGTTTGACACGTGGCGTGAAAAGAGAGAACATAGTAAGGGCTTGTTTCGAGGCAATTGCCTTTTCGATATTCGAGCTTGTGGATCTCATGAGGGAAGAGACCGGGAAATCCATCAGGAGCTTGAAAGTTGATGGGGGAGTTGCCAGAAATGAACTCATATTGAAATTGCTGTCGTCTCTTCTGAAAGTAGAGGTCGAAAGGCCCGTTGTCTTGGAAACAACGGCTTTTGGAGCGGCTCTTCTTGCGGGAATGGCCGTGGGGATCTTTGAGAAAGATGATCTGTTCAAGTTGAGAAAGATCGAGAAAACGATCGTGGAACATCGAATTAATCTCAGGGAGGATTACAAAAGATGGAGAATGGCAGTGGAAAGGGCAAAGAACTGGGCCCATTGAGTGAAGAAAAGTTGAAGGATTTTGCAAGCTTTCTGACAGGATTTTTGAAAGAGGGAACCCTGGTTCTTTTATGTGGAAGACTTGGTTCTGGAAAGACGACATTCGTTAGAGGTATGGTGAGAGGCATCGGTCTGGAAGAGGACATCGTCAGGAGCCCGACGTTCACTCTGATGAACGTATATGTCGGTGAGAAGACGATTTATCATGTGGATCTTTACAGATTGAAATCAGATGATAGTATATTCTTCGATCTCGAGGAAATAATAGAGGATGAGGAGGGAATAGTCGTTATCGAATGGGCAGATAGATTCAAGGATTTTTGGCCCGATGAAGCGTTGAAAATACGGATAAACGTTGTGAATGAAACCGAAAGGGTCCTCGTTATATCCACGAGTAGGGAGGTGATTGATGTTGAAAGAGTCATCGAAAGTTGGAAAGAAAAAATTCGAGAAACTGGAAGAGTACGCTAAGGAATCTATAAAAGAATACACGATTCCAAATAGATTACCCTCTATACCTTTAAGAAGTAACATGGTGATATTTCCACATACAGTCGTTCCATTCTACGTTGGCAGAGAAAAGTCCCTGATGTCCCTCGAAGAATCCATGGAAAACTACAACAGGCTTCTTTTCGTAACGAGTCAAAGGGATATAACCATAGAGAACCCCAAACCCGATGATCTGTACGATGTTGGAACCGTCGTGAAGATCATACAGATAATGAAGCTTCCTGATGGGACATACAAGGTTTTAGTTGAGGGGCTTGAGAGAGCTAAAAAGGTGGATGTGATAGAGGAAGAAAGTCTGTTTCTCTTTGAGATAGAGATATTGAAAGTGAACTACAGAAAGACCAAAAGGTTGGAAGCTCTGATGCGTAGAGTCAGGGAATACCTCACCCAGTACATTTCGTATACCAGAAAGTTTCCTCAGGAAACTCTAACTGCTTTAGAGGATATGAGCGATCCAAATCGGTTCGCAGACTTCGTGGCTTCTATAATCCCTGCTACCCTTGAGGAAAAGCAGGAACTTTTAGAGACGATACATCCCACAACGAGATTGGAAAAAATTTTGGAAATTCTTATGCGTGAGATAGAACTCCTTCAAATAGAAGAGAAGATAGATAAAAAAGTTAAGGAAAGGATCGAACAAACACAGAAAGAGTACTTCTTGAGGGAAAAACTAAGAGCCATAAAGGAAGAGCTGGGAGCACAAGAAGATGTTGAGATCAGGGAATTGAAGGAAAAAATTGAGAAAGGAGATTTTCCAGATTACGTCAAGGAAAAGGCCTATAAAGAGTTAGACAGACTCGAAAAGATGGCACCTTACTCCGCAGAAGCTACCGTCGTTAGAACGTATCTCGATTGGATATTGAATCTACCGTGGAATGCGAAGACACAGGATAGGATGGATATCAAAGAAGCAAGGAAGATACTTGAAAAGAACCACTATGGTCTGGAGGATATAAAGGAAAGGATCCTAGAATTCCTGGCCGTCAGAAAGATGGCGAAGAATCTCAGAGCTCCTATACTCTGTTTTGTGGGACCTCCAGGTGTTGGGAAGACCTCACTTGGAAAATCTCTGGCCGAGGCTATGGGTAGGAAATTTGCCAGGATGTCCTTGGGTGGTTTAAGGGATGAAGCGGAGATCAAAGGGCACAGAAGAACCTACGTTGGAGCCATGCCTGGAAGGATAATCCAACTGATACGAAGGGTGGGAACGAAAAACCCAGTCATTCTTCTCGATGAAGTTGACAAAATGGGAGTAAGTTTTCAAGGGGATCCCGCAGCAGCTTTACTTGAAGTCTTGGATCCAGAGCAGAATTTCGAATTCGTTGATCATTACTTGGAAGTTCCATTCGATCTATCTGATGTATTGTTCATAACGACCGCCAACGTGCTGCATACCATCCCACCTGCTCTGAAAGACAGGATGGAGATAATAGAGATACCAGGATACACGGAAAAGGAGAAGTTCAACATTGCGAAGAAATACATAATGCCCAAGCTTCTAAAAGATCATGGATTGGAAGCATCGCAAGTTAAGATAACACCAAAGGTTTTGAACACGATAATAAGGAACTATACACGAGAGTCTGGGGTTAGAAACCTTGAAAGGAATCTTGAGAAATTGATAAGAAAAGCGGCATTGAGGATAGCTGAAGGTGAGGAAAGAGTGTATGTAAGCGTTAAAAACTTAAAGGACTTTCTTGGAGTTCCTCCTTTCAGAGGAGAAGAGATACTGAAAAGGCCGGAGGTGGGTGTGGTTACAGGCCTTGCATGGACTCCTTACGGTGGAGTGGTGATATTCGTTGAAACAGCTCTGATACCGGGTAAAGGGCGTTTGATTTTAACGGGTCAAATGGGGGATGTTATGAAAGAATCGGCTAAGATAGCCATGAGTTTGTCCAGGAGACTTTGTGGAAAGGAAAATCAGGATGTGTTTGAAAAAAACGATGTTCATGTTCACTTACCTGAAGGAGCTGTTCCCAAAGACGGTCCATCGGCTGGAGTTGCCATAGTTACTGCTCTATTCTCTGCTGTTACAGGAAAGAAGGTTAGGAATGATACAGCTATGACAGGAGAAATAACGCTGAGAGGAAAGATTTTACCCGTTGGTGGAATAAAAGAGAAGATCCTGGCCGCTCATAGATCAGGTATAAAGAGGGTCATCATTCCCAAGGGAAACGAACAGGACCTGATCAAAATACCTGATGATGTGATCGAGGATCTTGAGATCATACCAGTTGAAAGTGTGGACGAGGTTCTCAAGGAGGCGGTTACGTGAGGAATCTTCTCTTTCTGCTCCTTCTAACGATATTCTCCTTGCTCTTTTTGATCACATTTCACATGTACAGATCGAAGGTTTTGGAAATTGAAAACTTGAAGGAAAAAGTAAAAGCATATGAAATTTATATATTCAGAGATTTCGACGAGTTCACGCGTTACATTGAAAAAAATGGTATAGAGATACCCTATCTGGAGAATTTAAAAAGGAGGAAGGCCAAGGAGATCGTATCCGATGGGATATACCAGATGAGGATGGCAAATTACAGCATGGCGATTGCGGAATTCAAAAAGGCTTTGGAACTACTCGGCGATGACCCGCTGAGAAAGACCGTTGAGTATTATCTATCAATATGTGAGAGGAAAGTTCTGGAGGAGGAGAAGAAAAAATGAACGAGCTCAAAATCCTCCACACTTCAGATTGGCACCTAGGTGTAACTTCATGGACAGGTTCAAAACCTGTGGATAGGACATCAGAGATATTGAAGGCATTGGATGAGATATACTCGAAAACCCTGGAATTCCAACCTGATATTGTACTCATAACAGGTGACATTCTCCATGTTAGAAACAACCCGAGTGTTGAATCGGTTGAATCCATTATCAAATATCTCAAGAATTTCTCGGATGTGGCACCTGTTGTGGTGGTTTTAGGTAATCACGATTGGAAAGGTTTGAGGAGTCTGAAGGAGTTAAAACTAGAGAATCTCCGAATAGTGGATAAACCGGAAGTGTTCGAGCTGACAGGAAAGAAAGGACAGAGAATAAAGGTGTTTCCTCTCCCCTATGTGGAAACGAGTTCCCTGATCAGTAGAATCGATAACAGGGATGAACGGATAGAGAAATTACACTTCGAAATAGAAAAACTCATGAAGCGTTATGAAAAAGAGGCCACAGCAGACTGGAACATAATGGTTGCACATGTTCTCGTAGATGGATTGAAAATCTCCGGTATAGAGAAGAAGACGGAATTAGTGATGAAAAGGCAGATGTTTCCCGGTGCTATGGATTACATCGCACTTGGTCATTTTCATGGGGTGTTGAAGATCCTTGAAACACCTCCCACATGGTATTGTGGTTCACCCATATACTTTGATTTTGGCGAGTTGAGGGAAAAGAAAGGAGCTTTGATGGTCAAGTTAATCAAAGGGGAGCAACCTCAAGTCGATAAAATCGAGACGAGTGTTAAGAAATTGAAAATTGTGAGATTAAAGAGTAAAGGTTTGAAAGCTCTAGAAGAGCTTGAAGAGGAGATAAGAGGTTTTGATGGATACGTGAAGGTAGTACTCGATGATAGGGACTTGATAGGAGAAATATTTGGAAGATTTGAGAACGTCGTCAAAATCGATTGGGAGAGAGAGGAATCGGAGATCCCACATCAGGATATGGAAACGAAGGGTATCGATTTCTTCGACATGTACGAGGAATTCGTCAAGACTAGATATCCAGAAATTTCTGACGAAATGTTAAAGGAGATGAAGAAGATTCTCGAAGAGGTGGAAGAATGAGGCCTAAATATCTCAAGGTCAAAGGATTTTTAGGCATAAAAAAGTTGGAATACGAGTTCAAACCGGGTATTTTCGTCATAGAAGGTCCAAATGGTTCCGGAAAATCCTCATTTCTAGAATCCATCGTCTTTGCATTGTTTGGAAGTGGTGTGAGGTTTGGGAAAAGAGTGACAGGAGAATACATAAACAGGGATCACAAAGAAGCGTGGGTGGTCTTCTCCTTTGAAAAAGCAGGGAAATCCTACGAAGTTTCCAGATCCTTGGAAAAGTCGAGCAAAGGGGCTATAAGGCAATCCGCCAGCCTCCTAGTTATACAGGATGATAGAAAGTACAGGATAACGGGGGTAAAGGAAGTCAATGAGGAATTGATGAAGATTCTAGGCATGACTTACGACACCTTCAACACAACGTTTTTTCTACCCCAAGGGGAGGCAACCAAGTTCCTGACATCCACACGAAGTGAGATAGCGAAATTGGTCATGGATGTTTTTCTTGGAAAGAATTTTCTCGATCGAATCAAAGAGAAGCTGAAAGATAAGATGCAGAGATTGAAAGAATCGGATCCCACGCAGAGAATGGAACAGATCCTGGCGCTGATGAGAGGGAAAAGGAGGAAAAACTTGATAGATGAAAAGAAGAGATTGGAGAGGAAGAAGAAAGAGATAGATGGAAAACTGGAGATTGCGAATTCTAGATTTGAAAAACTGATGGGGGACCTCAGAAGGTATGAATCTTACATGAAAAAGAAGGAAAAGTTGGAAGAGATCGAGAGAAAAATCAAGGAATTGGAAACCGGAGTTGAAGAAGAAAGAATCGTGAAGAAGTGCAAAGGACTTTTAGGAGATTTCTTGGCCTTGAATAAGTTGGAAGAAGAGTATACCAGAGATATGGAAAATATTGAAAGAATTTCAGGAGAGATAGATGCTTTGGAAAGGGAGAAAAAGAGTCTGATCTCGACAATGAGTGATAAAGAAAGAGAAAAACAAGCACTGATTTCCGAAGATGAACGAATTCAAGACGAGTTGGAAAAGTTAAAATCCATAGTTTCCTCTGCTAAACCAATCTTAGAAGAGATCTTCAGATATCAACATGAATTGCACACTTTAAACGATGAATTGAAAGAATTGGAAGAGCGTATCGTCATCAAAGAGAATCATTTGAAAGAACATCAAAATGCTTCGAAAGAGTTGCTAGAGAAAATTCGTTATCTGGACGAAAAAGTCAACTCTTTCAAAGAAGATGTCATGCAATGGATGGCATATGAGATATCTTCAAACCTCAAGGATGGAGATACGTGTCCTGTCTGTGGAAATGTGTACCATTCTAAAAAGAGAAGAGAAGCTTTCGTGGATTTCGAAACATACGATCGTCTCAGGAAAGAGCTAGAAGTGACGAAAGAGAAAAAAATGAGGAACGATATGGAAATTGAAAAGATTGAAGAGGAGTTACATCGGCTCAAGGATGATTTGTCCAGGAAAAGGAATAGAGTGAAAGTCCTTTCAGAATCCATAAACGCCATGAAAGAAAGATTGAAAGATATGGGCTATTTCGAAGGTGCGGATGAAAAACTTGAAAATACCTTAATTGATAGGGAAAAGATATCGAGGAGACTTCGCGACTTAGAAGCTACGATAGGGAGATTGAGTGGTAGGATTTCGGAGATGTCAAAGAGCATCCAAGAGAGGAAAGATAAGCTCTCAGAGTTGAAAAAGAGAGTAGAATCCTTTGAAGAAAGGCTAAAAGAGATTAAGTCCGATTTTCTGAAAAAGCTGGAAATGAACGGTTTGGATATGGAGACTTTCCTTAACTACAAGGATAGAGAATTGACAAACGCTGAAAGTTCCATCGAAAGCTTGAGAGGAGAACGAAGAATACTTTTGGAAGATATAAAGGATCTGGAAATGGAAGAAAGTGTCATGAGAGATCCAAGAGAAGAATTGAAAAAAGCGGAAAAACTTCTGAATGAGTTAAGAAAAGATAGAGATGATGTTATAGTTGAAATAACCAGAATATCAAGGGATCTCGAAGAATTGAGCAAATTGGAAGAGGAATACAGAAGATTGGAGGAGGAAAAGAGGAAAGTTCAGGAAAAATTCACGATATATGAGAGTATGCTGAAATCCTTGAGAAGCGAGGAATTTCAAACGTTCTTTGTTAACAGATGCCTGGAAAAAATTCTCGATAGAGCCAATAACCACCTTTCCATATTGACGAATGGAAGATTCTCTCTAAAGTTCAAAGACGGTTTTGTGATACTGGACAGAGGTCAAGAGAGGGAAGCTAGAGGATTATCAGGGGGTGAAAGGACTCTGGTTTCAATAACTCTCGCAATGGCCGTAGCAGAAACGGTTGCAGGTGAGATGGAAACCTTCTTCATAGATGAAGGTTTTTCGAGTTTAGATAGCGGTAACAAGAAGAAGATAGCTGAGTCTCTGAAAGAACTGGAAAAGTTGAACAAAGTGATATGTTTCATAACACACGATAAGGAATTTTCTGAAGAATTCGACAAACGTATAATATTGAGAGAAGGGATGTTGGTTGAATGGACTTAGAGAAAAAGGAAAAGCTCATAAGAAGGATCGTAGAAGAAAGAGGGAAAGATGCTTTACCCACACTCCTCAGATTGCTGGGGGATGAAGACCCAGAGGTTAGGGAAATTGTATCAGAAGCCTTTCGCCTTCTAGGAGATGACGCCCGAGAATTTCTCTACGCCGAACTCCTTAAGAGATGGAGAAAAGGGATTGAGAAGAACGATGTAACACTCCTGTACATTGTGGACATTCTAGGAGATCTTGGAGAGAAACGAATGGAAAAAATCCTTCTCGACATGTTATCCAAATATGATGTTGAAGAAGCTTTGCTGGTGATATACGAAGCATTGGCCAAGATAGGCAGAGGTGAGAAGTTTTTACCTTACCTCGAATATCTGTTGTTTGAAGATTCCTATAGAAAAGAGCTGTGTGAACAGGTCGCCATGGTTCTAGCCAACATAGATTCTGAAAAGTCCGTGAATCTACTTCTAAGAGCTTTGGATGATGATACATTTTCAAAGAAAAACAAGGAATTCTTCTTGAAAGCAATCTTTCTTCTGATCACCAGAAACCCTTCTTTTGTGAGATACATAGTGGAAAAGGGAAGAGAGGATGTTATGGATAAAATACGTAAATTGGGGGATACAACGTGATAGAACTCATCGAAGTGAACAAGAACTATGGGAAAGTTACCGTTTTGAAAGATATCACGTTTCACCTTGAAGAAGGTAAAACGCTGGGAATCCTTGGACCCAACGCTGCTGGGAAGACCACACTCTTGAAGATCGTGGCCACGATATTGAAACCGAGTTCGGGGAGAATAGCCATAATGGGGATCGACGCTCTCAAAAATCCATCCAAGGTCAGAAAATTAATTTCATATGTCCCGGAGTATCCCTCCCTTTTTGAAGAGTTAACCGCCGAGGAGAACATATTGCATTTTTCGAAAGTTAGTCGCGCTCAAAACGATTTCGAAGAAGTTGTGGAAATGCTGGGGATTCCTCTCAAAAAGCCTGTGAGAATTCTATCCAAAGGAATGAAACAGAGAGTATCTCTTGCCATATCCCTTCTGAAAAACCCGAAAGTGCTGCTTCTGGATGAACCAACGAGTGGCTTGGATCGGGAATCCTCCGAGATAATATGGCAGGTGCTGGAAAAACTGAAGAAAAATGGTGTGACGATGATGATATCTTCGCACTCAGAGGAAGATATTCTTAAGATGTGCGATAGGATCCTTGTCATGAACGAGGGG
>CAZANP010000007.1:9889-37821 GCA_964486555.1 uncultured Thermotoga sp. | reverse complement strand
GTGAAAAGATACATTGTTTTTGGAATAATAGTTTTTGCTTCCATATTTCTCTACATCCACTATTTTTCTGGTTCGCCGCTCTTCGATATACCTGCTATGGAATACAAACTGATTCTCAAAAAAGATGGATCCGGTGTCGTGACTGAAAAGATAACCTGGAATTTGAAAAAACCTTTCAGATACTTGAGTTGGAGAGTGTCATTTCCAGAGCCTATGGATTTCGAACTTTTAAATGTGAAGAGATTGGAAGGTCCAAAACCTCTGATGGTGAACAAGGAAAAATTGAAAAATGGTGTGAGATTGACATTCTGGTACACGAGATCCCTCGATATCTATCACGAACCGGCTTTGATAACGTACTCATTCACCTACAGAGTAAAAAATCTCATCATCCATGGGGAAGATTTTTCTCAGCTGTTTGTGAAGTACGTTGGTGGTTCCAGAAATTCCTGGATCAGGAAACTGAGAGTGAGAGTTGAGATACCTGGTGATTTTCCAGCTCCCAGAATATTTCATCATCCGAATTTTGCAGAAAATCCATCGAATGAAAAAGGAAAATATGAATTCCTGTTTGAAAACGTACCTCCTCGTACTTTCGTTGAAGGAAGGTACATATTCCCAAAAATCTTAAGTATCCCAAGCGAAGCCAAGGTGCCCCTTTCTATGGAAAACGCTTTGAGAGAAGAGAGAACATATAAATTTTTGAGCTCTCTTGTGCCCACATCCTCAATGGCTTATATTCTTCTGAGTGTGTTCCTTCCTATAATGGTCTATCTTAAATTAGGTAGAGAGAAGAAAGTCAGTTACGATGCCATATTTGAAAGAGAACCTCCTTCGAAAGATCCACCAGAAATCGTCAATACCGTAGTGAAGAACTTATGTGGTCTTCCAGATGAAAACGGTTTTTCATCAGCCATTCTAGAAATGATCAAGGAAAAATCGATATCCATAGAAAGAAATCATTTGAAACTTTTGAAAAACCCTGGAAAGAACGAGGAGATCTACAAAATATTGGAACTGTTGGCAGTTGATGGGATCGTCGATCTGAAGAATCTGAAATCTCAGTTGAAAAAGGAAGCGAAAGCGATTTACGATCTGTACAACTCCTGGCAACGGAATATCTCTGAGGAAGTTAAAGGGAGAGATTTCATCGAAACGAAAGGAAACACTATAGCCAAGGTTACGGCTTTCTTCCTGATGATACCAGGTTTCCTTTTCCTATTCCTTCCATCGTTCATGAAAGGGTACGGACATGTTACCATATTCAGCAGTGCGATGGGGCTTTCAGGATTTCTGGTCAATCTGTTCGTACTTTTCCTGAGGAAGGATGTTTTAGCAAGATGGACCGAGGAGGGTAGGTTGTACTACTTGAAATGGAAAGCGTTCGAGAGATTCATAACGGATTTTTCTCTCCTATCTCAATATCCCCCAGATTCCATTGTTCTTTGGGAAGATTATCTCATCTACGCAACGGCCCTTGGTGTTGCTAAAAAAACTGTGAGCATCATGAGAAAAATGCTTCCTGAACCTCCCAACACCCCCATCGCAAGAAGTAGCTACGAAGCGCCTGTTTATGCTTATCTCTCCACTATACCGCTCACAGCGAGATCCATCGTGAGTTCCAGTACATCGGTTGGGGGTGGAGGGGATTTTGGTTCAGGTGTCGGCGGAGGAGTAGGTGGAAGTGATGTAGATGTGGGTTGAGCCTTTCAGGGTTTGTGATTTTTTTGGTAAAATTGTGAAGAGGAGGTGACAACTTGCGTAACAAAATTTTGAAAAAAAGAAGATTAGCACCAGGAGTGCACGATTTCATAATTGAAAACGAGGATATCGCCGAAAGAGCAAAGCCCGGTCAATTCATCATTGTCAGAACCCATGAGAAAGCGGAGAGAATCCCCCTCACGGTGGCTGACACGTTTCCCGAGGAAAAAGCTTTCAGAATGATCGTCAGAGCTGTTGGAAAGAGCACCTACGAGATGTGTATGATGAAAGAAGGTGATGAGTTCCTGGATGTAGTTGGACCCCTTGGAAATCCTAGCGAGATAAAGTACTATGGGAAAGTCCTTCTCGTTGGAGGTGGAGTTGGTATAGCAACGCTGTACCCCATAGCAAAGGCTCTGAAAAAAGCGGGAAATGAACTCTTCTCCATTCTTGGTGGTAGATCAGCAGAATACGTGATAATGGAGGAGGAGTTTTCAGAGCTTTCTGAGATTCTCGTGACGACCGATGATGGAAGTAAAGGCATGAAAGGTGTTGTGACGGATGGAATAGACTACTTGGTGAGGAAGGGGTACAAGTTCGACATAATGTGGGCGATTGGTCCAACCATAATGATGAAATTTTGCTCTCTGAAGGCCAAAGAATACGGTATTCCCATATGGGTATCGTTGAACTCCATAATGGTGGACGGTACTGGGATGTGTGGAGCTTGCAGGGTGAGTGTGGATGGAGAGATAAAATTTGCATGCGTAGATGGGCCAGAATTCGATGGAACGAAAGTGGATTGGGATGAGCTCCTCAAAAGATTGAATCAATACAAGGAAGAAGAAAAATTGGCTCTTGAGAGATTCCTGAAAAAGGTAGGTGATACGTCTTGGCTCTGAAACAGTTGAAAAAGACGCCAATGAAAGAACAGGATCCTCAGGTCAGAAGACGAAATTTCGAAGAAGTTGCCCTAGGTTACACCGAAGAAGAAGCGATCAGAGAAGCTGAAAGATGTATCCAATGTCCCACTCATCCGTGTATTTCCGGTTGCCCTGTGGGAATCGATATACCCGGATTCATCAAGAAAATCAGAGAGAGAGACTTTCTGGGAGCTATAGATATCATAAAGAAATACAACAACCTCCCGGCGGTCTGTGGGAGGGTCTGTCCTCAGGAGGTTCAATGCGAGGCAAAATGCGTTGTAGGGAAGATACCAAACGCAGAACCTGTGGCCATAGGGAGATTGGAAAGGTTCGTAGCGGACTGGGAAGCGGAAAATGTTGGAATCAGAGTCCCAGAGATAAATGATAAGAAGAACAAAAAAGTTGCCGTTATAGGGGCAGGACCAGCTGGGCTTACAGCAGCCGCCGATCTTGCGAAGATGGGATACGATGTCGTTGTGTTTGAAGCTTTCCATAAGCCAGGTGGGGTTTTGATCTACGGAATACCGGAATTCAGGCTTCCTAAAAAGATCGTGGAGAGAGAAGTGGAATTCATAAAGAGATTGGGAGTTGAAATAAGAACCAGTGTGGTCGTTGGGAAATCGATATCAGTGAAGGAATTGCTTGAGGAGTACGATGCTATATTCATTGGTATAGGAGCCGGAACTCCAAAATTCATGAAGATACCTGGTACCAATTTGAACGGAGTTTACTCAGCCAGCGAATTTCTAACAAGGATAAACCTTATGAAGGCTTATCTTTTCCCAGAATACGATACTCCGATAAAAGTTGGAAGAAAAGTGGCAGTCATTGGGGCAGGAAACACAGCGATGGATGCAGCAAGAAGTGCTTTAAGGCTAGGGGCAGAGAAAGTGATGATAGTTTATAGAAGATCCGAAAAAGAGATGCCTGCAAGGCTCGAAGAGTACCATCATGCCATAGAAGAGGGAATAGAATTCCATTGGCTAACACAACCTGTTAAGTACATAGGAGACGAGAAAGGTAACTTGGTGGCTATGGAGTGCGTGAGAATGAAGCTTGGCGAGCCTGATTCTTCTGGCAGAAGAAGACCCATTCCAATAGAAGGCAGTAACTTCACAATGGAAGTCGATATGGCCATAGAAGCCATTGGGCAAGAAGCGAATCGTCTCCTTCTGTCCGAGTTTAAGGAACTCAAAAGAAACAAGTGGGGATACATAGAAGCCGACTTAGAGACGGGAGCAACGAACGTTAAGGGCGTTTTCGCAGGAGGAGATATTGTCACAGGAGCGGCAACAGTTATAGAGGCTATGGGGGCCGGTAAGAGGGCGGCAAAACACATCGATCTCTTCTTATCTGGAAAATGGAATCCTTGGGATTGAAGGGGGGATTCCCCCCTTCATTTTACTCGTAATCTGATGGCATACACAGCACTTTCCCTACTTTTAAATCGAAGAATCTGTTCGAATTCGAAGGTTTTATGACCAACGCCGTGTCCAGTCCTTTGGACGTGCCGGCACATGTAACGATCCATTCATCCGTTCTCACAAGTCCAGCATCTGCACACATTACAGCTATCTCAACACAAACTTTGACGCCTTCACAGAACAATCTCAAAGTCTGGGCAACTATCTCCGTAGGATACAACCCTCCAAATTCCTTTCTGAAAGTTCTCTCTATACCAGAGAGTGTGTGAGTGGCAGTTAAAACACTGTAACCCTTTTCAACGACCCTCTTTCTGAGCTCTTCAGAGAATTCACATTCGTTCTCTTTCTTAAAACCGTAATGATGAGTTACAACTATCAGTTTTACGTCCTCTGGTATGATTTCCAAAGCTTTTTCCGCAGAATATCCTCTCGTTGAAGAGATCACCAGTGTTTCCAAGTTGGATTTCTTCATCTCCTCAATCGCTATTCTCAACGTTTCTTCTGTGTTCTCAATTCCTGGGTTTTTGAAAAGTATCATCTTCACCACCTTCCTTTGTATTTCATGTATTCCCTCAGTCTCCTTTCGATCTCTTTCTTCTTTATCTTCTCTCTCTTGTCGTACTTCTTTCTGCCTCTTGCTACCGCTATTTCCACTTTTGCTATTCCTCTATCATTGAAATATATCTTAAGGGGTACTACGGTTACTCCTTCTTCCTGGACCTTTCCAGCCAATCTTTTTATCTCCCTTTTATGGAGCAAAAGCTTTCTGGGTCTTTCTGGGTCATGATTGAAAACCCCTGCGTGTCTATAAGGTGCTATGTAAAGGTTTATGAGAAAAACCTCTCCATCCTTTATCTTACAGAATGAGTCTTTGAAACTCACACTACCCTCTCTTAAAGATTTCACTTCCGTTCCCTTGAGTTCGATTCCAGCTTCGTAAGTTTCCAGTATATCGTAATCGTTCCGTGCTTTCTTGTTGACAGCAACTACTTTCAAAAATTCACCTCCTCGATATGTGTTATACCCGAAGGTGTGACTTCAATCACATCGAATCTGACCCTTTTGAAAGAAAAATTTTTATTCAGAATGAAATACTGAGCAGTTGCGAGCATTCTTTTGATTTTCTTTCTGTCTATCCTATCCAATGGTTTTATCCTTTTGCCAGATCCGCTTTTCACTTCCACGAATACCAACACTTTCCCCTTCATAGCGATTATATCTATCTCACCGTATGGGGTTTTGTAATTTCTCTCCAGTATCCTGTAACCCTTCCTTTTCAGGTGATCCGTTGCCAATTTTTCGGCTTCTCTCCAATTCATCTGTGAATCCCTGGAACTTTTATATGACCTTTGTCCTCACTTGGGAAGTTCCTTCTTATATGATCCACCCCTTCAAAGACGCGAGGTTCACCTTTCCTGAGAAGGACAGGATTCTCCACAGGTGTGTACATGGGTTCAACATCTTTGACATCTACCTCATCCAGCATCTCCATGTACCCCAGTATCTCCTCCATGTCTTTCATTATCTTTTCCCTCTGTTCCTCCGTCAATTCCAGTCTTGCCAGATTCTCCAGATGTCTTACCAGATCTTTCGTCACCTTCACCATCTTTGAACACCTCCTTTATTCCAACAAGGGGGCTTTTAACTGCTTCTATGTTTTCCTCGATCACGCGGTCGTACAACTCTTTCCTGAGGATCTTTATATCCTTGGGAGCATCTATCCCCACTTTCACAGCATTCCCTTCAATTTTCAGAATCTTTACGATGATCTTATCGTCTATAACAAGACTTTCTCCCACTTTTCTTGTGAGAACAAGCATAATTCCACCTCATCCCGTCATACATTTTATCATGAATGAGCGAGCGGTCAGGCTAAGATGACATTAACCCCCCGCTTTTTCAACGACAACGATATTTCGTTTGAAAGGTCATCCGTTATCAAATAGCTGACTTCGTTCATATCGCACATCTTTATGGGAGCTATTTTCCCGATCTTTCTGTGATCTGCAACTACTATGACTCTTTTACTCCGCTCAAGCGTCTTCCTAGCGACGAAAGCCTCCTCAATATCCGTGAAAGTCACTCCCACGATGGGATGGATACCATCCGCTCCCGTTATGAACACATCGAAATTCATCTTTTCCAAAAATGAGAGAACGTGTCCTCCGATGCACTCAAAGGATCCTTCCCTTACCGTCCCACCTGTATGAATGAGCTTGAAACTCTTTTTGAGTTGTATAACAGCCCATGCTGTTGTTATAGAATTCGTGATTATGGTTAAATCGTGAAGAGAGCTATCATCGAGGGCACAAACCGTGTAATAGATCGTGCTTCCTCCCCCAAGAGCTATTATCTGATGATTTTCAAGAAGTGTCACCGTCTTTTCCGCTATCCTTTTTTTCTCATTTTTGAATTCATCGAGTCTCACAAAGAACGAAAGCTCTCTAGGGTATCCCTTTAGGGAGGCTCCTCCCCTATACTTCTCTATCAATCCATGCTGCTTTAGAAAATTCAGATCCCTTCGAACCGTGGCTTCCGAAACGTTCAAAGATTCCTTGAGTTCATTTATCGTTACAAATCCCTTTTCTTTAAGATAGTTCAAGATCTTTTCCAGCCTTTTTTCTCTCATCGGTTCACCTCAGGTATGGACAACATCCACATCATGGAATGTAACCGTTCCTGGATCGAAAATGAGCGTAACGATACCTATTGGGCCGTTCCTTTGCTTTCCTATTATTACCTCCGCTTCATGAGGTTCCTTGATCCTCTCGGTTTTCTTGTAATACTCCTCTCTGTAAATGAAGAGGACAGTATCTGCGTCCTGTTCTATAGCTCCCGATTCTCTCAGGTCACTCAGTCTGGGCCTTTTATCCTCTCTCTGCTCTACTGCCCTTGAGAGCTGAGAAAGTGCAACAACCACAACGTCGAGTTCTCTTGCCAACAGCTTCATGGATCTTGATATCTCAGATATCTCTTGCTGCCTGTTCTCTCTAAATCCCTTTATGTGCATGAGCTGGAGGTAATCAACGAAGAAGACTTCCACACCATATTCCCTCTTCATACGTCTTGCTTTGGCTCTCAAAGTTCTGGGATCCAGGGCGGTTTCATCGTCTACCACTATGCTGGCTTTATAAAGCTTCGATGCAGCGAGGGTCAATCTTTCCCACTCATCCTCGTTTAGATAGCCTGTCCTCAACCTGTGAAGGTCGACACCCGCTTCCATACATAGGAGCCTTTGAGCGAGTTGCTCCTTGGACATCTCAAGGCTGAATATTCCAACAGGTATGTTGAATCTCACCGCCATGTTTTTGGCTATCGAGAGAGCGAAAGCCGTTTTCCCCATAGATGGCCTTGCGGCAACGATGACAAGATCGGATTTATGAAATCCCGTCGTTTGTTTGTCCAGTTCTCTATAACCTGTTGGGAAACCTGTGACCAACACCCCTGTCTCTACCATTTGACTCTTTTCCCTGAATTTTTCAAGATTTTCAAATACTTGGTGCATGATGCCACTTATGTGATCGTATGTCTTCGTGGTCCTGGACTCCGCTATCTCGAATATCAATCTCTCCGCCGAATCCAGTATTTCATCGACGTCACCCTCGGAGTAAGCAGTCTCGGTTATCTTTCTGGATGATTCTATGAGTTGTCTCAATATCGATTTATCGCGAACTATCTGAGCGTAATGAAGTGCATGAGCAGATGTTGGAACGGATTCTGCAAGCTTTGCAACTTCAAGCTCCCCTCCAACGTCGGAGAGTCTTCCCATGGATTTGAGTTCATCGCACACCGATACTATGTCTATGGGCTTCACTTCATCGTAGAGTTTCTCTATGGCTTGAAATATGTACTGATGCTTTTTCAAGTAAAAATCTTGATGGGTGAGAACTTCCAAAACATCATTTATTACAGAAGGATCTATCAAAATGCTGCCTATGACCGCCTCTTCAGCTTCAAGATTGTGTGGAGGAACCCTCAAGGATATCACCCCTTCAGAAAAGACTGAAGCCGAATTCTCCCGTTTTTGGATCGAACGAAAAACCTTTGCTTGGAAATTCCTTTATGTAGAATTTGAAAGCAAGCTTTTCAACCTTCAAGTCTCTACCGAAAGAACTTTCAAAACTCATACCCCAGCAATGAAGACTTTTTCCTATTTTCAACGTCATCTCATCCATTTTCCATTCGCTATCCCTTTTTTTGGACGTTAAACTGATCGAGACTGTCGGATCGAACGATGTCAGACTGTAGATCAACTTGAAATACGAATCTTTAACGTAACTCAGAGAGATTTTGTTCTTTGCTTTTCCTATGTAGAAACTGCCGGACAATGTGCTCTTCTTTATCTTTTTTGTTTCCAATTCAAAAATCGTTTTCAACGTTAAACTGGGCCTTCTCATGAAGAGAAATTCTCGACCAGATATTTTCAGAATATCGGTGATCTCTTTCACATGTTTCTCCTCACCGTACCTGTAGAGAAATGATATGGAGTTTTTCAAGGAACCATAAGTTTGCGAGAACGTATACTTCGTTGTGGTTTTCTCCGGCTCGTATAGCTTGTACAATGTGGAAGTTTTGATGGAGAAACCAACGTTTCCTATTGAAAAAGAACTCGTTGTTTCTACCTTAGGATCGGACCAATTCCTTTCCTTTTTCATGAAATCGTATTTCGTCGCCATGGATATCGTTGTGTTGAGAAGAGGAGGAAAACTCATCTTAGAAGATATGTTCAGGAAATTCGCGTTCTTTCCACTCGAAAAACTCTCGGGAGACTTACCAAAAGCATCCACATAGTTGTGAGCCAAAACGAAGGAAAAACCTTTAGCAGAGAAAGCGAGAGTGTTTTTGAAGATGTTCGCTATCCTGTATCTCATATCTTCATCCTTCTGCTCCTTGAATCCTATCAGAATGTTGTGATCGAACGAGTATTTGGGGAAAGTTCCAATTGAGAATCCTTTGAGATCGAAAAGAAAATCCAAAAGGTTTTGATGGTTGACGAGTCCGAACTCTTTGAATGAATAGGATCCTTTGAGAGTCGTTTTAACTGTTTTTAAAATGTACCATTCTTTTGTTGCAAAAACCATCGTGTAGTTTCCAGAAGAGTTCATATCTTTTAGATGGTCAAAGAAGTTTCCTTCCTTGTAGCTTAAATTCCCCTTATGAGAGAACTTCTGTATCGTCAGGTTACCAATAGATGTTGGTATCGAAACTTTTTCTGCGAACACGTAAGGAATCTTGTATGATACGCCACTCGATGTTGATTTCCTTTCCAGAACGTATCCATACTTTCCCTTACCAACTTTTTTAATTCCTGAGAGGTTCAACACGGTGTTGAAGGTATCACCAGTTACCTTGTGAGAGAAACTGAAAGTGGATGGCAAAATGAAAGCGAGTTTCGATATTTTGAAAGAGAGAGTGTATGAATCCTCCGATGACCTTGAAAAACTCATCGACATATCCTTACCATATACTTTATCTTTCCATTCAAGAGTTATGTAACGTCCAGCTTTTTCACCTTTTTCGACACTTCTTCTAGTTATGGTTACAAGACCCGTTGAACTGTAAGGAATGTTGTAAGTGCTTGTAATGATCAAACCTTCCTTTGATGATAGGCTGAAACTGAATGTGAGGGGTTGAGGTCCTCCTTTCAACGATGAAAAATAGATGGGATAATACATTACGGGAATTCCCAGAATGTGAAAAATGGCATGATACGCCACCATGTATTCGTTTTCCTTGAGTTCAACGAATACTGCCGATATTTTATAGTGAGGTTCTGCGAGATTACACGTTGTCACATAACCATACTTTATCCCAGTTAATCCTCTTTCAACGGTGCCACTGGTTCCCCCTATGTAAACTTTGTGTTTCTTACCCTTTTCATCTTTAAAAAAACTCTCTCCTCTTATACCGGCTATGAATGCTTTCTCCTCTTCGAAGATGAACCTCATCTTCTCAACGTTCAAAACTATGTCTTTCTTCACATAAGTTACTGTTCCTTCCGATACAACTTCTGTTACTTTACCCTCATCGTTCAAGATGGCTACTAAAGTGGAAGCTTTCGTCACAGAATCCTTATAATGAACTTCCACGTTTCCAGAAAATACAACTCTATCTCTGTATTTCATAACGTGATCGGCTGTTATAGTAACCTCCGTTGAAAAACCCAGTGTCACGGGAAGAATTATCACTAGAAGTATGAAAAACTTCGATAAAATCTCTCTAATCCTGTAAGCGCTGGTTGTATCGAGTAAAATGAAGAGCAAAAGGCCAGATATCGAAAACACGATATCTGGTATCCAGGGAGCTAGATCCGGTGATATCAATCTTTCCTTCCCCATGGCACTCAACCATGCACTGGAACCTTGATACAGTACGACCAGGACGAAAGTGAAAATCACACCCCATGATTTGCTTTTGAGGTTGAAAAGAAGAGAGAGTGGTATACCAACTAGGACTATTATGAGAGGCCCAAGGGCATTCGCATACCTTGAATACAATTCCACTATCAAAGGAGCCGTATCTATACCAACTTTCTTGAAAAAAACGATCTTACTCTTTATCTCACTCCCCTTCATCTCCCTGGGAGACTTTCCGAGCCTCAGATAGTTTTCCAGATCCTTTTCTATATCGAGCTCCATTTTCGAGAACCTCGCATCGATCTTCAAAAATCCATCTTTATCCACGGTGTAGTATTTTCCGTCGTACAGATACCATTTCCCCTTTTCTTTCACGACTTTCTTTGCGGTTATTATGGATTCTTCCTTCCCATACCTGAATAGGACAACATCCCACAGTGTTTCGTTTCTCTCGTCGTACTTTTTAACATAAAAATACTGATTTTCACCCAACTTCGTGAGGATGTTCTCAGCTATGAAAGCTTGGGGTCTCTTGTAGACATACTTAGATAGTACATCTTCAACCTTGGTGTTGTATACGGGAACGAGGTAATCACTTAGATAGTAAGTTATACCACATAAAAACAGTGAGAGAATGAGGAATGGCAGTAGCAGACTTTTCAAAGAGATACCGTGAACCTGAAATGCCATCATTTCTCTGTCGTTTGAAAGCTGGGAAACTATCCAGAATATGGAAAGTAAAATTCCCACGGGAATACCCATGGAAACGAAATATGGAAGATAGTAATATATCAAGAGGAGTAATTTAGCTATACCAACTCTGTGCCTCACGATTATATCGGAGAGTTGATACAGTATCTCCACACTAACAAAAATGACGAATCCACCAAGACCTATCAAAAAAGGCCCAATGGAAAGCTTTGAAATGTACTTAATCAGAACTTTCAAACAGAATCCCTCCACCTTTTTTGAAAGCCACCATATCATCATGGCAGCACTTGTACAGATCCCCTTTCACCATGTATACAGTCGCTTCCACTATGTTGGTTGCGAGATCCGCCACCTCTTCTATGAAATTGGCTATTTCAAGAAGCAGCAACGCCCTTTTCACGTACCTTGGAGACTCCATCATGTAAAGCAGTAGATCCTCCTTCACCCTTTCGTAAAGCTCATCGACTTCTGCGTCTTGCTTGCATATCTCAAAGGATTTTTCCGCATCGGCATCCGCGAACATTCTGAGACTTTCCTTGACCATTTTGGACGTTATATCAGCCATCTTCGGTATATCTATCAAAGGTTTCAAAGGAGGTTCTTTGGAGAGTTCTAAAGCGTTTTTAGCGATCCTGGCGGATCTATCACCCATGCTCTCCAAGATCTCCGCTATCCTGATGCCCGTTGTGACCATCTTGAGCTCCATCTTTATCGGAGTGAATATCCCGAGGATCTCCATAGCTTTCTCGTGTATCTCTATCTCCATCTGATCCATGAGATCATCGTCGGAGACGACTTCACTTGCGAGATTCGCGTTTCTCTCGATCAAAGAAGATATCGCCTTTTTGAACATCTTTTCCGCAAACCATCCTGCTTTCAAGACACCCTTTTTGAATTCCTCTATCTTCTCGCGAAGGATCCATCTCACACGATACGCCTCCCGTATCCTATCTTACTCTTAATGACCCTGAAGAAATCGAAACCCTTCGGTCGAAGGATCCTCACACTTTTTTCAGATCTGCAAACAACGAATTCATCTGTTTTCTCAACGGTCTTTCCATCCACAACCAGGTTTCCACTTACAGTAACTTTAACGCTCAGAGTTTCCTTTGAAGGAATTAGAATACTTCTTGTAAAAAGGAATTGAGGAGCCATGGGTGTTATCTCGATAACATCGCAATCTGGCGCTATCATGGGACCTCCTAAAGAAAGTCCATAAGCGGTAGATCCTGTAGGAGTAGATACAACAACACCATCTGCAAAGAACCAGAGCGGAGAATAGCCATCAACCACTATCTCAATTTCAAGCATCTTACCTTCAACATCTTTCTGAAGAACCACATCGTTGAGAGCCAAATATTCTCCTTTCCTCGTTCTGATTTCAAGCAGCCATCTTCTATCTTCAACTATCCTGTCGTTCTTTATGTCCTCGAAGAAATCTTCCATTTCGTCCACAGAGTACGATGTTAAAAAACCTAATCTTCCAGCTTTGAAACCAACTATCGGTACATCATCGTGAACAACCTTTGCAACCCTTATGACCGTCCCATCACCTCCAACTACGAGAACGAAATCTAGGTTACCGGGTATGTTCCTCACATTCTCCGTTTTTTCAAAGATAACAACCTCACCTTCCACTTCCGTTCTCTTTTTCAGTTTCCTGGCTGTTGTAACCCTATCGGGGTGGTAAATGATGGCCACTTTCATCTCAATTTCACCGCCAGGTCGAACAATGTTTGTACAAGAAAACTATCTAAGAATATCAATAGAAGTATCGCTATGAAAGGGGTTAAATCCACAGGGCCTAATGGAGGTATGAGTTTTCTCAAGGGTCTTTCCACTATGTCAGCTAATGAAGCGAAAAAATATTTTACTGGGTTGTAAACGAAAGGGCTGACCCAACTCAAAAGTGCGGATATTATGATGGCAGCCATCTCCGTGTAGATGAATATCCTCAAAACGGTGGCAATGGCTCTTAGAAGGTTCCCAACGACGAACACTTTATTCATCACCCCCTGAATATGGCCGTTCCGATTCTAACCATAGTGGCACCTTCTTCCACAGCCACTTCAAAATCGTTACTCATTCCCATCGAGAGTTCTTTAATCTCAGCATTCTTGAAATTCATCTTCATCAGATAATCTCGAAGTTCTCTCAATTTCCTGAAACCCCATCTCACTTCTTCAGGATTTTCAACATACGGAGCCATAGTCATGAGACCTTCGAAGAAGACGTTTTCGTATTTCTCACACTTTTTTAAAAAATCTTCTACCTCTTCGAGCTTTAATCCCGCCTTCGTTTCCTCACCGAAGACGTTGACTTCCACGAGAGTTCTTTGAATTTTTCCAATCCTTCCTGCCCTTTTACTGATCTCTGCAACCTCCTCTTCCCTCCAGACAGAATGAACGTATTCGCATATGGGAACGAAATACTTCACCTTATTTGTCTGTATTCTTCCTATAAAATGCCATGTTATCCCAAGATCCTTTAGATCTTCATATTTCTTCCTCAACTCCTGGGCTCTATTCTCTCCGAAATTTCTGAGACCGTATTCGTAAGCCTTTCTTATGACTTCTGGTGGAACATTTTTAGTCACGGCAACAAGCAATATATCTTCAAAATTCCTTCCGGATCTTTCAGCAGCTTTATTTATTCTTTCCAAAACTCTTTTTATGTTGTTTTCCAGCAAGGTTTTCACACTCCTTCAAAGAGAGGCCCTTTTCCTTTATCGTAGCCAAGATGACTATAAGCCTTCTCTGTCGCCACCCTTCCTCTTGAAGTCCTCGCTATGAAACCTGACTGGAGAAGATAGGGTTCATAGACTTCACTTATGGTGTCCGGTTCAACACCCAGAGTCGCTGCTATTGCATTCAATCCAACAGGTCCACCGTTGAACACCTCGATGATCACCCTCAGAATCTTCTTATCGAAATCGTCCAATCCCTCATCGTCTATTCCCAAAATTCTCATGGCCCTCGACACGAGATCAAGATCTATTCTATTCTTTCCCTCCACAGTTGAAAGGTCTCTCACCCTTTTCAAAAGTCTTATCGCTATTCTGGGAGTCCCCCTTGATCTTTTTGCAAGATACCATGCCGCTTCATCGTCTATGTCTATGTTCATCAACCTGGAAGCCCTCATCACGATCTGCTTGATATCATCCGTTTCATAGAAATCAAGTTCCAGGATCATGCCGAATCTGTTTCTGAGGGGAGAGCTCAGTAGGCCACTCCTAGTGGTTGCTCCAACTAAGGTGAAAGGTTTTATATCTATTCTTATGGATCTTGCACTTGGCCCCTTTCCGATCATTATATCTATCTGAAAGTCTTCAAGGGCGGAGTAGAGAATCTCTTCAACAGCTCTGTTTAACCTGTGTATCTCATCTATGAACAACACATCTCCAAACTCCAGGTTGGTTAATATCGCGGCCATGTCTCCCTGTTTTTCCAGAACCGGGCCACTTGTTATATGAATGTTAGTTCCCATCTCGTTGGCTATGACGTAAGCGAGTGTTGTTTTACCAAGACCAGGCGGGCCCGCTAGAAGGACGTGATCCAAAGGCTCTTTTCTCTTCCTAGCAGCTTCTATGGCGAGCTTCAACCTTTCTTTAACCTTATCCTGGCCGATGTATTCTTCCAGATTTTTCGGTCTCAGAAACGATACACCGATATCGTACCCCGTTCTTTCTGGCGTTAAGTATCTCTCCATCGTTCCACCTCACGGATAAACCCTGTATAGGGTCCTTGCAAAGGGGATCGTCTCTCTTACGTGGTCCAAACCGCATATCCATGCGACGGTTCTTTCAACTCCAAGCCCGAATCCGCTGTGAGGAACACTTCCCCATCTTCTCAGATCCAAATACCATTTGTATGATTCCAATGGGAGGTTGAATTCTTTGATTCTTTCAACAAGGAGATCGTAATCATGGATTCTTTGAGAAGCCCCTATTATCTCTCCGTAACCTTCCGGTGCGAGAAGGTCATCACACAAAACCACCTCTGGTCTCTCTGGATCGGGCTGCATGTAGAAAGCCTTCGTCTTTCTTGGATAGTGTGTAACGAAGACAGGTTTTTCGAATTCCTCAGCTATTGCCGTTTCTTCGTCTCCTCCAAAATCATCTCCCCATTTGATATCGAAACCTTTCTTTTGCAGAAGCTTTATAGCCTCATCGTACGTGATCCTGGGGAAAGGAGGTTCGATCTTTTCGAGTTTTGATATATCCCTTCCGATGGCCTTGAGATGATCCGATGCGTTTTCGAGGGCCCATTTCACTATATAGGAAACCAGATCTTCCTGCAATTTCAGATTGTCTTCATGCTCGTAATAGGCGACTTCAGCTTCATTCATCCAGAACTCTATCAGATGCCTTCTGGTCTTGGATTTTTCAGCTCTAAATGTTGGACCGAGGTTGTAAACTTTTCCAAGAGCCATGCAAGCTGCTTCCAGGTAGAGTTGCCCAGTTTGAGCTAGGTACACTTTCCCGTAATCAAAATAGTCGAGTTCGAAAAGATTACCAGCGGCTTCTCCGATGGAACCGGTGAATATGGGAGTGTCGACTAAAACGAATTTCCTTTCCCAATAGAAATTTCTGATGGCTTTTATTATTTCATCTCTAATTCTCAATATATGAAATTGTCTCTTCGATCTTATCCAGAGGTGTCTTCTTTCCATCAAGTAGTCTATACCATGATCCGGTTTATTTATTGGAAACGGCTCTTGAGGAATTTGAACCGCTTTGACTTCATTTGCCAGGATTTCAACCCCTCCTGGAGCTCTTTCATCCTCTCTCACTTTCCCCTTTACAACAATACTCGATTCCATTTTCAACTTCTTGCAGGTTTTGAAAGTCTCATCGTCCACACTGGATTTTTCAACGACCACTTGAACGAATCCAGTTCCATCCCTCATTTGTATGAAATGGATTTTTCCACTGGATCTTATTCTCCACACCCACCCTTTCAATTCGACATCTTTACCTATATGCTTCTTCAAATCTTCTATGTACACCCACTCCATTTTCACTCCCCCTTGTTTCGTCTTCTGTGATTATAACATTGAAAAAGGGGGCCAAGCCCCCTAAAATTCAACACGCTTTCTAATGTCTTAGAACATGGATATTACACCCAACACCAAAGCGATGGCTCCTAAGGCTATTCCCGCTATGCTCATGGTTTGGAGTTCAGAGATCTTCTTGGAAAGGCCAGCACTGACGCTGTTTACATCATCCATCCATGGTTTACTAGCGATATTCTCTTCCACAGAGCTTATTTTCTTTTCAAGTTGAGTTGCTTTTTTCTCGACGGAGTACATTCTTCCAGCGAGTGCTCCAACATCGTTCTGAAGGCTTGTTATCTTTTTGGCGTTGCTCTTCACATCAGCAGAAACTTTTTGAATAGTCGTTTTTATATCCTCTATATCCGAACTTATAGTGGCGACCTGGCCTTCGAGAACACTGACTCTAGCTTCCATCGCTTTGTATCCTTTGGAAAGATCGTTCAGAAGCACCCTTATGTTTTCGATCTCTCCCGCAAGTTTCGTATCCTCATCTTCCAGAGCTTTCTTGTATCCCTCCAGCTTCTCATAGAGCGTTACTGAAAGTTCTCCAACCTTTTTGTCCACGTAATCTTTCAAAGATTTTTCAGAAACGCTCATTTTGTCTTCCAAATTCTTAAGAGTTTCTTCAACGGCCGTTACGGTAGCTTCCAGAGACGAGAGAGCGTTTTCCACTTCTATCCTGAGACTGGATTGACTATCAAGGAGTTCATTTTTTACAGCGCTTATCTTCGATTCTATGACACTCATGGACGGTATCTTCATCTCTAGAGCGCTGATCTTCCCGCTCAGAGTCAGGTTCAAAGTTTGTAGATCTTTCGATACCTTTTCAAGTCCTTTGGTGTAACCCTCCTTGTTCATTTCCACATCTTTTTTGATGGAGTTCACATCGACTTCCAGAGCTTTTATTTTCCCCTCAAGATCCAATATCTTTCCGCCGTATTCCTTCAGTTTCTCGATATCACCAGACAGTCCTTTCTGTTTTGTGGAAAGCTCAGAGTATTTGGAACTCAAGTCAGATACATCGGAAGACACGCTTTGTATTCTCGAAAGCAATTCCTTCCTTATATCCTTTATCTCAAGCACAGTACTTCTGAGGCCAGCAACCTCCGTCTGGAGTTTCGAGAAATCACTTTTCAGAGTTGATATATCCTCTACATTTCTCTGGAGCTTCATCAACGCTGTGCTGACCAAATCCTCAAGGGTTGTAACTTTATTGACCGCAGCCTCGATTTCCTTTTTAGGAGCTATAGTCTTTTCAATGTAGTCCAAGAACCTGTAAAAGGCTAAAGCAACCTGGTATCTTGTCATTGGAGAATTTCCCTGGAATGTACCATCTGGCATGCCTGTTATGACACCAATTTCCGCCATCTTCATGACCGCTTCGTAAGCCCAGTGATTAACAGGAACATCCTTGAAACCCGCTCCTAGCAGGATAACCGTGGTCATCAAAAACAGCACTCCTAGAAGTCTCTTCACATCGATCACCTCCCGATCTTTTCTTTGAGTCTATATTAACATAACTGAAGAAGAATTTCACTTTTTTCTGAAGACGTTTTCAACGCCCGGGAATTTTCCTTCCTTAACTTCTTCTTTGTATGTTCTAACAGCTTCCAAAGATATCCTGTAAAGATCTGCATATTTCTTTACAAACCTTGGAGAAAACTCTGGGTTCAATCCCAGAACATCGTGCCACACCAAAACCTGTCCATCACAATACCTTCCAGCACCTATACCAATCGTTGGGACTTTAACTTTCTCAGTTATCTCACGAGCAACCTCTTCCACGACCATTTCCAGAACTATGGAGAAAACACCTGCTTCTTCCAGAGCTATAGCATCTTCTATCAATTTTTTCCTACTCCCTTCGGTTTTTCCCTGTACCTTGTAACCACCAAAGACGTTCACTGACTGTGGTGTCAGTCCTAGATGACCCATAACCGGTATTCCAGAAGCGACCAATTTCCTTATCAACTCCGCAAACTCTCCCCCCCCTTCCAATTTAACAGCGTTGGCACCGCTCTTTAGGAAGAGACCAGCGTTCTTGATCGCTTCACTTTCAGAAACTTGATATGAAAGGAAAGGCATGTCCGCGACTATGAAAGCTTCCTCTGCTCCTCTTCTCACAGCGGAAACATGAATGAGCATCTCTTCCATCGTCACAGGTATCGTATCCTTGTAACCCAGAACGTTGTTACCCAAAGAATCTCCAACGAGAATTATGTCTACTCCTGCTTCCCAAGCAATTCTAGCACTAGGAGCATCGTAAGCAGTTATCATGACGATTTTTTCCTTCCCTTTCATTTTCATGATTTTAATGACATCCATGCTTTTTCACCTCTTTTAAAACCTTCACCATGCTCCAGTAGAGATCCACGTATTCTGGGAAAACTTTCTCGAATATTTCTCCTTCTTTCCTTATTATCTCCTTCTCTCCTCTAGCTACAGGCCCCGTGAGAGCTTTTTCAATACCGATTTTTTTCATATTCTCCACAGTTGTTTCCATCAAATGCAGAGTTGGTATCGATTCAACACCAGAGATTTCGTAGAGCCTTTTTGAAAGATAAGCCAATCCCACAAGAAAATTCGCAGCAACAACTGCTGCAAGATGGTAATAGGGTTTCTTATCTTCAGGAATCACAACATATTTTCCGGATATGGAATTCACAATCTTGATACAAGATTCTATACCCAATCCGTTCCCCTCTATACCGAAGATAATGTCTCTTCTTCTTTCAAGAGCTTTTTGAAAATCTGAGAAAGAAAAGTTGGGATGAAGTGATGCTCTTCCCCATCCCTTACTATCCGCATCGTGAAAGATCGAAGATGGCAGGTAACCGCTTGCATGTATAAAAACGGTACCTGCTTTCGCTTTCTCTTTCAGCACATCGTATACCTGCTTTATGTATCTATCCGGAACGAAGACGAATACGATCCCTTCCAGAGCTGAAAGATCTTCATAAGAAATTCCCTGACCTTTTCCAAGCCATTTTACGAATGCTTCTGCTTTTTCCCTCTTTCTCGAGATCACATAGCGAATATCGAAATCATCGGACAAAATTTTGGCGAAAAATTTCGAAACGTTTCCTGTGCCTGCAAAATTAACGATCATACCAGTAATTCCCCCAATACCTTCTTCATTTCATCGAAACCACATTTACAAACGACAGTTGCTCTTTTCGTACCACCACCGCCTTTACCTTCAAATCTTTCCAAAATCTTCTTAGCAAGGTCCCCGCAATTTACAGAAGAGGAAGCTATGTCGTATCTATCACCGTTCTTTACTATCAGAATGACGTTTTCAACGTCCGCGAGGAACTTCGGAAGGAATCTCCCCACCTCTGGGAAACCTTCGTAGAAAACCAATTGAAAATCATTCAATTTCTCAGCTCTTGTCAAAAGCTCTTTTGACAGAGTTTTTGCAAATTCTTCCGATAACTTTTCGATTATGGAGCTCTGACTTTTCACTTTATCTAGAAGGTTCAAAATCCTCTTTTCCATCTCATCCATAGACGTTGTAAGAACTACTGAGAGTTTTTTCAAAAGATCCACTCTTTTTTCGTAATCCTTTATAGCCCTCTCCCCTGCGACATAATAAACCCTTGTGAGGTTTCCTTTGACCTTCTCCGTATCCACAACTTTCACGATACCTATGTTACCAGTGTTTTGAACATGAAATCCTCCACAGGCGGATAGATCGAAATCGCCGATCTTCACGATTCTAACTTTCCCTTCGATCTTTTCACTGATCGGCTTCCTGAGATTGAGTTTTTCTGCTTCCTCGCGATCCAAGAAAAGTACCTCAACAGGAATACATTCCTTTATCACATCGTTCGATAGTTTTTCCGCCTCTTCGAGAGTTTCTTTGGTCAGAACAGGAACATTCAAATCTATCGTTGAATAAACTTCTCCCATATGGAATCCCACCGTGTCCACATCTGCCACTTTAACGAAAGCAGCAGATAGAATGTGCTGGGCTGTGTGTTGACATGCTATATCTTTTCTTCTTTCCTCATCGATGATGTAATCAACTTCACCAGCGGGGATCTCTTCTTTCAAAAAATGAAGGATTTTCCCATTTTCTTCCTTCACCTTCACAACATCGACACCAGCAATCTTTCCTCTATCTCCGAGTTGACCACCTTTTCCATCTGGATAAAAAGGACTCTCACTGGAAACGGCGACGAAGAGATCTCCTTTTTTGAAAACCTTCTCCACTATCATACTATCTCCTCCAATAATAGGATAACCCATCGGTTTCAATTGTCCAGTATGTTGAATCTAAAAAATCCTAAAAAATGAGGGTTGAGGATATCAGGTTGCCAGGCTGGATCGGCGTTCAAAAGATCTCTCCATTTAACCTTTCTGAGTTCCCCTCCACCCTCAACAGGACCCGTGTGGTACACAACCCATCCTTCATCGTCGGTGAGTCCCAAATTTCCCATGTATATCATCATGTGAAATGGAAATGATACATCCTGAGGATGAAAATAGATCATTATGTCCCCCGGTAACGCTTCCTCAACGTTTTTCGTTACAAAGGTCAAGTTGTATTCCTTGAGATACCTGGAAGAGGCAAAATAAGAAAAATCCTGAGATCCTTGAAAAGGAGGTGAGACTATTCTAAACGGTTTATCTCCTGCTATTGGTATATTGGGATAATTGTACTTTTGAACGTCTTCGAAGATGGGGCCAGTGTAATTCATCTTCTTGACCCACAGGTTGTTGTGGACACGCAGAGCTTCTATAAAGCAAAATCTCACGAAACCGGCGCAATCTCTCTCTTCCTCCCGCCATCTGGATGTTTCTGAGTAATAGAGGGAGTTAGCTATGTGTATAAACCAGTTTCTGAAGTTCCAGGCATCTTTTCCTCTCAACTCCATTGAATCGGGAAATCCATCTCCATCTTCATCTTCCCTTGATGGTAAAATCCTCAGTACCACTTTCTCTACTCTTCTGAAGATACCTCTACCTTTGAAAATCAACTGGATCTTTTCATCACCTGGTTTCACACTCTTGATGATCAACCTATCCCTTTCCCAAAATAAATCTTTCTCTGGATGCGATGAAACCTGTGATACTCCTACAAAGTACCCATTTATCGAGAGATCCGATACATCTTTCACAACGAATGTTCTTCCATTCAATTCAACGTGGAACATCAGATGATTTATTACTTCCTCCGTCGCTAGAAATCCTATGAGAATCAAGATATAGACGTATATCTTCATATTTCACCTCTTTCAGAAATTTCTCCAAGTAGAATCTATGAAGACCATCCAGATCTTGAGGTCTAATTTCTAAAACAGTCATTATGAAACCTTCTTCAAACCATTTCGGTAACTCGTAATTCTCCTGAAGAACCCAATGAAGAAGCTCATGGATAATGATTCTTTCGAACAAACCTTTTCTTTTCAATACCAAGAAAGGCTGTACGATTATTACACCATCAGAATACAAACCACCCATTCTATAAGTTTGACCCGTGATATCGTGAAATTCTTCCAAAGATCGCGCTTCGTATATTACGACATCTTTTTCAGGTATTCTCAAATTCCATTTTGCACATATTTTGTAAAAGCTGTGTCGTAAGTCCTCTGGTAGATCTTTCAGGGTGTAAAAAGCTCCGAATTCATTTACCGATAACAAGAGTATCAGAAGAAGTACTACCATAGAACCCTTTTGTATACATGGGATAGATCCTTGAGGGTAACACTTTGAACGTTCCACTCGCCGTCACTCTCCAATAGTATTCAACCTTTCCATTGGTGTAGTGATACATGAAAAACGCCACCCTGTCGTCGTGCACTTCCATGGCTGTATACCAGTATTTCCATGCGTAATACCAGTAATAAGAGAACTTGTAAGACTCCTCCTTATACATGATCTTTTCTCTATATCTATCAAGAATCTGAGCACAGGATGGGAAGAAATCTTCCAAAACAAGGAAGTCTCCTATTCCATCTTTTAAACGGACAACCGTTTTCATTATATCTCCAACTTTTGGAGTTATCTTTTCTTCCCTGAATAGGATTTCATAAAAACCAGCAGAGAGGATATTCTGGGTATTACCTATAAAAGCCACCTCTCCATACATCAACAGCTTTCCATTTTCCCACCCTAGAAACCTTCCTTTTGGTATCAGGGGTATCTTCTTCCATGTGTTGCCCGATAATAGGTAGTAAGCGTCCTCACCTTCTGCCACGTATGTGTCGTCTTCAAGGATGTAGATTTTTCTTACACCCTCTGGAAGCGTGACCTTCCTGCCGTCGACATCCAATGTTCTTTCAAACACACTCATTTCCAGCTTTACAAGTGAAGACGTAAAATCAACTTCTCTTATTTTCAAAGGAACGTAATCTGCATCCAAAGGTAAGAAAGCATCTACGATGGATGTTTCGCTCCCTGTTTCAGTCAACACTTCGTATCTTTTATAGAAACTCCGCTCTATATCGAAACCCTCCGTTACTTTCCTTTCAGGTACCTCAAAGTAGGACATCCTCACTTCAACGATACCGCTACCATCCAAAACGATCACTTTTTTATCATCGATGGATACTTTCTCACCTGGTTTCAAGGATGTATAATCTCCGTTCTTCAGAAGCCTTATATCGGATTTCCCCAAATTCTCTGAAACTTCTAGGAGGCTTAGAACGGCATAAGAAGTATCCTTTGTTGAGTACCAGAACACACCATCTTTTTTCAAAAGTAGGTAATTCACCAGCCTCTTCTGCAACCCCTTCTCAATACCCCATTTGTTGAGGGCTCTAAGAAGTATCGCAGTCATTTGAACCTTTGTTAAGAAGAAATCTGTATCTAAATTCACAAACGCGACGTTACTTCTTTCTTCAACATATTTCAGCGCTTTCTTGGTATAACTCATGGATTTCAGGGATAGAAAGATATAATCCAGTGGATCCACGGGTTCGTAATTGGAGGTTTCTCCATAAAGACTCAAAACGTACTCACCATACGCAGATGGATTGCTTTTCAAATAATCGATCCCTCGTTCTATGACAGTTTCAGATACCATGTATCCTGCTTTCCTAGCATAAAACAGACCTTCCATGACATAGGCCGACATGAAATCATCACTTTCATCCGTTTTCCACCAACCCCATCCTCCGTCATAGTGCTGATAATAATAGAGCCTTGCAAGGCCCTTGTTCACAATATCATCCAGATTTTCCACGATAATTCCTGAGAGTTTTGCTACAACAGCCGGGAAAAAGCTACTCATAGTTTGCTCCGTACATCCGTATGGATATTTTATGAGCTTCTTTATGGAATCCTGGATTATCGGCTTTAAGCTTTCAAGGCTTCTCACATAACCTTCCCGTTTCTTTCCATCGGGAAGTCTTAGAATCTCACTTCCATTGAGTATCAACAACCTGTAAAATTCACGTTTGAAAGCAAAAGCCTTTATGGGAACTTTCAAAGCAACCGCATCCTTTAGAGAGGCAGCAGCGTAGATAGTCACGGTGGAAGGCTCATCGAAGCCTGAAACACCCACCCACCAGCTGATGCTTACGGAACCATGAGGAGGAATCACAACTTCCGTTGACCTCTCACTTAAAAGGTTTAAACCATCAGAAAGATCTATCCAAACCCTCGCTTTGGTTGCTTGATCGGTTGCGTTGTTCACAACGGCACCTATCTCCATCTTATCTCCTTCTCTGAAGAACGTGGGAAGGATTGGACGGACGTAAAAGTCTTTGGTTACCAGAACATCCAGGAATTTTTGAGCCATCTTTTCCCTACCGATTCCGTAGATTCCCATTTTCCATGTAGTTATAGTGTCAGGAAGTGAAAATACGAGTTCAACAGGAGTTCCTGCTCTTAGTGGTAAACTCGGAATCCAGAGAGCGGTATCGGGGAAATACTCCCTCACGTTTATCTTAGCAGCTACTCCTTCATCCTTTTCAGATAAAAACATGTGGTCTTTTTTCTTTTTCATCAGCACCAATAATCTTTCTCTCTCTTTATTTCCTCCAGGAATGTTAGCGTAGGGTAAATACCTATAACCACTATAAATTTCCACGCGCGGCTCTTTTAAATCGGGGTAAAGAAACCTTTCAAAATCAGGCGACTTTTGCCCAACCATGGAATAAATCGCTTCATCAACCATGGTTATCGTTACATCCAGATCCGTATCCGTGTTGAAAACGATCTTCACCTTTTGACCGGGTTCATATTTACCTCTATCGAGGTTTACTGAAAATTCTGCCAGTTTTTTGTTTGGAACAACGGGTATTTTGAACTCTTTTTTTCTCCAGTACGTACCTCTTTCATACGTATAAAACCTGAAAAACAGGTTGTTCTCAACGATTCTTTCTGGTATTGTGAATTTAAAAATGTTCGTTCCTTCCTTCAAATGCACAAATTTCAAGTAATACGTTTCCACTCCTAAGATGGTCAAAAGGGCTGGCATTTTCTTGGGAGATATCACAGTTATTGTCATTTCATCACCGACGGAGTATTTGACTTTATCCTTATCCCTGAAAATCATGAGATTTCTGACATGCCATTTTTCTCCCAACGCGCCACTCCATACATAAATGAAGGCAGTTTTTTTAGCTTTTCCAAAGGCTACTTTTAATCTGTACATATCAACCTCTTCCAACGTCAAATCTATGAAAAGATCTCCATCTATCACCTGGTACTTCCCGTATATTGTGTCGTTCAAAAAAACAGTGGCTGTTCCATTCAAAGGCTTTCCCTTTAAATCAGTTATCGTTATATGTATCGTAGATGGAACTCCAGGAGGTATATCGTAGAAGGATTTATCGAAGTTTATGGAAACGTTATCTGCGTGTACTCTAACTCTTTTGGTTTCCTCAACTTGCCTTTGACTGGTATCGACTGCTATAACGTTTATACTGTACCAACCATCGAAACCTTCTTTTATTCTGACAGGGACTTCTATGTTTCCATTTGAATCGGTGTAACCCACACCGTAATAGACCATTTTTGACTCCTCATCGTACCAGAATCCTTCGGGATTGCTGTAAACGTAATAGGCTACTTCCGCATTCACAACGGGTTGTCCATTGAAATACGACACGTTTATCAGGTATCTTATAACATCTCCAGAAATGTATTCATTTTTATCTGTTTCTATAGTTATTTTGTATTCTGGCTTTCTGTACTCTTCCACAAGGAAACTGTGCTTATACTTTCCGACCCCCTTCACATCTATTTCGATCCTGTATATACCGACCGGTGCCGTATCGCTCAGCTTGTAATCCCCCCAGAAACCTCCAAAATCGTTCGTTTCAAAATTTTCAAGGAACAGTTCGTTGAAATTTGGATCTCTTATGGTAACCGAGACTTTTCTTCCCTCCAAAGGTGTAAAAATACCACTTTCCTTTTCGATAATGGTTCCCCTGAAATGAACTGTATGGCCAGGTCTGTAAATCGGCCTGTCGGTTATAAAGAAAAGTTTCGAAGGCTTCTCAGAAACTCTTCTCCATAACCTTGTGTAAGCGTATGTTCCATCCTTTTCGAGTAGAATATTATCTGAAATTTCATTCATCACAACCATTCCATTATCATCGGTTACAGCCTTTTCAAGGACATTTCCTTCTGAATCGATGAGATAAACCTTTGCCCTTCTCACCGGCATACCATCTTTTGTGTTAAAAGCGAATAGATGTATCTTCCGTCCATCAACGAATACCATAAAATCCAGGTCTGTTATGGTAACCAACACCGCATCTTCTGTCCCTCCATATCTATCCTTCAAAACACACAAATACAATCCTGGCGCCACAAAAGGTATATCCACTCTTCCCTGCTCGTCCTCTCCAACGACGTAACTTGCTGCAAGTTCGGTATCCAGATCTCTGTAATACACCGTCTCATTTTTCAGAGACTTTCTGAGAATTTCCAGATAGGAATTTTTCACCTTGTATATGAAAAGTAGATATCTTTCTTCGTCATTTTTGTAAACACCCAAACTGTCATGGGGAAGTTTTATCACTGTGGGACCGGTTATGAAGGCTGAGAAACTGAGGATGGGCCATAGAGTTATTAAAAAAAACACGATCGTAAGTTTTTTTAACATTAAAAGACACCCCCAAATTCAGAGAGAAACAACCCTGTTCTTTCCCTTGCTCTTTGCCACATAGAGAGCTTCATCAGCTTTTGCTAGAAGATCTTCTGGCGATTTAATTCCCTCTTTAGGAAATGAAGAACAGCCAAAACTCATGGTTATTTTCACACCATCAAAATCGTATCTTTCCACAATTTTTCTCAATTTCTCCAGAGCTAAGACGGCCTTATCAGGCGATGTGTTGGGAAATATTATCGAGAACTCCTCTCCTCCATACCTTCCCACCACATCCGAGAACCGGGTGTTCTCTCTGAGAATTTTTCCAACGCTCTTCAAAACACTATCGCCAGTCAGATGTCCATACCGATCGTTCACTTTTTTGAAATTGTCGATGTCACACATGGCAACGGATATCACGCCACCATACCTTCTGACTCTGCTGAATTCTTCATAGAGTCTCTCCATGAAGTACCATCTCGAGTACAGACCCGTCAAGCTGTCATACATACTTTTCTGCCTATAAAGGGAATTCCTGAGATTGAGGAGCAGGAGGTTTTCCACAAATTCCACGAGTTCTACCATCTGCCATACTGTCGATTTATCCACCTTTATGTTTCCAAGGTTGACACACATCCTGAGGAAGTGTTCGTCATCTATTCTGTCTTCAAAGCATATCTGCAGCGGATTGAAGGATATGGTATCTTCCTCCAGTTTGTTCGCCTTTCCAAGTCTGAGACTGCATACCTCCTCTGATTCTCTGGTCAGTATCTTCATTATGACACCCTCGTAGGGGACGAAATCGGCGAGTTTGTAAGCCATTATCTCTAGGATCCGTGTGATTTCAAATTCAGGTCTTGATGCTCTGAGAGTGCTCAAAACATCCACTTTAGAGATAGTGGTTATTCCAGGTTCGTATTCTATGAAATTCTTCAAATATTTCGAAGCCCCTTCGTAACCTATCTCATCATATATAGCGATTGCCTTCCTGAAATATCTCTCCGCCTTGAAACTCTTCCCAAGTTTTGAGTAAAATCTACCAAAGGCTTCATAAACCTGTGCCAGAGAAAGCCTAACACCACTTTCTGCGTTCCTCTTTTCAAGGTCATAGAGAAAGTTCTCAAATCCTTCAGGATCTAAAAGAGCAAGTTTTTCCGCAAATATAACGGCAATTTCTTCATTAAAGTAAACGATCTTCTCTTCCAACCGTACCTTCCACACCTTTAAAAACTCTTCATCGTCCGAGGCCAGTATCATATCTCTGAAATTCCTGAAAACTGGATAATCGAAAGCGGGATCATTGCTTTCCTTCAGGATTTCTCGTGCTTTTTCAAGATCACCACTGTATGCAAGACACATCACTTTAGCCCTTAGAGATCTATAAGCAATACCGGCTCTTTCCTCTATCTTGTACTCAACATCGAAATCTTCTAAAGCTTCTTCGGGTTCTCTGTTGTAACAGTGATAATTTCCTTCGAGGAAATAGGTATATGCCAGTATGTCCTCGTTCTCCAAGAAATGACAGAGTTTCCTCAATTCCGATAACTTTTTGAAGAAATCACCGACATCACTGGAATACAATGCTATCCATGCTAGATTCGCCTGTGGTGCCAACATGCTGTTTGGATCTTCCAAGCTCTTAGCGATCTCAAGAGCTTTTATGTAATACCTCTTGGCCAGATTCAGATTCAACATGGTGGATCCGTAATTC
>CAZANP010000007.1:0-9789 GCA_964486555.1 uncultured Thermotoga sp. | reverse complement strand
AATGAAGTAAGCCCTTCGGATCTTTTCTGAAACTCTTTCAGAATCGCAGCAGGATTTCTGGAGAAACTCTCCTGGAGAAAATTCCAATACCAGTAATATTCCTTACGTGGTAATTTGAGATCCTTTATGGAGGGTATCCTACCAAGCCTGGTGAACAGTTTTATCTTCAAGGATACAACTGAGTAAGATTCTCTATTCCCAAGTAACTCTTCCACGATCTTCAATAGTTCCAGAAATTCCTTGCTCTTCTCATACTTCCAGAAATCCCTTCTGATGTAGTTTATTACTCTGACAATTCCTGTAATTTCCTTTCCAAGCATGGCGCTATGGTATATCAATTTCACAGGACTGGCAACTTCCAAGAATTTCTCGTGAATAGCTCTTCTTTTTTCGTCAGGAATCGTGTTATAGAAGTGTTCCCATACCTCTTTAAGTATGAACCTGTGACCGATACTGGTATGGAGGATCAGGTCCTTACTCTCCAGTGTTTCAACAATTCTTTTGTAATCTTCATAGGACCTACCCGTTATGGAGGATAGATGATGCAGTTCTTTGTCCGTGAATTCCTGTCCCAGTATCGCCATCTCACCTGCTACAATTCTTGTGGTTTCATCGATATCCTCGAGATGCTCCTTCAGGAAATTCTGAAAGTTCAATCCCTCTATAGTTCCTTTGGTAAGACGCCATGTTCCATCCTTTTCCTCGATGTAATCCCTGTTTATCAGGTACTTGATTAATTCAATAGCGTATCCTGGTAACCCTTTACTCAATTTTTGAACAAATGCCACGAGTTCCTTTTCAATCTCACCTTTCAGGGTTGTCCTTAAAAGCTCTCCCATCGTTTCTTTTGAAAATGGTTTTATCTCAACGGTTTCATCTGCTATCCTCGTTTCCTTAATGGACGCTAAGATCACGATCACAGGTACTCTGGGTTTGAAATCTTCCTTGAGTTGCGTTATGAGAGCTTTTAACCTCAAATCCACATTTTGATAATCATCGATTAAAATAGCGATCTTATCTAGAAAGCTCATTTCCTCCAACATGGTTATAATATCGCTTTTTTCAGTTGATCCACTTTCTTTTCTCAAGAAATCAAGGAAATCCTCGAAGGAACTGATTTCCAAGGTTGTGTAACCCTCTCTTTCCAGATCTTCTTTGAGAACGCTGAGCAAAAACGTTTTTCCTACCCTTTGCGGTCCTATCAGCTCCATCACATGAACTTTTCTTCTCTTCTCATACGAGGATATGATCTCCAATATCCTTTTTCTCTCAGGTCTATCGATGTAAGGGGTTGTGAAAATCCTTCTCAGGTATCCAGTATGCTTTATCGGAACGAAGTGAAGGGTTCTATCCTGGGGATTCTCTTTTACAAAGTCCGGTATTTTCTCCCCCAAACTCTCCAGGAATTTTCCAAAAACGTAAACCGTCGAACTTGGATACATCTTTCCATCTTCCAGAAATTCGGGAGCTATGAATACCTCTTCAAGATCTTCAGGCACTTTTCGAGGGCAATGGAAAGAAGGTATATAGAGAAAGGTGTTGCCTTTCAGAAAATCGCTCTTTCCCAGAACGGGTACAGGTAGCTTGACATGGATAAGATCCCTTAACAGATCGTATACCCATGTTTTGAAAAGAAGCGTATTCATATCTTTCAGGGATAGAGGTTCCTCTCCTCCATAAGGATAGATCAGGACGAACTTATCTTTCTCAACGAAATAAGAATCCGGTAAAAGTACTTTTTCTAGATTCAGTCTTTTCAATTTTGGAAATATCTCCATAAAACAATTGAACAGGTCCTTCTTTAGAAACCTAACCCTTTTGTAGGTGTCATTATCCTTCGCAAGGTATTCATCACCTATGTAGGTCTTCCTTAAAAGTCTCACTAATTCCACTTTGCCCACCTGCCATCAAGGAAACCGTAAGAGGAATCACCTCTTTAATTATTTCAAAAATATCCGCATTTTCAAATGTTGCACCAGCGGCTCTTGGATGTCCACCTCCCCCGAGCTTCGATGCAACTTCACTCACGTTGAACCAATCCTTAGATCTAAAGCTGACATGAATTTTTCCCTTGGGATATTCCATGAACAGGATAGCAGTCTCCACACCCCTTATCGACCTCAATTCTCCGACAAATCCACTACTATCTTCGTCCGTGCAGTTGTATTTTTTATACATTTCATAAGTTATATAGGAGTAGACGAGTTTCCCATCTAGATCCAACTCCATCTTATCTAAAACTTCTGCAAAAAGTCTGAATTGTTCTACCCTTCTGTTTTCAAGTATCATTTTAGATACAAAGTGTGGATCCGCCCCTAGCTTTACCAGTTCATAAACGTCTCTAAAAACACGCGAGTCAGTGTTCGAAAATCTGAAGAAACCCGTATCAGTCGCTATACCCATATAATTGATCGTTGCCAATTTTTCATCGTAAGGAACCCCGAGTTCCATGTTCAACCTATAAATCATTTGAGCAGCTGATGCGAAAGTTGGATCAACCCAATTCACATTTCCAAAGTAAGTATTGGTCACATGGTGATCGATCACACAGGTCCTTTTCCTAGATAGCAGAGGTAAGAATCTACCCACCCTTTCAGGAGATGATGAGTCGACAACGACGATTAGATCAGGCTCATAATCTGTTAAAGACTCATACGGTTCGATCCTTTTGACTTCTTCGAGTTCGTAAAAGAACCAGGGGATCGTGTAGTCGATCGATCCTTTTACCGTTTTCCCAATCCTTTCTAAACCTATCACCAAGCTCAGGACAGAACTCACATCGTCTCCATCTGGCATTACATGACCGAGAACCAGTATCTTCTCAACTTTTTCTATTTCAGATACTATCCTCATCAAGTGTTTCATTTCATCACCTCCAAAGCTACTTGAACTATGGACGCGAATTTATCTTTTACCATCTTGGTAACTTTTATCACCTCTTCGTGCGATAGAGGTGTTTTTAATATACCAGCCGCCATGTTGGAAACACACGATAAGATCAACACTTTCATACCACAGTGTTTTGCTGCTATAACTTCCGGGACTGTTGACATTCCCACAAGATCCGCTCCAAGTTTTTCAAACATTTTTATCTCCGATGGTGTCTCGTAACTAGGTCCCATGACCGCAATGTAGACACCTGTTTTCAAAGGTTTCACTTTCAAAAGTTCTTCAAGCCATTCTCTATCCACAGGTGATGACATATCGGGGAACCGCGGGCCTATTCGCTCATCGTTTCTTCCTCTCAAAGGATTTGTAAACATGAAGTTTATGATATCTCGTACAGCCACGATATCACCTGGTTTGTACATTCTGTTTATTCCTCCTGCTGCGTTCGTTAGAAGAAGACGTTTCACCCCCACAGCCCAGGCCAGATATATCGGGAACGTCACCCTATCGATCTGATGACCTTCGTAATAATGGAATCTCCCTTTCATGATCATCACTCTTCTTCCAAAGAGCTCTCCAAACACTAACTTTCCCTCATGTCCTTCCACCGTTGTTGTGGGGAAATCTGGTATATCTTTATAATCGACTATCAGTGGGGAGGAAACTTTCTCACTCAAAAATCCCAAACCCGATCCCAGAACAACCAGAACTTCCGGTTTGAACGATTTCAGCTGATCCGTTAAGAAATCCTTTGCATTTTTCAACTCCTCGAGAGTCAAATGGATCCCTCCTTGTTAGATCATCAAAACTATTATACTCTTTCACTGGGAGGTGACAGCATTGTATCCCAGGCTCGTTATAAACAGAAAAGAAATAAAAGAAAATGCAAGAAAAGTTGTAGAAATAGGGAAAAGATTTGGCATAGAGATTGTTGGAGTTACAAAAGTGAGTCTAGGTGATCCCAATGTGGCAGAATGTATGAAAAAAGCAGGCATAGAGGTTTTGGGTGAATCGAGAATTCAGAATATAAAGAGATTGTTGAAAGAAGGTATAGAAGGACCATTTATGCTTTTGAGGATTCCCATGATCAGTGAGCTCAAAGAAGTTATAAAATTGGTTGATTACGTTCTGGTTTCCGAAAACTCCGTGGTGGATAAACTGGATGAAGTTGCTGAACTTGTGGGCAGAACAGTGAATGTAATATACATGGTTGACCTTGGAGATTTGAGAGAAGGTGTCTGGTACGAAGAAGCTGTGAATGAAATATCGAAAGTTACACACAAAAAGAACATCAACCTCGTAGGAATTGGTACCAATCTTGGTTGCTACGGGGGAGTACTTCCCACGATTGAAAACATGCAGAAACTCGTTGAGATAAAGGAAGCTGTGGAGAAGAGAATCAAAAGACGTATCGAAATCGTATCGGGAGGCAGTACCGTAACTTTGAAGCTTTTAGAAGATGGAACGATCCCTGACGGTATAAATCAATTGAGGATAGGAGAAGCCATAGTCCTGGGAACGGACGCAACTGGTGGAAGGAAGATACCATGGCTCAGTGACGAGACTGTAATTTTAGAGGCTGAAGTTGTTGAAGTCAAAACGAAACCCTCAGTCCCCGTTGGTGAGATAGGGTTCGATGCTTTTGGAAGAAAAAAACATTTTGAAGATAAAGGATGGAGAAGGAGAGCGATATTGGCGATTGGAGAGCAAGATATAGATCCCATGGGATTGCACCCTATAGATGAAAAATTGGAAGTACTTCATGCATCAAGTGACCATACGATCGTTGACATAACGGAATCCGATGATGATTACAAACCGGGAGATATAATGGAATTCAAGTTATCTTACGGGGCTCTTTTAAGGGCGATGACTTCACCGCATGTTGAGAAGATCTACGTGTAGTGGTAGTATTTTTCATGAACCACTTTCTAAAATATGAGTCAAATTAAGGAGGAGGAGAATGAACGAAAAGCAACTAGTTGAAGCTCTTAAACGCGGCGAAAAATGGGCATACGAAAAGCTTTACAGCGAATACGCTCCGAGGATAGGAAGTGTCGCAAAGAGTTTCTTAGGAGCCGACGATGTAGACGATGTGGTTCAAGAAGTTATGATAAGGATTTTTAAGGGAATAAAGAAGTTTCGTGGAGACTCCCAGCTTTCCACATGGATCTACAGAATAACCGTTAACGTTTGTAAGGATATGCTGATGAAATATAAGAAAAGGAGAGAGATTCTAACAGATTTTTCCGAAAGCGAGGAAGGACCCTACTACCAACCGAAAGCTCATGAAGATGTTTTCAGAGATACCTTCAACGAGATCACAATTGAAAAGGTTTTGAAGGCCATAGAAAGGTTATCACCTGAAGATAGACTTTTGATAAAACTCAGGGATATAGATGAGTTGAGTTATGAGGAGATTTCGAAGATAATGGGAAAACCTCTGGGAACGGTGAAAAGCAGGTTGCATTACGCAAGGAAAAGACTGAGGGAAATATTAGAAGAAGGTGAGAAGAGTGTGGAACGATCGTCTCAACAGAATACTTGATGGTGAAGAGAAGATCGACGAAAGCGATGAAAATCTGAAAAATGAACTGACGATCTACAAAAGGATAATAGAGGTTTATTCCATGAAGTTAGATTACAGACCGAGTGATAACCTGAAAGATAAAATACTAAAGAAGATAGAGAAAAGAAAGAAGTTGCCGATACTCGTTTTCTCCACAGCTGGGATAACCGCTCTCTTTTTGATACTATTTTTTCAGTTCTTTTTCACCACATCCCCCAATCCTTCCTCCTCAATTACAAGAATTCCCAACGAGGTTAAATTGAATGAAGGGAGTGTTGTTTCGTTTCCTAACGATCTTGTGGAAGTTTTGAAAACGATAGAACTCGTAAGCGATGGTTTCTGAGGTGAGAATATGAAGAAAACCCTCATGGTTACGATCGTAACCCTGTTACTCCTTCATCTTTTTGCAGAGAACATCGTGGATCTGTGGAAAAGGGTATCTTATCATTCAAGAAGAGTCCTGATAGAAACCGGAATATCATCACGTGTCAGACTCGAAGAGATATACAAATGGATGGGAAACAAGCTCGTTTTCGTTCTGGCTCCAAGCAGTGTGATCTGGTTCAGAACGAATGGAAAGTGTTATCTCGGGGAAGCTTACAATCTCAGAAGATCTCCCCTCGAGATTCTTGATCTTGAAGATCTAGCCTTGAGGGATATCGAGAAAGCAAAGTACACTGTGGTGAACAAAGGAGAGTATTACGAAATAAGTTTTGAAAAGAATGGTAAGTATCTGATATTCCTGGATAAAACGGGTATCCCCATAAAGATAAAGAGAGATTACATGGGAACCGTGAGTGAACTGATATTCGAGTACAGAGAGCCTATAGATAAACCTCCAGATGAGATCCTGAGCAAACTTTCCCTTGACGAGTCCGAGATATACCTTCCCAAACCTTTAATGGCCCTTCTTCAAAATTTCAGATTCTTTCGGATCCAGAATTACAAAGGTAACATGGAGATTTACGGTATCATGAAGAACGGTGCGAAGGTAAGGATATGCTTTGGAACAACTCCTCCTTCCACAGGAACCCTGACTATAGAACTCAACAACATGAAACTCTTCATTGTGACAGATGAAAAGACTTTGGAGACGATAAAGGAGATCATTCACAAATGAAAGCGGTAATAATTGATGGGTACGTGGATGAACCGGCTCTTCTTGGTGTTCCCCCGTACATCAGCCCGTGCGTTAGGTATTCAGCTGGGGTTTTCAGAAAATGGGGTGTGGCTTACGATTATTTCACCATAGACACCATAAGAAGAGAGAACCTCTGGGAATCCTTCAACAACTACGACTTGCTTCTTCTGATATGTGGCCTCACGGTGCCAGGCCATTACGTTGGTGGAACACCGATCACTCCTGGAGAGATTGTGAGGATCTTCAGGTCGAACGAAAAACCTCTCAGGATTCTTGCAGGCCCTGTTACCCTCGCCTATACCATGAGAGGAGGTTCTTTCGCTGAGATCTTGAAAGGTCTAGAAGCGGATTTCCTGGTGAGAGGAGATGTTGAAGCTTTTTTGGAAAGTTTCTTCGAAGGTGAGCCCGATGAGAACAAAAGGAGTGATTACAATCTCATCGATGAAATAGCCCATTTAGGTGCAGAGGTTGTGAGAAAACACCCGAAATTTCCATTCATCATATGCGAGATGGAACTATCCAAAGGATGTGAGAGATCCTCATATTGTTCTTTCTGCACGGAACCTGTTCTGCATGGAAGGTTGAAGTCAAGGAGTGTCAAGGGTGTGCTGAGAGAGATGAAAGAGCTGTACAAAGAGGGATGCAGAGCTTTCAGGTTTGGAAGGACCGCTAATATCTTTGCTTACGGCTCTGATTGGAACCATTGGAAGCCCTGTCCATCAGTTCTAGAAGAACTCTTTTCGGAAGCTCGAAAAATTGCACCAGATGCCATCATTCACAACGATAACGCCAATCCCTCTTATATGATCGAGTATAGAAGAGAAACAGTGAAGATATTGGAGACTATAGTCAGATACAACACCGAAGGGGATATACTCTCTTTTGGCGTTGAAAGTTTTGACGAGAAGGTTCTCAAAAGAAACAACATAGGATCTTCTCCAGAGGACGTTTTGGAAGCTGTGAGAATTGTGAACGAGATCGGTGGTGTTCGAGTAAATGGAGTTCCGAAGATCCTACCGGGTATAAATCTTCTTTACGGTTTGGTAGGGGAAAGTTCGGAAACATATAGAAAAAACTACGAGTACCTTAAGAAAATTTTGGATAAGGGTTATCTTGTGAGGAGGATAAACATACGCCAGGTGATGATCTTTCCTGGGACACCTCTTCACAGATACTACAGTATGAGGCGATTCAGGATGAACAAATCTCTCTTCAAAAAGTGGAGAGAGAAAATACGAGAGGAGATCGACAGGCCTATGCTCAAAAAAGTTTTTCCAGTTGGAACGGTTTTAAAAAGGGTTATACCCGAATATAAAAAGGGAAAATTGACTTTCGGAAGGCAGCTTGGAACTTATCCAATTCTCATTGGTTTTCCAGGAAGCTTTGAAAAACCTGTCGATGTTCTCATAGTGAATCACGGGAGAAGATCGATTACAGGCATTAGGTATCCTGCTTCCATCAATTCCATGACAGTCGAGGAACTTGAGATGATACCTGGAATAGGTAAAAACCTTTCGAGAAAGATCATCCTCGAAAGGCCATTTAAAGATTGGAAAGATGTAGAAAAAGTTTTAGGGTCAAATTTAACCAGTCATTTGAAGGATCTTGGAATTACCTTATGATGACTCGTATTCTTCAACGAAATCGTACCAACCCGATCCCACGTTGAACACAGCGTAATCATTCTCGATTTTCACAAAACTCACATCCGATCTAACCTCAGCCTCACCATTTTCTATCAGCTTTTTCCCTCCTTCCTTGATTTTGTACCATCTTCCAAAAATTGGAATATAAATCTCAGCAGTTGTATTGCAGGGAACGTGTACCGATATTCTGAAATATCCTTCATTTTTCTCCCACGACACGCTGATTTCTCCCCTTACGGTGTTCAACCTTACTTTCACGAACTTCATATCATCTGGAACAAAGGGTTTTACTCTGAATCTTCCCCATCCAGGATCGAGGAGTGCTATTCCCCCTAGGGTTCTGTAGAACCACGTGTCAACGCTTCCGAACATTATGTGATTGTGTGAGTTCATACCGCTTCCTTCTAGTTTTTCCCATCTTTCCCACAGAGTGGTCGCTCCTTCCTTAATCATGTAACCAAACCCTGGATAACTTTCCCTGGTTATAACTCTGTAAGCCATATCTGGCCTTCCATATTCGGTGAGAACGTCGAATATATATCTTGTTCCTACTATACCTGTGTCGAGGTGGGAATCGTGCTCTGTCTCCATCAATCTCACCAAGACCCCAAAAACCTTCGCCAGGACATCATCAGGAGCCATCCTGAGATACAGCGGAAGTGTGTTGCACGTTTGACTCGTTGGCGTGGAATCTACCGGGCTTAACTTTGTTCCTTCGTAGAAATACACATCACTTTTCACCTGTTCAACATACTTTTTTCTCAAAAACCTTTCGTTGAAAGATTCTTTTATACTATCCGCTAACTCCCTGTATTTTCGATGATCTTCATCTCTTCCCAAGACCTTCGCTATTTCAGAGAGAATCAAGACATCGTGGTAATAGTACCAAGTTGCCGTGAATTCAACAGGTGTTCTCTTCGGAAAGATCGATCCTGGAGGGCACCAATCACCGTATTTTCCCAGATTTTCGATTATTCCATCTCGAGAGTTTTTCCTCAAAAATTCAACGTATCTCAACATGTTTTCATAGTGCTCTTCGAGAACTCTTGTATCTTTGTAGTAAATGTACATATACCACGCTATGGTTATGTAAGCAGTTCCCCAGGCAGGATCGGCTGGATAAAAAGACCAATAGGGTGGAACGACATCGGATAAACTCCCATCTTCCTTCTGCGATAGTTTCATATCCATCAAGTACTTCGTGTAAAATTGCGCCATATCGAAGTTGTGAATGGCTTCTTCCGCTGAGAGTTGAGCATCACCCATCCAACCCATTCTCTCGCTTCTTTGAGGACAATCCGTGGGTATGCTCATCAGATTGCAGAGTTGACCCCACACGACGTTTTGATGTATCTTATTTATCATCTCGTTTGAGCAGTAAAAGTCTCCCACTTTTTTGACATCGGTGTGAACGAAACATCCCTCAACACTTTCGAGAGATGGAACTCCAGGGTATCCTGTTATCTCAACGTATCTGAATCCGTGGTAAGTGAATCTTGGTTCGTAAACCTCGATACCTTCACCTTTCAATATGTAAGTATCCA
>CAZANP010000006.1:21290-54038 GCA_964486555.1 uncultured Thermotoga sp. | reverse complement strand
AAATGGATCATAGACGAGAAAAGAATGAAGCTTCTGAGAGGGAAGTACCTTGTGAACGTTGGAAGGGGTGAGTTGATAAAGGAGGAAGCACTTTACATGGGACTGAAGAATGGATGGTTGAAGGGTGCAGCGATAGATACTTGGTACCTCTATCCCTCAGAAGAACAGGAAGTCACACTACCTTCTAGGTACCCTGTTCACAGATTCAGAAAAGTCATCTTATCCCCTCATGTTGGAGGTACAACGGAGGAGGGAGTTAAAAAACGTGTGGAGGATATCGTGGAAAACATAAGGAGCTACCTGAAAACAGGTTCTCCAAAATGGAGCGTTGATCCTATCAACGAATATTAAAAAATGAGGGGGACTTTCACTCCCCCTGAGGTGTTGCGTTCTCCGTTGGTGTCGAAGGAAGGTTTTCTGAGGGTGTTGAAGGAAGCATGGCTTTTATCTGTTCATAGGCTCCTTCAAAATCCATGTAATCAGGTGCTATCTCTTTCAAAGAATCAAGGTAATACTTTGCGGATGTTGCATCTCCCATGGAGATACTCATATCGTATAGGTCGTAGTACGCTTCCGCTCTCACATCGGTTGAAACATCCGTCGCCATGGCGACCGTCAAGAGACCTATCTGCGTCTGAAGAATATCATTGAGGATAGAGGAAACTTGACCGTATTGTATGAGAGGTTTCAGCCTGCTGTAAAGTTGAGAGTAATACTCAAATCTGACGTAACGATCTTCTGGTTTTATCTGAACCATACGCCTCAAAACCTCCATGGATGTTGGAAAACCTTCGTAAAGGTCCTCGACAACTTTCTTGTATAGATCCTCTATTTCATTGAGTTGCGCCTGTACCTTGGATATTTTCTGCTCGAGTTCATCTTTACTGAGCTCACCGTACTTTTTCTTTAAATTCTCAGAGACCTCTTTTCCTTCTTCGAGATCCTTTTTATAACTTTTCAAATCTCTTAATTCGTTCTCTTTCTGAAATTTTAAATCCTCAGAGACTACAACGAATATGGCTTTGAGCTCGTCTTGTGCATCCTCTCTTATATTGCTTTTCTCAAATATATGATTTTTCAATTCTTTCCATATATCTTCTTCATCCCTTTCTTTTTTCATGACTTCTAACCAGTATCGATAGATCTCATCTTTTATAACGTAAGATATGTGCTTTTCTTTTTTGTAATTTTCGATCCATTTATTGTACTTCTCGTTCGATATTTGGGATTTTACATCCTGGAAGGCATCCGAAATGACGAAATTTTCATATGTATCAACTTTTCTGACGTCCTTAACTTTGAAAACATACCATTTGTCGAATATGTTGAAGGGTCCCACAATGCTGTTAGGAGAGGCACTGAATACGATGTCATCCACTTCATCACCGAGTATGCCTCTACCGAAGGAATTCAACTCTTCCGTTTCCAACCCCATGGAGGTAGCGGCTTTTTCAAAACCGATTTCAGCTGCTTTATTAACGAATGCTTTTGCATCTTCTTCTTTATCGAAAGAAACAGATACGAGATCCGCTTTATCGTATTTGAGCATTATATCCTTTTTGTGCCCTTCATAGTATTTTTTTACTTCGTCATCTGTCACGCTCATAACCTTCTCCCTAACTTTCTTCAATGTCAACTCTTCCTTCACAGATGGCTTGAGATAGTTGTTTATGTAATTCGTTAAAGTGCCGTACCTTCTGATTATGAGAGATTGTTTCGCCTTATCCTTCTTTATACTCTCGAGTATGTTGTTGACTTCTCTATCTATCTCCTTTTTGGTCGGAAGAAGATTTTCTTCGCTTGCATAATACATCAGTACTTTGTTTTCCAGTATTCTTTCAAGAACCAAAGCTTTCAGTTTCGGGTCTTCGAATACAGGGTCGAGGGAGTAAGTTGGAAGATTTCTCAGAAGGTCACTGTATTTCGTCTCCAATTCCCATCCCATAACCCAGTAGATGGGATCGTTCATGGGGGTCCCGTCTTTTGTAAGGTACGCAACAGCATCTTCCAGGGAATACTGCACTTTAGGAGCACTTGATCTCATATACGCGGCTATCGACCACCACGCTATTCCCGCTACAAAAAAGCCAGCAACCACCCATATGATGAGTCCCTGCCACTTTTTCATCCATTTTCTCATACATCAGCACCCCTTTCATCCAGGACTCTTTCCTCTTCTTCGAATTCGATTGGTCTAACCAGTGGGAAAGGAATGACATCCCTTATACTCGGGGAATTGGTAACGAACATGATGAGTCTGTCTATACCAAGACCCAACCCTCCAACTGGAGGCATTCCATACTCTAAAGCCCTCACGAAATCTCTGTCCATCATATGGGCTTCTTCATCTCCTGCCTCTCTGAGCCTGGCTTGTTCTTCGAATCGCTTCATCTGATCAACCGGATCGTTCAACTCACTGAAAGCGTTCGCTATCTCCCTTCCAAAGATTATCAATTCGAATCTCTCTGTAACCCTTGGATCATCTCTATGCCTTTTAGCAAGGGGCGATATCTCCACAGGATGATTCAAAAGAAAGGTTGGGTTTACTATTTCATCTTCCACAAGATCCCACAATTTCTCTATGAGATGCCCTCTAGTTTTTATGGCAGGTTCCACTCCCTTTTCCTCCAGTTTTTTCAAAAGCACGTCGTCTGGATCTTCAACTATATCCACCCCCAAACGTTCTTTTATGAAATCCCTCATGTCAATCCTCTTCCAAGGCCTTGAGAAATCTATCTCTACCCCCTGATATTCTATCTTCAAGTTTCCACACGTTTTCTCAATAATGAAAGTTATGAGTTCTTCCGTGAGGTTCATGATATCTGTATAATCTGCGTACGCTTGATACAGCTCCAAAGTGGTGAATTCGGGATTGTGCTTATAGGATACACCCTCATTTCTGAAGTTCTTGCCTATTTCGTATATTTTTTCAAAACCTCCAACTATCAATCTCTTGAGATACAATTCCGGTGCGATCCTAAGATACATGTCTATGTCATAAACGTTCAAATGCGTGATGAAGGGTTTCGCAGCGGCTCCTCCCGTTACATAGTGAAGTATGGGTGTCTCAACCTCTATGAAACCCTTGCTATCGAGAAAATCTCTAATGAGTTTTATTACTTCGAACCTTTTTTTGAACCTTTCCAACGCAGAATCGTTTATTATCATCTCAACATACCTTTGTCTGTAAATGATTTCTTTATCTTTCAATCCGTGCCATTTTTCCGGTAATGTTCTGAGAGCTTTGCTGAGTATCCTGAAGTCTTCTGCAAATACCGTTAACTCCCCCGTTCTACTTTTGAACGGAAAACCCTTTATACCGACAACATCTCCTATATTGACGTATTTTTTAAACACCTTGAATTTTTCATCCCCTACCGCTTGTTTGTTTATGTATATCTGCACTCTTCCCGTTGAGTCTTTTATATGAAAGAAGGAACTCTTCCCATGATGTCTGATCGACATCACTCTCCCAGCGACGGAAAGTTTTTCATCCTCTTTGACCTCACCCACTTTCAAAGTTTCTTCATACTTCCTTCTTACATCCATCGTCGTATGAGTCTTTTCGAACCTATAAGGATAGGGTTCTATCCCCATCTTTCTTAGTTCCTCTACTTCCTCTATTCTGCGTCTCCTTACCTCTTCTATCACCAAATCACCCCCATCATTCCGGTCCTATTCCGATGATTTCATACCGGAACGTCCCTTTAGGAGCTTTTACTTTCACAACATCTCCTACTTTTTTACCCAACAGACTTCTTCCAAGGGGTGAGTCGGAGCTAAGTTTTCCGTTGAATATATCCGCTTCCTGAGGTGTGACCAGTCTGACCTTGTATTCTTCGTTGGTATCCAAATTTCTAAGGATAATCCAGTGTCCAAGTCCCACCTCACTGGCTTCCGCATTTTCTATTATCTGAGCGTTGTTTAGAATCTGCTCTATTTCCATGATCCTGCTTCCTATTCTTCCCTGCTCATTCTTCGCAGCCTCGTACTCGGAGTTCTCTGCAAGATCTCCCAACTCCCTTGCTTCTTTTATCCTCTCTGAAATCTCGTACATGAGCTTTCTTCTTAATTCTTCAAGTTCTTTCTTCAAACTCTCGTAACCCTCTTTCGTTAGGTATATGACCTTTTTCATCTCTTCACCTCCCTTTCTTTCTTCAATTCCTTAACGATATCCAGAAATTGATCTATTTCCCTGAAATCCTTGTAAACAGAGGCGAATCTAACGTAGGCAACTTGATCCAATTCTTTCAAACCGCTCATGACCAGTTCACCTATGACTTTTGTACTCACTTCAGGGTTTCCCATCTTTTGAATTTCAAGGACAACACGATCAACCAGCTTTTCCATATCCTCGTAAGTTACAGGTCTCTTCTCACACGCTTTCAATATTCCCTTCATTATCTTACTTCGATCGAATTTTTCCCTTCTTCCATCCTTCTTTACAACCAGAACCGGCCCCACCTCGTATCTCTCATAAGTTGTGAACCTTGCACCACACTTTGGACATTCTCTTCTTCTTCTGATGACGGTTCCATCGGATGTTGGCCTCGAATCCAGAACTTTGGTATCCTCATACCCACAAAAAGGGCATTTCACACTTCATCGCCTCCTATTCTGGAAGCGATATCCATGATCTTTTTGATCCTTCTATACACCATCGCTTTTGTCATCGGTGGATCCATCAGATATCCTAGTTCCCTAAGACTGAGATCTTCATTCTCGAGTCTCAGAATGGCTATTTTTCGTAATTCTTCAGGAAGCATTTCCAAACCCACGCTCTCTATTATCTTCCTTATAGCCTCTATTTGCCTGGCGTTACTCGTTCCCACTCTCACCGCATTCGCCGATATGAAATTCAAGCTTCTGTTGACATCGGACTTTATAGATCTTTCTTCCACTATCTTCTCGTAGAATTTTACACTCTCATATGCTCCTATTATATTCAAAAATTCAATTATATCCCTTGACGATTTGATGTAGATTCTGAAGTTATATTTTAAGCTGACTATGTTGGATTTTATCCCAAAAAGTTTTAAAAGTTTTTCTTTAATGCTTTCTAAAATCCCCTTGTCAAACGTGCTCATCTCAAGATGATAGTGGTAACGAGGATCGGTCACAGATCCTGAAGAGAGGAAAAATCCCCTTAGAAAACTGGAGAAAAACGCCGTATCTTCAGGTATACTCATATTTAAAATATCAGGTAGAATGCCCTCATTCCTCAGATTCAGAACTATTCTTTTTCTTCCTAACTTTTCCTCTTTGAAAATCTCTAAAGATTTTTCACATAATCTAAGATATCTAATGATCGTTACGAGTCTTCTGGCAGCAGAAAAGGAACTGAGGGATACCAGAATATCTCTATGTCTCAACTCCACACTGCCTCTAGCCTTTATGAACCCTAAAAACTCATATTTCACCTCATCTTTTGAAAGGATTGGAAATCTGACGAGTTCGTCTTTCACTTCATCGGAAAAGGTTGAACGCTTTGTTCTCAACTTTTTTCCCTCCATCCCATCATTTTCATCAAGGTTTTGGCAAGTTTCATCGGATCATGCCTTACCTTAACTCTCCCATCGTAAGGATCCACGATCGTACAGAGCAGAGGCTCAACAACGACCATTTTGTCCAGATTTTCTAGATCCAACGTTACCAAATCTGCTCCTTCCTTTCTGTATCTCTCAAGTATATCATCCGATGGTCTCTGGGAATTCGCTATTATGAAATCGACCTCCTTTCCAAGGTATCTCTCGATTTCTCTGACATGATCTGATAGTCTATACCCCATAGTCTCGCCAGGTTGTGTCATGATGTTGCAAACATAAGCTAGTATTGCATCGCTATCCTGTATAGCTTCTTTCACTCCCTTTACCAAAAGATTGGTTACGACACTCGTGTATAGACTTCCCGGTCCCAATATGATCATGTCGCTTTTTCTCAGAGTTTCCAAAACTTCAGGGAGAGCCTCCGTTTCCCTATCCAACTCTACTTTCACTATCTTCCCTTTTTTCTCAACGATTCTCGTTTCTCCTACTACTTTGCTACCATCCTCAAAGAACGCCACGAGACGTACCAGATCTTCGCTCACAGGAAGAACCTTTCCCTTTATGGCCAAAATCTCCGAGAGGATTTTTATGGCACCTGAAAAACTACCTGTCATCTTTGTAAGAGCCGCTATCATGAGATTTCCCACCGTATGTCCCTTGAAACTACCGTTTTCAAAACGATAGTTCATGAGCTTACCAAGTAGATGTTCATCTTTCGCCAAAGCCACGATATTGTTTCTCACATCTCCAGGTGGTGGAATCCTTAGCTCTTTCCTTATGGTCCCAGAGCTTCCTCCTTCGTCAGTCACGGAAACCACTGCTGTTATCTCCACAGGAAATTCCTTCAAACCTCTTAGGAGCATTGAAAGACCTGTTCCTCCACCTATAGCAGTTATCTTCATTCTATCCCCTTCCCAAGATCCCTGTGTTCTTCCAGAATCGATATACCGGTCTTGCTGATTTCCTCAGCTATTCTTCGAGCTATGTACACGGATCTATGTTGACCACCGGTACAGCCGATTGCCACTGTTAGGCTTTTCCTTCCCTCCTTCGAATACTCATGAAAAGCCGTTAGAACTATTTTAACTATGGATTTCACGTATTCTTCAACCTGGGGGTATTCTTTAAAAAACTCCTTCACTTCTTCATCGAGCCCTGTTTTGTGTGAAAGATTCGGATGGTAGTGCGGGTTCGGGAAGAACCTCGCATCAAAAACAAAATCGGCATCCATTGGGATGCCGAACTTGTAACCAAAACTCATGATTCTTATTATCCCTTCTTCCCATTCTGCTTTTAAAATTGAAAGGAGTTTTTCCCTTAATTGATGAGCATTCAATCTGGAGGTATCTATTACATGATCTGCTATTTCTTTCAAACTCATCAATTTTTCCCTTTCAACCTCTATAGCCTTCTCAAGACTCATTCCATTTTGTAAAGGATGCTTTCTCCTGGTCAGCGCATATCTTCTTAAGATCTCTTCTTTCGAAGCTTCAAGAAATATAACCCGTGCTTTCAATTTATCTTTCAATCTCTTTATCTTCTCCACGGGATCTCCAAATATCTCACTCCTTATATCGACAACTATCGCGAATTTCTCTATCGTTGAACTCATAAGAAGTCTCGTCATTTCTTCAATGAGAGCGGTGGGGATGTTGTCCATGCAGAAATAACCCAGGTCTTCCAAAAGGCCGATGGCGGTGGTCTTACCTGCCCCTGAAAGTCCCGATACCACCAAAATTTCCTTCAAATTCCTTCACCATCCCTTCGAATTCCTCGAAAGATACCCCTTTTATGGTATATGAAACATTCATATCTATCATCTTCACTAATTTTTCTTCAAATTTATGAACATCACCTGTGACGTAAAATTCCACACAACACTTCCCTTCAGAATACTTCAGATCCTTCTCCACAATACTGGCCAATTTTTCCGCAGGATCTACTACTTTCACCCTTTTTAAATACCTCTCTACTATATCTTTAAAATACGGAAAGTGGGTACATCCCAGTATCAGAACGTCGGGTTTGAATTTTTTTACATCTTTCAGGTAATGTTTAACCAGGTTCTCAGCAATTCCGTTACGAAATTCCCCTTCTTCGATCATCGCCACCAAGAGTTGGGCCGGCTTTTGCAGGACCATAGATGCATCTCTCAATTTTTCTTTGTACACGCCACTTTTAACCGTAGCTTCTGTAGCAAGAATAGCTATCTTTTCACCCTTCACGCCATCCACAGCCGCATCAATAATGCTGTAATAAGGTACTGGAAGCCTATCGACAAACGAGTTGATAACACTGTCGATGGTGTTACAAGCAGAAACTATGATATCCACGTTCTTATTCAGAAGAAAAGATACTATCTCCAGCGTGTATCTTTTCAAAGTCTCCAATGGTTTCGTTCCATACGGTGCTCTATCGGTGTCAGCAAGATATATATAACAATTATATGGAGCTCTCCTTAAGAGCTCCCTTAAAACGGTAAGACCCCCTACACCCGAATCAAAGAGTCCCACTCTCATCCTTTTTTTCCACCTCAAGACTTCTCACGATTTTGGAAGACAATTTCTTTATTCTCTCAGAAAGCCTGACATTCTCCAGAGCCAGGTTTGCCAGCATAACGAACAATATCTGCTCTATCCCCACTTCATCTACATACTTCTCGTATTTTCTGAATTCGTTTTTAATCCTGTCTACCACTTTAAGGTACGTCTCTTCATCTTCATCGGTTGTTAGAACGTACTCTCTGTTACCCAGTTTGATGCTCACCTTCTTCCTCATCCCACACCAACTCCTGACCTGTCGTCATTGAGAGGAACTTTTGAAGCTTCGTGACCAGGGTGTTCAAAGACTTTCTATGACTCTCCAATATCAATTCTAACTCTTTCTTCTCCTTCTCAAGGCGCTCCACCTTTTCAACAGCACTATTCAACTCTTCCCACAATCTTTCGTTTTCACTTTTCATCTTTTTGTATCCTTCTATGAGCTTGTCCACAAGCTTTTCCAGCTCTTCTATTTCTTTCATGGTAGCTCACCCTTCCTCAGGATTATATCATCATTTTCACCTCGAATTAACTTTACCACAATCTCGTTATCTTCGGAAACAAAACATCACGGATTTGTTATAATCATCACGAATCCAAAAGTTTGTAGGAGGTGTCCCACCTATGCCAAAATTTTTGAAGAAACATTATATAGCAGCTCCGGGACCAACACCAGTTCCCCACGATGTGCTTTTGAAAGGAGCGAAAGAAACCATACACCATAGAACACCACAATTCGTATCGATCCTTGAAGAAACTCTTGAGAAAGCAAAATATCTCTTTCAGACGAAAAACACGGTCTATGCTTTTGTATCCTCGGGGACCGGGGCTATGGAAGCAGCTGTATCTAACCTTTTGAGCCCTGGAGACAAAGCCATAGTGGTGGTTTCCGGAAAATTTGGTGAAAGGTGGAAGGAGATATGTGAAAGTTACAAGATCGATATAGTTGAAATAGCTCTGGAATGGGGAGATTACGTAAAGCCTGAACAGATAGAAAAAGCTTTGAAGGAAAATCCTGATGTCAAAGCTGTTTTCACGACACACAGTGAAACCTCCACAGGAACGGTTATAGATTTGAAAGCCATAGCTGAGGTCACGAAGAAAACAGACGCTGTTTTAGTAACAGATGCCGTGAGTTCTCTTTTAGCGGAACCATTAAAAATGGATGAGTGGGGTGTTGATGTCGTCGTTACGGGATCTCAGAAAGGTATAATGCTCCCCCCAGGGCTTGCTCTCATAACGTTGAGCGAGAAAGCATGGAAACTGGTGGAAAAATCCGATTCTCCAAGATACTACTTCGATCTCAGAGCGTATAGGAAAAAGTATCCCGACAATCCCTACACACCCGGAGTGAATATGATATACATGCTGAATGAAGCGATAAAGATGATCGAGGAAGAGGGAATAGAAAACGTATGGGAGAGACACAGAATTCTTGGAAGAGCCACGAGAGAAGCCGTTAAGTCCATAGGGCTCGAACTGTTCTCAAAAAGACCGGGTAACGTTGTGACCGCAGTTAAAGTACCTGAGGGGATAGATGGAAACAAGATCACGAAAATCATGAGAGACAAGTACGGTGTAACGATAGCAGGAGGTCAGGCTCATTTAAAAGGTAAGATCTTCAGGATAGCTCATTTAGGATACATGTCTCCCTTTGATACGATAACAGCAATTTCTGCTTTGGAGTTCACTTTGAAGGAACTTGGATACGAGTTCGAAATGGGAACGGCTGTGAAAACAGCCATGAAGGTTCTGTATGAGGAGGTGGGGGGATGATAAGGATTCATGTCAACGATCCCCTATCTGAAAGAGCGATGGAACTCCTGAAATCGAAAAAAAGTATACTGAATGTCTCTTCCGAACATCTTCCAAAGGAGAAGTTGATAGAGGTCATACCGGAGGTCGATGTTCTCGTTGTGAGAAGCGCAACCAAAGTAACGGCGGATGTTATAGAAGCTGGTAGGAAATTGAAGATAATAGCAAGAGCAGGTGTTGGTCTTGATAACATAGATGTGAAAAAAGCTCAGGAAAAAGGGATAAAGGTGCTGAACACGCCAGGTGCCAGTGCCATATCTGTTGCGGAGTTAACGTTTGGTCTTATATTAAGTTGTGTTAGACATATAGCAAGGGGAACAATGGATCTCAAGGAAGGCAAATGGACTAAGAAAGAACTGAAAGGAAACGAGATTTTTGGAAAGACCTTAGGAATAATTGGATTTGGAAATATAGGGAAAGAAGTTGCAAAAAGGGCTCTTTGCTTTGGCATGAAAGTTTTAGCTTACGATCCTTATGTAAATAGGACGGATCTACAAGTGGAGATAGTGGATCTGGATACCCTTCTAAGAGAATCGGATATAGTAACTCTACATGTTCCGTTAACAGAGAGGACAAAACACATAATAAACGAAGAGTCCATTTCGAAAATGAAAGATGGTGTTGTGGTGATCAATGTATCTAGAGGAGGGATAGTCGATGAAGAAGCACTTTACAATGGGTTAGTCAATGGAAAGATCAAAGCAGCCGGTTTTGATGTTTTTGAAGTGGAACCTCCTTTCGATGATTTAAGGAAGAAACTGCTTTCTCTTCCAAACGTCGTTGCAACTCCTCATGTGGGAGCCTCAACCGTGGAAGGACAAGAAAGGGTGGGTATTGAGATCGTGAAAAAGATTTTTGAAGAACTTGGAGTGTGATGAGGGGGATCTCCCCCTTATTCGCTTATCCTCAAGCACCTTACGAAATGCCCCTTCTTCACCTCAATCAAATTGGGATGTTTCGTTTCACACTCTTTCACTTTGAAATCGCATCTTGTCGAAAATCTGCACCCTTTGGGTGGATTCAAAAGGCTTGGAAGCTCTCCTTTTATCATGGAAAAGGATTTTCTAATTGATGGATCCGGAATAGGTATCGAATCCATAAGCATTTTAGTGTATGGGTGGAGGGGATTTTCGAAAAGCTCATCTACTCCTGCAAGTTCAACGATCTCTCCCATGTACATAACGGCGATCCTGTCACTCATGTACTTTATGACTGAAAGATCATGGGATATGAACAGATAAGTTAAATTCCTGGATTTTTTAAGATCTTTCAAAAGGTTCAATATCTGAGACTGCACAGATACATCTAAAGCGGATGTGGGTTCATCGAGAACTATGAATTCGGGTTGCAGAACGAGAGCTCTTGCTATCGATATTCTCTGCCTCTGCCCCCCACTGAACTCATGGGGAAACCTCAACATGTGTTCCTCTCTCAAGCCAACTTCTTCAAGAATTTTCGCTATATACTCTCTTATGTTGTTCTTACCGATAACTTTATGAATCTCCAGAGGCCTTCTTAAAATATCGAAAACTGTCATCCTTGGATTGAGAGATGAGAAAGGATCTTGGAAGACTATCTGTATTCTTTTCCTGTAAGGTCTGAATTCCTTTTCCCTCATATTGGTTATGTCAACACCATCGTAAATGATCCTTCCGGATGTTGGAGCTATGAGTTTCACCAGCATTCTACCAAAAGTGGTTTTCCCACAGCCAGATTCGCCTATGAGTCCTAGGGTCTCTCCTTTCATTATTTCCAGACTGACATTATCCACCGCCCTTATCTTAGCTTTTTTCCCCATTCCCAGATTGACGTTGAACTCCTTTGTTAGATTCTCAACACAGATCAAAGCCACCTGATTTCACCTCTTGTAGGGATTGTGACAAGCTACAAAGTGATCTTTCTCCACCTCGAGAAGTTTCGGAGCCTCTTTATCACAGAGGCCCTTCAGAAATCTTTCACACCTTGGATGATATCTACAACCAGGAGGTGGAGATACGAGATTTGGGACCATACCTGGTATAGATCTGAGCTTTTCCTGCTTTTTATCCATCTTAGGTATCGACTCCAACAATCCTCTGGTGTATGGATGAACCGGGTTTTTGAATATGGTATCGATTGATGCCATCTCCACCACAGTTCCCGCATACATTACGACCACCCTATTACAGAGCTGAGCCACGACACCGAGATCATGTGTTATGAATATAACCGACATACCATGTTTACTCTGCATCTCTTTTATTATCCCAAGGATCTGAGCTTGTATAGTGACATCCAGTGCTGTTGTTGGCTCATCCGCTATGAGTATCTCCGGATTACAGGAAAGAGCCATGGCTATCATAACCCTCTGTCTCATACCACCTGAGAGTTCATGAGGATATTTTTTCATTATGAGCTCTGGATCTTGCATTCTGACATCTTCTAAGGCTTTCAAAGCGATTTCTCTTGCTTCCTCTTTGCTGACTTTTCTGTGAAGGAGTATGACGTCCATGAGTTGCTTCCCCACAGTGAAGACGGGATTCAAAGAAGTCATGGGTTCTTGGAATATCATGGCTATCTCTTTTCCCCGTATTTTTCTCAGTTCTTCTTCGCTCAATTTCAAAAGATCTCTACCCTTGTAAATAACTTCCCCCGACACTATCCTTGCAGGAGGCATGGGAAGAAGCTTTAAAACCGTGTATACGGTGACGGATTTCCCGCAACCGGTTTCCCCAACTATTCCAAGTATTTCGCCTTTTTTCAAACTAAAAGAAACCCCATTCAGAGCTTTGACGATACCTTCCTCGGTATCGAACTCGACAACCAGATTTTTGACGTCAAGTATCGTTTCCACTCCCATCACCTATCTTTCAAACGAGGATTCAAAGCATCGTTCAAACCATCTCCCAGGAAGTTGAACCCCATCACTATGAGAAAAACAGCAAGTCCTGGGAATATACCAGTATGAGGTGCTATTTGAAGGTAGGTTCTAGCTTGACTCAAGTCCGTTCCCCATTCGGGAGTTGGCGGTTGTATTCCAAGTCCCAGGAAACCCAATCCAGCCACGCTCAAGATGGCTCTGGCCATCCTGAGAGTTGCTTGAACGAGTATCGGTGAAATACTGTTTGGAAGTACGTATCGAAAGAGCATGGAAAGGCTGCTCTCCCCAACTGCCCTTGCAGATTCAACGTATTCCTTCTTTCTTTCAACAAGGACAGCACTTCTAGCGACTCTCGCAAATTGAGGCATGGAATATATGGATATTGCAAGAACAAGGTTAAAAGTACCAGGACCCAGAGCAGCAACTATGGCTATGGCAAGCAGGATATCTGGTATCGCAAGGAAAACGTCCATTATCCTCATTATCACTTCATCGACTACTCCCCCATAAAAGCCAGAGATCGCTCCCAAGGTTACACCAAGAATCACTGCTATCGCAACGGCTTCCACAGATATCGTTAAAGAAACTCTCGCACCCCAGATAACCCTGCTCAATATATCCCTTCCAAAGAAATCCACTCCAAAGGGATGTTTCAAGGAGGGTCCTTGAAGACTCGCCAGAAGATCCTGTTCATTGGGATCGTAAGGCGATATCCAAGGGGCTGCTACGGCCAAAAAAGTGAAGATCACTATGATCCAAAATCCTATAACTGCGAATTTATTCCTTTTGAACCTTCTCCACACTACCCAGAATGTTTTCCTACTCTTTTTCATCCTCTCACCCTCGTCTTATTCTGGGATCCAGGAAAGCGTAGACTAAATCGACGAGGAGGTTGATGACAACGAAAGTTGCAGATATGACCATGATTCCAACTTGGACCACGGTGTAATCCCTTGCAAATATCGCTTCGACTACGTACCTTCCTATGCCAGGCCAACCAAAGACACTTTCAGTCAGAACAGCTCCTCCCATCAAATAACCGAATTGTAGACCTATTATGGTCACTATGGGTATCATGACGTTTTTCAGGGCATACCTGTAAATCACCGTCTTCCTTGGAAATCCATAAGCAACAGCCGTTCTTATATAATCCTGACTCAGAACGTCCAGCATCAGAGCCCTTGTCATTCTGGCTATGAAAGCCGCTATCGCAAGTCCTATGGTTAAAGATGGGAGAACGAGCGAGCTGAAGCCTTCTTTTCCTCCTGAGGGGAACCACCCAAGATACACCGAAAAGAAAAGTATGAGCAGTATTCCCAACCAGAATATCGGCATCGAGACCCCGAAAAGGGAAACTGCCATGACCAAGTTGTCTACTATGGAATTTCTGTGAATAGCGGCTATGACACCAAAAAGAATTCCCAGAATACTAGCTATGAATACACTGCTGAATGCCAATTGAATGGTGTTCAGATATCTAGGGAAAAGTTCTTCAAAAACGGGGGCATCTGACCTTAAAGACTTCACTTCCCCTTTGAAAAGATTTTCCATGAATATTAAGTACTGAATCACCAGCGGTTTATCAAGGCCATACTTAACTCTTATCATCTCTATCTCTTCTTCACTGGCATCCTCTCCTGCTATGAGTCTTGCAGGATCTCCTGGCAGAAGATGCATTATCAAAAATATCAGAACTGATACACCTATAAGTATGGGTATTAGAAGTAGTACTCTTCTTAAGACAAAACGCCCCATAGAGACACCTCAACAAGGGGGGGAAGCCCCCCGAGTTTCATTCCTCTATCCAGGCATCTTTTACGAGCACGATCTCTATTGGGAGTGCTACATCCCCTTTAACCTTTTTGGATTTTGCATAGACTTGGTCCAAGACATACAGGAATATCCAAGGAGCATCGTCTACAATCTTTTCTTGGAGTATTTTGTAGAGCTCTTTTCTCTTCTCAGGATCGACTTCCCTGCTCGCTTTGACCACCAATTCATCAACTTCTGGATTCGAGTAGAGAGCCCTGTTCGATATGGATCCCGTGGTGAATAAAGGTCTTAGTACCCAGTCAGCTTCTCCTGTTGAAGGAGCCCATCCCAGGAGGAACATCTGATATCTCTTGTCAGGATTTTTAACATTCACGTACGCAAGGTACGTTGCCCATTCCATCGGAACGACTTTCACTTTCACTCCAACTTTTGCAAGTTGAGCTTGGATAGCCACTGCTGTTTCGTAATCTTGTAGATACCTTCCTTTAGGCGTTGCCAGTTCTGCCTCGAACCCGTTCGGATATCCTGCTTCAGCAAGGAGTTTCTTTGCCTTTTCAGGATCGTATGGGTATTTCCCTGTTGAGTAGTATCCCCAAATGGCAGGGGCTAGAGGAGAATCCGCTGGTTTTGCAAGACCACCCATGATGGTTTTACAAAGGGTCTCTTTATCTATCGCATAATTGAGAGCTCTCCTCACCCTGACATCGTCAAAGGGTTTCTTCTGCGTGTTCATTCCTATATAGAGAACCCTGAGACTTGGCCCCACAACGACATCGATCTTTGGATCTTTCTTCAACTTTTCAACGAAGACCGGCGGGATCTTCAGGGCAAGATGCGCGTCTCCGGCTTGAAGCTGCAGGGCTCTTGTTACAGCTTCTGGGATCACCTTGAATACGATTTTATCCAGATACGGTTTACCCTCTTGCCAATAATTTTCGTTCTTAACAAGAACTATCTTCTCTCCCTTTTTCCACTCAGCCAATTTGAATGGCCCTGTTCCAACGGGGTGCTTTCCAAGGGCACCTGGATCGTCTCCGTACTCATCTATCGCCTTGGGTGATACAATTAATCCCGCCCCATGAGCGAGATAGTTCAGAAACGGTCCGAAGGGATGATTTAGAACGAATTGAACCGTGTAGTCATCAACCACCTTTATTTCCTTGATGTAGGGTTCATAGAGCTTCGTTCTTTTCAGATCGTGTGTCAGGACGTATTCGAAATACTTCTTCACCGCATAAGCATTAAAAGGTGTTCCATCCTGGAACTTGACACCCTTCCTCAGATAGAAAGTGTAAACTGTCCCATCCTTTGATATCTCCCATCTTTCGGCCAAAGCTGGGTTGATATTGAGCTTTTCGTCGAATTCAACAAGACCCTCGAAAATGTGCCTACACACCATCTCAGATGGATTGTCCGTCATATTACTTGGAAGCAGTGTAACGGCATCTACCCCCATAACGTAGACCAGAGTTCCTCCATATTTAACGGAGAATGAAAGAACTACCATAAGAGATAGCATGAGCACGATCGCAAGTTTCCTCATGGCGTTACCACCTCCTTATTGGAGTTTTCTAGAAGGAAATTATACCAAGAGGCAAGTGCTTAAGTGAAATGAAGTCATTACAAGGATGAAATGTATTTCTCCACAGCGTTCAAAGCAACACCAGTTTCCCAGGCATTTTTTTCCTCTTCTCTACACAAAAAGCTTATTCTCCCAACAACGTTGTTTCTATACCTTTCCTTGACGAATTTTTTTATCTCTTCTACCATCCAGCTTCTTATACCTTCCCCATAGAAAACAACCTTCTCAGGAAAGAAAAGCATGATGAGATTTCCAACGGCCATCGAAAGGTACTTTAAGGGAGGGATGTAATATTCCTTTACAACCTCTGGATCCTTTGCAAGCTCTCTCAAATAATCTAAATCTTCTCTGAACTTTTCTTCTTCAAACTCGATGAATTCTTTTATAGAGAAATCCTTTTTCAAAAATTCCTTCAAAACCGCGTATTCAGATGCATATATCTCAAGACACCCTCTCTGGCCACAATAACACTCTTCTCCGTCACCGACTATTATGTGACCGAGTTCCAGTATGCTTCTTCCATTTTCCAATACGAAAACGGAGTTCTCATCGAAAAAACTCGCCCCTATTCCAACCCCATAACTTATAACCAGAAACCTTTTCCCGCCATAAAAATATTTTTCAAAATAGGCTAGAGAATCCACATCGTTCATCAGCGCTATAACGATTGGCCCTATTTCTCTCTCAATCCTTCTCCTTAAATCGAGGTTCCAAACATTTAAAATGGATGATCCTATGATTTTCTCGGAATCAACTTCACCAGAGGAAGAGATACCAATGGCTTTGACATCCTTTCTAAAAAGATTCTCTAGGACTTTGAAAATCGCAGATATATATCCTTCATTATTTCTCATCTCTTTGGTTATATGGACCTCTGTCTCCCCGATGATCTCCATACGTGCGTTAAAGAGGACTCCTCTAACCATCTCTCTTCCTATCTTTAAACCCATACTGTACCATGCATCTTTTTTCAATTGAATTATTTCGTGAGGTCTTCCTCTGTGCTTTCTTCTCACAAAAGAGATTTCCACAAGTCCCTCTCTGATCATTTCCGAAATCAGGTAACTAACAGTGGAATCTACAATGTTCAACGATTCCTTTATATCCCTTCGTGACAATTTCTTTCCACCAAAAAGTTTCAAAAGCAGTCTTTTCTTGCTCTCACTCTTCGTCGCTCTCCCCCCTACAACACTTCCTTGAAAACCTTGAGATACCTCATCAGGTGAGACGTTATCAGGAAGTTTTCTTTTACTTTTTCTTTAGCTTTCTTTCCCATGTGATACCTTTTTTCCTTATCCTCGAGGAGCTCCAAAACTCTTTCGGCAAGATCATCGATATCCCATTCAAGATAACCGTTGATACCGTCATCCACCTGTATTTTTACACCACCTGCTGGTCTTCCAACAACGGGTTTCTCCTTCCACATAATTTCCGATATGACGAGGCCAAATCCTTCTCTAGTTGCCGTGTGGAGTCCCACATCTGCGACCTTTTGGAACACATTGACTTCGATATCTCCAACTCCTTTGATGTTCGTTAAAAAGTGGATATCTTCATCTTCACCAGCATGCCTTGCCACTTTCTCAAAGAATATCCATCCCTCCGGATCATCACTTGCCATGGCGGAAACAATCAAAAGCTGAACATCCATCTTTTCTTTGACTAACCTGTAGACATCTATCGCTCCCATTAAATCTTTCCAAGGATCGAACCTTGCAACAACCGTTATGGTTTTTTTCTTCTCGATACCATATCTTTTCAGAACCTGGGAAATTATCTCCTCTTCTATTTCCCTGTTCTTATCACTTATCGGATCTATACTGGGAGGGAAGACTCTAGATATATGAGCAAATTCCTCTTTTATGTAATCTTTCAAATGAAAAAGCATTCTACTGTATTTTTCAAGATAATCTTTGAATCTTTCCCACAAAGCTTCGTTAGGATTGGAAAGATCTATATGGCATCTCCAAATCCATTTTCTACCATCATCTAAAAAACACGGTATCATGGCAGGCTGGGGATCGTGAATTACGACGACGTCAGCCGAAAGATTCAAAATCACTGAGTTCCTTTCATTTACTTTTTCGTACAAACTCCACTCTTCTTCAGTGATCTCTACATCCCCACCTTGAAGGCCGTTGTGAATCTTTTTAGTCACGTTGAAAAATTCTCCTGGTGCTTCTATGACCTCCCATTCAGCTTTCAGACCCAGCGATCTCATCAAAGGGATCAGGCCTTTTAAAAGTTCTGCCACACCACCTCCATAGGAGGTTGAATTGACATGGATCACTTTCAAACCTTTAAGATCCTTTGCTTCCTCCTTCAACACATCCACATATTCTCCAACGATTCCTCTATATTCCTCAATATCCCTTTCCGGTAGTTCCACTTTCAACTTTTTCCCCTCCTTTTGCTTCTACTTCATAGCCCAGCCTATCATTCCTCTGACATAATACTTTTGTAGAAATGTGTAAACCAGTATGGGAACTATCATAACGGTTATAGCAGCAGCAGACAACAATCCCCAGTCAACATGATACACCCCCCTCATCAGGGGAATCCTCTGAGTTGCAAGAAGTTTGTCCGGGGAATATATGGTTATGAGAGCCAAGAAGAAGTCACTCCAGACCCAATTGAATTGAAGCGCCGCAGCAGAGCCTAAGGCAGGTAGGGACAAAGGAAGGATTATCTTAAGAAATATCTTGAAATCCGATGCTCCATCTATTCTGGCTGCTTCTTCTATAGAAACGGGAATGGTGACGAAGAAATTCCTCATGAAGAAAGTTATCCATGGTATACCCCATGCGGTATGAAGAAGTATCAGACCGATATAACTATCTATCAAGCCCATGGAGCTCAACATCTGAAAAACAGGGACAGCTATCATCTGTTGAGGGAGAGCAAGGGTGAGTATTATAGTTGTGAAAAGAATTTTCTTGAAAGGGAATCTATATCTTGAAAAGTAATATCCTGCCATCGTTGCAATGATGATTGGAAACACGGTGGACGGTATAGCCACTTTCAAGGAGTTGATGACACCCTTACCCAAAGGAGCGGTTGAGTGATTCCAGGAAGCTGAGAAATTTCTAAATGTAAAGTGGACGTTTTCAAAGTTCCACCAACCGTGAAGAAGTTCATCTAGAGGTCTTATAGCTGTCATGAGAACACCTATGAAAGGTACGAGCCACACAAGTCCTATCAACCACGCTATCAGATTCATGATCAGGTATCTCTTCCCCTTCATCTCAGTTCACCTGCACTTTTAGTCAGTGGAATACTGGCAAGAAGGGTGGAGGCAGTCAGTATAACCGCAACGACCGATGCCTTCCCGTAATTCAACTCTCTGAAAGCATACGTATACATTTGGAGCGCTAGAACGTTCGAGGCTCCGCCTGGGCCTCCCATGGTTGCAACGTACACGATATCGAAGATCTTCAATTCCCAAAGCAAGGTCATAATCGTTACAACAACCGTTACTGGTTTCAAAAGAGGTATCGTTATTTTGAAAAAGATCTTTAAAGGTGTTGCGCCATCGATGGCGGCGGCTTCGTAAAAATCCTTAGGGATAGTTTCAAGACCCGCTGAATAAAGAACCATGCTGAAACCTGTCCAGAGCCATACCGAACCGAATATCAGAGAGAAAAGGGCCGTATCCGGGTAAGCCGTCCATGTTTTTCCTTCGATGCCAAAGATTCTAAGGAATCCATTCACCACACCGACACTTCCATCGAACATGAACCTCACCATAACTCCTCCGACGATCATGGGCATGACCATTCCAAGGAAAATTATGGATTTTAGGATATTTCCTCCCCTCACTTTCCTCAGAATCACAGCCAGTATCAAACCCAGGGATATCGTCAAAGGTAGGTGTATGGCTATCCATATGAGATTATGAAGAAGGGTCCCAAGGGGGAATCCCCTTGAGAACCCTTCTGGATCGAAAGTATCTCTACTTTTCAGAACTTCCACATAGTTTTTCAAGGAAAGTTTTCCATTCTCATCCAAGAAACTCGTAAATATCGTTCTGAGAGAAGGATATATAACGAAGGTAACTATCAGAACAAGAGCTGGTGCCATGAATATCAAAAAATGGGATAACTTCGATTTTTTCACCTTTTCCACCTCTTACTTCATCTTCTCATCGAGTACTCTCAAAACATCATCCAATCTATCGGGTCTCACCCACAGAAGTTTCAGTTGATCCCAGAACGCCGTTTGGAAAGCTCCTCCTATTGAATCATCAAGATCCGTGAGAGCTTCCATCTTGACAATTATCTTTGCTACCTCTCTATCAACAGGTGGATAAGCATCCAACGGGACCAATTTATTTGTAGCTATATGTCCACCCTGCTGTACTTGATGCTTCTGACCTTCTGCACCACAAAGGAACGCCAACAACTTTTTCGCCTCTTCAGGGTATTTCGTGTATTTTGGAACGAAAGCATAATCTGCTCCAAAGACAACTCCCTTGGCACCTGGTAATGCAAATATCCCAAGATCATCCGGATCGTCGACCATTCCAGTTATCCAACTTCCCATGAAATACAATCCGTAATCACCGTTCCACCATTGTTTAAGCACCATGGTCCATTCAGTTGGTTCACCAAAGTATCCTTTTTTCAGCAACGAAACGAGCTTTTCAAAAGCGTATCTTACAGTGTGGCTCTCCCATTTTATGTTCCCCTCTATCAGATCTTTATGGACGTTGGGACCTGCAAACGTTATTATGAAATGCTCTGTGACATCCGACAACGGCCATCCAACACCATCTCCACTCGCTATTGGAGCTTTTATACCAGGGATCTTCTTTATCTTCTCGAGAAGATCGACGAATTCATCCCAGGTGCTTGGAACCTTGAGGTTATACTTTTTGAAGAAAGACTTCCTGTACCAGAATCCTGGCTTGACTTTTCCTGTGTATGCCGCTCCATACAGCTTACCATTCAACTTAACAGCGTTTAAAACCCCTGGCAGATAATCCTTTTCACTTATTATGTCACTGACTTCCATGACATGACCCTTTTTTGCTTGATCCAGAATGAACCAACCCCACATAAATATGACATCTCCAGGTGTTTTACCAGCGTTGAATTGAGCTGGTAACAAGTTTGCAAGATCTTCCGCACGATAGATTCTGTACTCAACTTTTATTCCTGTTTTCTCTTCAAAAGCTTTTAAGACTGGTAAGAATTTTTCTTCCTCAGCGCCAGCCCAAGGGCCTATGACGGTCAAGGTTTTGGAAATCAGCAGAACGCTGAGAATCAGCAGAGAAATAATGATAAATTTCCTCATAAAGATCCCTCCCTTTAGAGTGGAAATATTTTTTTCGTTACATGAATTAATATATCATTAAAGATTCATTGGGGTCAAAAAAGAAAGAGCGAGAACTCGCTCTGTAATAAGGTATATTCAAAAGAATTCAACGATAATCTATTATTTTTGATCTTCCATGAATCAATCTTTAAAAAGCATCCAATCTATTCCTGCAAGTTCTGAGAATATTATGAGTTCTTCAACGTAATCTCCATAAACAGCATGAATATGATTGGAGGAGTAATTTGCCAGGAATTTGTCGATAGAGGTTTCTATCTTAGCAAATGCGTGTGGCCAGTTTTCCTGGATGCTTTTCGCTATCTCTTCATTTTTCTCCTCTCCGAAGTCAAGGAATTCTCCAGGAACTATCGCCATCCTGTAAACACCATCTTTTCTGGTTAACCTGGCCATCGTGACTTTTCCTGGAGCTGCGATGTGTCTTACAGAAGCTCCACCTGCAGGGAAGTAGAAACTCTCTGGATAGAACTCCACTTTCTTCAAATTCTCTTCCGGATCGTATGATCTCCCCGCAAAGAAAGTTGGATGAGAACCGGAGTTACAGAGATCAATGAAATCTTCTTCCTCCACGTAATGCCTGACATCAGCGAACAACACAGGAGATCTTGCAATAAGTTTCAATATCTGCATGGTTAGAGCAGCATCGGAGTCAGCCTCAGTTGCACAAACTATCGGTTCATGAGGTCCTTCCCAATCGTATGGATCGTTAAGGAAAGCTTCTGTGACATCCATGGTAGCGAAGTTTTCTGTCAGTTCCATTTGAGCTTTGATTCCAACAAAGTCCAATTCAAATTCATCGATCATCTCCCTCACAGCGTAGTAGCTCTTTATCTGAAGTTCTAATTTTTCTGGTGTTAACCATTTCCCATCGTATCGTACTTTCTTTGATTTTTCCTCCAACCAGAGTCTTGCTTTTCTTGCCTTATCATCGGGAACCTCGTAACTCCTTCTGACTATTTCATATTGATCGATATGCTCAACATCAACACCGAATATCTTGTTCCACAAGTCAACATTTGGTACAGCAGTGTACATCCCCATTGGCCTTCCACCGAACATACCGTATCTCAAACCTCTGAGTTTTTTCAAAGTAGTTCCTGCTTTTATAAAAGCCATCACCTTTCTGAAAGTTTCAGGATCCTCGATATCTCCCCACATCCTGTAATGCTTCGTTCCATCCTGTTCAAGACTACCAGCAGCTGATAACATGGCAACCATTCCTGGATACTGAGGATTTATGTTCGAAAACAGAAGAAACGGTCCTGGGGCAAATTTACTGGCGATGACTGTAAAGTGCGGAAAAGCCCAGACGGCGTAGTTGAAGATCGTAACCTCCGCTCCAAGCTCTGCAAGTCTTCTACCTTCTTTTTTCGCAATCGAGGGTTTCCACACAATCTCGTTTGCTCTTATCACTTCTATTTCCCCTGTTTCCTCCAACTTTTTCGCTATTCTGTCTTCAAATTTTCTCACAATTTGCTCTAAATCTTTGTGAACATACTCTCTACCATCAGAAAAGCTGATTAATCCTACTTTCCTCTTTTCCATTTGGTTTCACCTCCTAGGGTTCATCAAAAAATCGTTTGCGAAATCATATGAATTATATTTCACATCGAAATTTCCCTGCAATTTCGGTCTCAATCGATTACAAGCAATGAAACTCGATTATACTCAAAGAAACGTTTTCTTCTTTTTTTCTCAAGCAATAACTCTAAAAGAATTCTTTGAAATTAAAGAGAGATTCTTTGTTATAATAGTATAGCAAACGATTTCTAATTCACAGGAGGAATAGTTATGAATAAAATAACATTGAAGGTTATTGCAGAAAAATTAGGGGTATCTGTTTCAACTGTGTCGAGAGCTCTAACAGGCAAACCTGGTGTGAGTAAAGAATTGAGGAATAAAATAATAGCAACCGCAAAAAAGTTGGGATACTATCCCGACGCCACTGCCACAGGTTTAAGACGCGGCAAAACCATGACAATAGGCGTTCTTCTTCCAGAACTAAGTGGAGATTTTTTCTCACAGATCGTCACAGGAATGGAGAAAGTTCTGTTTCATCTTGGATATAGACTCATGCTCTGCCCAACAGATGACGATCCTGAAAAGGAAGCTGCTCAGATCAAAATGTTGATATCACAGAAAGTGGAAGGGATTCTCTCTGCTCCTGCGGATATGAAAGCCAATAGATCCCTCTATTCCCAGGTCATAAACGATATGGGTATTCCCATTGTATTTTTCGACAGATTGGTTGAAGGTGTGGATACAGATTACGTTTTAACCGACAACGAAGATGGTATACGTCAACTGGTTGATTATCTCATGAGTAAAGGACACAGAAGGATTGGTATGATACATCCTTTGAAAGGAACTTTTACAGGGGAGGCAAGACTCAGGGCTTTTTTGGAGTACAAGGATAGGATAGAAATAAAGGAAGAATGGGTGAAAGATGGCAAATCGTCTGAAATGGGAGGATATGAAGCTTTCAAAAGTTTGATAAGGGAAAAAGATAAACCAACAGCTCTCATCGTTGGTAACAATCTCATGACGCTAGGTGTTTTGAAAGCGGCAAGAGATCTTTCTGTGAAGATACCTGATGATATATCTCTAGTATCATTCGATGATGCTTACTGGAACGAGATATTCGATCCACCAATAACATGTGTTGCTCAGGATCCTCATCAAATTGGTTTGATAACCGCCACCATACTTCTAGATAAGATGAAAAACAAAAGAGAGAAAGGAAAAAGAACCAATGTGGTCTTGAAGGTTAGGTTCATAGAAAGGTCCTCGGTTAAGAAGGTGAAAGGATGATTTTATACATAGACGGTTGTGATGAAGAGGCATTGGAAATGGCTCAGAAATATGGAGTAGGGATAACGACGAATCCCACAATAGTTCTGAGGGATAGAAAAGGTTACAAACTGATGGATGTCCTTGAAGAGATGTTGAGATACGATATAAAGGAGATATTTTTTCAAATAGGAGAGGATGAAATACTTTTGGAAAAATTGAAGGATTTTCCAAAAGAAAAAATCGTTATAAAACTTTCTTGGTATGAGAAAGCTTTCAGAATACATGATATCTCCAAAAAGATAGGTTTCAGAACATGCGCAACAGCAGTTTACGAAGAAAGACAGCTTGTAACTGCAATCATGAGGGGTGTGGATTATATAGCGGTTTATTACGACAGAATGAAGAAGAAAGGAATATCTCCTCATGAAAGGATATCCAGGTTCAGAGAAATTCTAGATAGATTCTCACCTGATACTAAAATATTGGTGGCGAGCCTGAAGAGTTTGGATCAAGCCTTAGACGCCCTTCACTCAGGAGCTGATGCTATCACTCTTCCCAAAGCTCTTTTCAAAGAAATGATGGATATCTCTCCTTACGTCATGAACGAGATAGAGAAATTCAACGAGGATCTCAATGCCATTATTTAATCGTGGTGAAAGCTAGCCTTATCGTGATACTTTTAAGGGAAGATGTCGGCATCAACGACTCTTCCATAGAATTCATCCTCACTGATGAACCCACCACATTAACATTCATTTTATCTGGTGTTAGAAAATTTTTCCACAAGTATTCCTTTAATAAAAGGGCATAATGGTAATTATTCGCAGATTATCAGATATAATCGGATATAATCGTGTTTGCAGAACGAAGTGCTTTTGTGTTAACTTCTATTGAAAAATCTTTCTGAGAAAGAAATAATCACAAGGTGAGATTCATTATGAAGAGCAAATCGAAAGTCAACCCCAAGTTGATGAAAAAGGCGAATAAAAAACTCATAATGCGATATCTCGTTGAGACAGGCCCTCACAGCAGATTGGAGATAGCCCAATTCACCAAGCTTGCGAACAGCGCCACTTGGAGGATCACAGATGAGTTGATGAAGGAGGGTCTTATCGAGCGGAAGGGATTTTATTCTGCCACAAGCCGTAAAAAATCCAGTGTATTTGGCCCATCGCGCTCTTTCGTCCTCTCCGTTATCTACAATGTCGAGGTCCTAGAAACGATTGTTGGAATCGGTTATCTGGATGGTTCCTGGGAAATCGTCGAAACTTTTCCTACGGGAACTCTCGAAAATTTTCTGAAAAATGTTGAAAAAACCTTGGAAAAATTGGAAAAAGATTTTCCTATCGATAAAGAAAGAACAAGGGTAATTTTCTCCTTACCCGGAATAGTCGATATAAGAGAGCAAAAGTTGATTTATGCGCCGAATCTTGGATGGAGAGATCTGAATATCAAAGAAATCCTAGAAAATAGAGGTTACTCTCTGATTGTGGACAATGATTCCAATTTTTCATTACTCGCAGAATCCTTCTTTTCAAAGGACGTTAAGAACTCTTCCACAGCTTTCTTCTTATATCTAGGTGAAGGTATAGGTGGCTCCATATTGGTCAACAACCAGATAGTGAGAGGAAAGAATTTCGCCGCTGGGGAGATAGGACACTCAATATTGGTAAAAGATGAGGATAGATCTTACAGGAAGACTGAACAGTTCCTTTCAATATCCAAGCTGATCGAAAGGTTCGAAAAGAGGAAAAGATATGAACTTGATGGTAAAACGTTGAAAGAGAAATTCGATTCGGCTGTTCGGTTGTGGTTTGAAAATGATGAGATTGCCATTGAAATCTTTCAGGAATTTCTGGAAACTTTAGCTGTGATATTGAGAAACATCGTGTACTTCCTGAATCCAGAAATTGTGGTTTTTGGCGGGATAGTGAACAACATTTGGGAAACCTTCGGAAAAATCGTTTATAAAAGACTCTCAGAATTGGTTCCATATGAAATTCTGGATGGAATAATCTTCAGAGATACGATATTTAAAAACGTCCCACCGTCTCTTCCTGGATGCAACGTCGCGGCTATTGAACAGATACTTGAGTCCCTGGGTTGACCAAGACAGTTTAAGGAGTGATTGAGTTATGTTCCGGTCTGGGCGTACGGCTCAATCACCAAATTTCAAAGGGGGGATTCTATGAAAAGGGTGATTTTTCTCGTTCTAGTGGTACTCTCAGCGGCTTTGATAGCTCAGGTCACGTTACCAAGGAATGAAACAGTGTACGTTATCGGAGCTCTCTGGGGACCTGCAACAACATGGAATCTGTACGCCCCTCAATCGACTTACGGAACGGATCAGTTCTTGTACATACCACTTTTCATGTATAACATAGGAAAAGATGCCTGGCTTCCTTTGATAGGGGAAAGTTACGAATTCGTGGATGATAAAACCATCAGGATAAAGATCAGAGATGAAGCGAAGTGGAACGATGGTGTTCCTATAACGGCCCATGACGTGGTTTACACTCTAGAATTGACGAAAAAGTTGGGAATAGGTCCCAGCACTGGCTGGTGGGATTACATAGAATACGTAAAAGCCATAGATGATAAAACAGTTGAGTTCAAAGCCAATGAGGAGAATTTGAATTACTTCATGTTCCTCAGCTATTCACTGGGAGCAGAACCGATGCCAAAGCATGTGTACTCGAAACTCGAAGAAGAAGGGGTCAACATAAAAGACTGGAGAAACGACGATCCAGAAAAACAAGTTGTCTCAGGTCCTTACAAACTCTTCCATTCTGATCCCAACATGGTCGCCTACGTGAGGATCGATAACTGGTGGGGAAAGGATATATTTGGACTTCCACGACCAAAATACATAGCCAACGTTATTTACAAAGACAATCCGAGTGCGAACCTGGCATTTGAAAGAGGAGACGCTGATTGGGCAGGAACCTTCATACCGAGTGTTTGGGAACTATGGACCAAGAAAAAACAACCCATTGGAACATGGTTTGATGAGTCACCTTACTACATGCCAGATGGTGTGGTGCTTCTCTACATAAATTACACGAAGCATCCTCTGAACGACAGAAATATTAGAAAGGCAATAGCTTACGCAATACCCTATAAAGATATGCTCAAGAAAGCGTACTTTGGATACAGTCCGCAAGGACATCCTTCGATGGTGATCGATCTGTTTGAGCCGTACAAACAGTGGATAGACTTCGATCTGGCCAGGAAAACATGGGGAACAGAGGATGGGAAGGTTCCTACAGACCTTGAAATGGCCAACAAGATCTTGGATGAAGCCGGTTTCAAGAGAGGGAAAGATGGTATAAGGGTTGCACCGGATGGTACAAGGCTTGGGCCGTACACCATATCCGTTCCATACGGATGGACAGATTGGATGATGATGTGTGAGATGATAGCAAAGAACCTGAGGGAGATAGGAATAGATGTGAAAACAGAATTCCCAGATTACTCCGTGTGGTGGGATAGATTGATAAAAGGAAACTTCGATTTCGTGATATCATGGAGTGCTGGTCCAGGATTCGATCATCCGTTCAACGTCTACAGGTTCGTCATGGACTCGAGGTTAACGGGCCCTGTGGGTGAAGCCTTCCCAGCCGGCGATTGGGAAAGATACCACAACGATGAAGTGATAGAGCTTCTAAACACTGCTGTTTCTTCTCTCGATCCAGAACAGAGAAAGAAAGCCTACTACAGGATACAGGAGATCGTCTACAGGGATCTTCCAGGAATAGTTCTCTTCTATGGAGCACACTGGTACGAATACAACGAAAAAGTCTGGACCAACTGGCCGAATGCGAAGAATCCATGGTGGTATCCTGCAGCACCATGGCATCTGAACGCCCTACCTGTCACCTTCGGTATACATAGAGTGGGAGAAGTCAAAGAAGTACCAAAATGGCTGGAAACGGTTGAGGAGGGAGGATCTCTCATACCAACCTCCAAAATAATGGCAGATCTTCAGAGTACTTTGAAATGATGTCTTGATTGAGGAGTGAGAAAATGGGCCGTACGTCCAGACCGCTTTTAAGGTATCTTTTAAGAAAAATATTGTTTCTCATAGTAACATACGTAATCGCAACCACAATAGTTTTCATACTCCCAAGGGCGATTCCAGGAAATCCCCTTGCTCAGATACTATCAAGGCTCTCCCAACTAAGTATCTCCAATCCAGAAGCTATAAGTGCTGTCAATCGTACCCTGATGAAAGAATTTGGTCTTGGAAAACCCTGGTACGTTCAGTACATAGATTTTGTATCGAAAGCATTAAGGGGAGATCTTGGAACATCCATCACTTTTTACCCTCGGAAAGTGATCGATCTCATAGTGCCTGTTATACCCTGGACTCTTGTTCTTCTTCTTCCTGCAACCATAACAGCTTGGATTTTGGGAAATACCTTGGGAGCGATAGCCGCCTACAGGAGAAACACCTGGGTGGATAAAGGAATATTGACTTCTTCACTCATCGTCTCCCAAATACCTTATTATTGGCTCGGTATGATTCTGATATTCTTCTTTGGAGTAAAACTCGAAATTCTACCAGCTCAAGGAGCTTATTCACAAGGTACCATTCCCTCCTGGGATTTGAATTTCTTCATAGATGCTTTGAAACATTACATACTCCCATTTTCATCCATTGTTATCTCTGCGATGGGAGGATGGGCCATAGGAACAAGACTTCTGGTCATCTACGAACTTGGCAGTGATTATGCATTGTTTTCTGAATACCTTGGAATGAGTGATAAAAAGGTTTTCAGATACGTTTTTAGAAATTCTCTGCTCCCACAGGTCACGGGATTGGCTTTGAGCCTGGGAAGTGCTTTAGGAGGAGCTCTCATAACTGAGATCGTGTTCAACTATCCAGGAACGGGGTACCTGCTCTTCAGAGCCCTCACCAGTTTGGATTATCCACTCATTCAGGGAATATTCGTGATACTGATCGCTTCCATATACATAGCCAATTTTCTTGTTGATTTCATGTACGCTCTCATAGATCCCAGAATAAGATTGGGTCAGGAGGATTGATCGAAAAATGCTGCTGAAGATGTTTAAACCGTTGTTCAAAAACAAAAAGTTCATCATAGGGTTTTCGATATTCGCCTTTTTCGTCATCTTAGGACTCTTAGGTCCCGTGCTCTACAGAGTAAATCCAACGGAGATGGCAGGGATGTTCGAGTCTCCCCCGTCAAGAGAGCATCCTTTGGGAACGGACACGTACGGTAGAGACATTCTGGCTCAGTTGCTCCACGGTGTGAGAACATCGTTGTACATTGGTTTTCTCGCCGCAATCATTTCTCTGATAATAGGAACGATAGTGGGAACCTTTGCCGCTGTTAAAAGAGGAGCCGTGGATGAAGTGCTCATGGCTTTCACAAACATAATCTTAACAACTCCTTTTATCTTGATAGCCATCTTGATAGCCAGCTATTTGAGGGTTAGAAGCATCGAAATGGTAGCTTTGATCCTAGGACTCTTCCAATGGCCATGGTTTGCAAGAGCTATCAGGGCTCAATTGATGAGTGTGATCTCAAGGGAGTACGTCTATCTCTCCATAATGGCTGGATACTCCGACTTAAAGCTGATCGTGGAAGATCTCATACCAACGATCGCAACCTATGCTTTCATGTCCTTCGTTCTTTTCATAAACGGTGGAATAATGGGAGAAGCCAGTTTGAGCCTTATAGGATTGGGACCAACGCAGGGAATCTCCCTTGGAATAATGCTTCAATGGGCGGTTTTGATGGAAGCAGTGAGAAGAGGCCTGTGGTGGTGGTTCGTACCACCAGGTATAGCAATAGTGGCGATCACCTCATCTCTCCTGATAATAAGTACTGCTATGGATGAGGTTTTCAATCCAAGGTTGAGGGAGGAATAACGAAGGTGAAAGGGAAAGCCCTTTTGAAACTTGAAAATGTGAAAGCGTATTACAAGATAGAGAAAAACTACGTAAAAGCTGTGGATGGTGTGTCCTTCGAAATATTGGACGATGAGGTTGTGGGAATTGTCGGAGAATCGGGATGCGGAAAGTCCACCCTAGCGAACGTGATAATAATGAACATCATGAGACCTCTGATCCTCCTAGGTGGAAAAATCGTTATGAAGGTCAATGGTATTGATATGGAAATATCCTCCTTGGACAGGGAAGAGGCGAAGAGGAAAATATGGGGTAAGGAGATAACCGTGATTCCACAATCTGCCATGAACGCTTTGATGCCAACGATCAAGCTTGAAAGATTCATAAGGGATATCGCAAAATCTCATGAAATTGATGAAGAAGAATTAGTCAAAAAAGCGAAAACGAGGTTCAAAGAAGTGGGTTTGGATGAAGAGTGTTTGAACAGATACCCCTTCGAATTGAGTGGGGGTATGAAGCAAAGAGCTGTCATAGCCATCGCATCACTCCTCAATCCACAGCTTTTGATAGCCGATGAACCGACTTCAGCGCTAGATGTTGTAAATCAAAAGGTCTTCTTGAAGGTTCTCATGCAACTCAAAAGACAGGGAGTGATCAGAAGTATCATATTCATAACACACGATATAGCCACTGTTAGACAGATAGCGACCAAGATGATCATAATGTACGCTGGGAAGATCGTGGAGATAGCATCCATAGAGGATATCCTGAAAAATCCGCTTCATCCGTATACCAAAGGATTGTTCAATTCCGTTTTAACACCAGAACCTGAAATAAAGGAAAGAGGTATAACCGCGATTCCAGGTGCTCCTCCAAATCTTATAGATCCTCCAAAAGGTTGTAGATTTCACCCTAGATGCCCTTACAGAAAGCCCATTTGCGAAAAAGAAGAACCGAAATTGATCGAAGTGGAACCGGGTAGAAAGGTAGCATGCTTTCTTTATGGAGGGTGAAGGATGGCGAAGCTAGTTGTTAAGAACCTCACCAAAATATACTCTCTGGGTTTCTTCTCAAGAAAATATATTGAAGCCGTTAGGAACATCTCTTTTGAGGTGAATGAAGGGGAGATTATTTCCCTCGTTGGAGAATCTGGTTCTGGGAAAACAACAACAGCTAAGATCATTCTGAGACTTCTTCCCCCAACTTCTGGGGATGTTTTCATAGATGGTGTGAACATTTGGAAAGATATAACAGATCAAGAATCCCTGAAAGAATTGAGAAGAAAAGTCCACGCTGTTTTTCAAGATCCCTTTGCAAGTTATAACCCTTTTTACCCTGTTGAAAGAACCTTATGGCAGGCCATAAACCTTCTCAAAGAAAAACCAGGAAAAGAAGCAGCCCAGGAAATCATAAAAGAGGCTCTATTCAAAGTTGGATTGGATCCCAAAGATATTCTTGGGAAATACCCTCATCAGATATCTGGAGGGCAGAAGCAAAGGATCATGATAGCAAGGTGCTGGATTTTAAAGCCAAGCCTCATAATAGCGGATGAGCCAACGTCCATGATAGACGCGTCATCACGTGGTGGAATAATAGAGCTCCTTGAAGAACTTAGAGAAGAACAGAAAACATCCATCATCTTCATAACACATGACCTTGGACTTGCGTATTACATATCCGACAGAATACTCGTAATGAAGGATGGGAAAATTGTTGAAGAAGGAAAACCAGATGACATAATAATGAAACCCTCTCATGAATATACGAAAGTGCTTGTCGAGAGTATCCCGAAATTGTACAGAAAATTGGAGGATATATAGATTATGATGACTTTAAAGCCAATGCTCATCTTTCTAACATGGGCTTTGATTCTCGAGGTTTTCGTGATTCTCTACTATCTCATGAGAAAAGTAAGGCCTATGGAGTTTTATCTCAGCATTTTTCTACTCATTGGAACGATAGTTGCTCTCGTGTTCTTTGTAAGAAAGTTGAAAAAGGAGATCAAAGAAAGAAACCATGAGCGGAGGTGAACCTCATGTCGTTGAAGCTCAATGAGAATAACATAGAAGAAATCGTAAACGCTATGACACTTGAGGAGAAAGCAAAATTAGTGGTTGGCGTCGGTATACCAGGTTTTCTTGGAAACCCTCCATCGAGGGTCCAGGGAGCTGCTGGAGAAACCCATAGCGTTCCAAGACTTGGTATTCCTTCAACGGTTATGGCAGATGGCCCAGCTGGCGTGAGAATAGATCCGATAAGGGAGGGGTCGAAAGAGACATACCATGCAACCGCCTTTCCAATAGCGAGCTTGCTTTCCTCTACGTGGAACAGAGAAATCGTCAGAAAAGTCGGAGCGGCTATGGGAAGGGAAGCTAGGGAATACGGCGTTGATTTTCTTCTAGCACCCGCTCTGAATATCCACAGGAACCCCTTGTGTGGAAGAAATTTCGAGTACTATTCCGAAGACCCTCTCCTATCAGGTGAGATGGCAAAAGCCTTTGTTGAGGGAGTTCAATCTGAGGGGGTTGGAGCGTGTTTGAAGCATTTCGTCGCCAACAATCAAGAAACAAACAGGCTCACAATCGATACCATCGTCTCCGAAAGGGCTTTGAGAGAGATATACCTGA
>CAZANP010000006.1:0-21190 GCA_964486555.1 uncultured Thermotoga sp. | reverse complement strand
AGAGAGAAGACGAGGTTCAGGAGATAATAAAAGCTGTTAGAGAGGGAAGATTGGATGAAGAGATTCTGGACAGAAACGTGAAGAACATCTTGAAAACAATCGTTAAAACACCCTCTTTCAAGGGGTATAAGCCTTCCAACAAGCCGGATCTTGAAGCACATGCAAAGATCGCATATGAAGCGGCCGTTGAAGGCATGGTGCTCCTCAAAAATGAAAACAGCGCCCTACCACTGAACAAGGAATCCAAAATAGCACTCTTTGGGACAGCTCAGATAGAGACGATCAAAGGGGGAACAGGAAGTGGTGACACACACCCAAGGTACGTTATATCTATTGTGGATGGTTTGATGGAGAGAGGATTTCAAATAGATGAGGAACTTTTAAACGCTTATAAAGATTACATTAAAGCCATGAGAAATAAAGAAGAGTACAAAATCAAAAAAGGGCTTTTCGGGCAACCGATAATGCCAAAACTCTCCGAAATGGACCTCTTGAAAGATAACATGGTGGAAGAAGCAGCAGAAAGAACAGATGCGGGAATTATCGTACTAGGCAGAATATCTGGAGAGGGTTCCGATAGGAAACCAGAGAAAGGTGATTTTTATTTGAGTGATGATGAACAGGAGTTGATAGAGATCGTTTCTAAAGCTTATCATTCGAGAAATAAAAAAGTCGTTGTTATCCTCAACATAGGAGGTCCCATAGAAGTGATGAGTTGGAGAGACAAAGTAGACGCCATTTTACTCGCATGGCAAGCTGGTCAGGAGATGGGAAGAGCTGTTGCAGATGCTCTATCAGGTAAAGTCAATCCATCTGGAAAGCTTCCAACAACTTTCCCAAAGGATTACTGGGATGTACCTTCATCGAAGAATTTCCCAGGAGATCCTCCGGATGATCCGAAAAAGGTCGTTTACGAAGAGGGTATTTACGTGGGATACAGGTACTTCGATACTTTCGATGTTGAACCAGCCTATGAATTTGGATACGGTCTGTCCTACACAACGTTCAATTACGAAAACCTGAAACTCGAGAAGAATGAAGACAGTATACATGTTTCATTCGACATCGTAAACACAGGTGGAATTCCGGGAAAAGAGGTGGCTCAGGTGTATGTAAGAGCACCGAAAAATGATGTGGAGAGACCCTTTCAAGAGTTGAAAGGATTCGTGAAAACAAAGCTTCTGAATCCAGGAGAGCGAGAACGAGTAACGGTGAGTGTGGATATCGCTTATCTTGCCTACTTCAATGAAAAAACAAACAAATGGACTTTAGAGGAAGGAACCTACGAGATACGAGTGGGTGCTTCTTCAAGGGATATCAGACTTTCCGATTTTATCGATGTGAAAACCTGAATTGAGGAAAGAAGCATCGAAAGTTTGTCAATATTATGATAAAAGCGAGTTAAAACACTCTGTCTAATTTTTCAAGGAAATATATTTTACGGTTTAATTACTAACCTCTTCACGAAGTTATATTAGAACAGTAAGATAACGTATTATTTCAAAAAAGTCACATATTTTTTATTTCAACTCAACATGCTGTATTTTAAGATAATCAAGTGATAGGAAAATAAAGATAACACATGTTTTTCAGGGAGTATGAAAATGAAAGTTAAAAGATGGATGGTTTCCTTGATTTTATCATTCCTTGTTCTGGCTACAGGATTGATGGTTTCTCTGGGGGAGAGCTATCTTTCATTGATTAAAAGAATTCTTGTATTTTCAGAAGAAGTATTAATAGTCGTTTTCATCCTCCTTTTCCACCGAGCAGATTCCCCTACCATAGAGCTAGGATTCGCCTTGATTGGAATAGGTACCGCCTTTCAATTGTTATCTCATCCTATATCTTTTTTGGGTAGCGTTCTTGTTCTAACGGGTTTAGTGATGGTTATCCTATATGCTAAGAGCCTTTTAAACAAGCTTAAAGAACGTGCTTATCTCGATCACTTGACCAGACTCTACACTAGAGCATTCTTCTTCGAAGAATGGTTGCCGAAAGAGATAAACAGACAGGAAAGAGAGGAAAACGGAAGAATAACATTCATATTCATAGATCTCGATAATCTGAAGGAGATAAACGACAGATTCTCACATCAAACAGGAGATGAGGCTTTAAAAATTTTGGCAAAGGCTATAAAAGAAAATATCAGACTCACGGATGCCGCTGTTAGATACGGTGGAGATGAGTTTCTAATAGCTCTTCCAAGCGAAGGTATCGACACGGCGAAAAAGGTCATAAGAAGGATCAGAAATTCTGTGAGAAGGGAAAAGTTCAAGACCAGCATATCGATAACAGCTGGTATAACGGAGTGGAAAGTGGGTGAAGACATCGTAAAAGCTATAAAAGAGGCTGACAGAAAGATGTACGAATTCAAAAGGAAGAAAAAATGTAAGAATCTTTGGGAAGGATATCAGGATGATTCGTCTTATTGATCTCTTACTTTTCAATTTCCTATTTCCCTCCTCTCGATTAATCCCTCCTTTCTGAATTTTTTACGAATAATCTCAATAATTTTTAATTATAAATGATAAATATTGAATAGTAACCTTGACTTTTTTGATATATTTGAAGTACAATTTTTCACGAGGTGATTAGATGGGATGGAAGAAGAATTTCGCATTGATAGCTCTAGGAAGGTTGGTATCGATACTCGGAAGTTCAATCCAGGCCGTTGCTATTCCCTTGCTCGTACTGGATCTTACACACTCTGGTTCCATCATGGCCAAAATGGCGTTGTTTTACATGATACCTCGTATCATCATAATGCCTTTTGCCGGTCTCATTGGTGACAGGGTTAACAGAAAATATCTCATGGTATGGATGGATTACTTAAGGGGAATTCTTGTGATTATCCTTGCTTACATTGCGTATAAGGATCTTCTAAGCATTGGAATACTTTACCTCTCACAGGTCCTTATGGCTATCATGGACAACCTTTTCATGATACCAACAGGGGCCATGATACCAGATATCGTACCGAAAGAACAACTCACAAGAGCGAATTCCATAATGGGAATGATAAATTTCATACCACAGCTCATAGGACCAGCTGCAGGAGGTGTGCTGTACGGATTTTATGGAATAAAGATCATCTTCTTGATAAATGGTTTGTCCTTTCTAATCTCAGGGTTCAGTGAGATGTTCATAGAGTATCATCAAAACCTGTTAAAAGGTGCTTTAACTTTGAAGAAAGTCGTTTTGGAAATAAAAGAAGGACTCGTGTTTGTCTGGTCCCACAGTATACTACGGATAATAGTCCTGGGGGCGATGGCAATAAATGTTTTTTTATCACCCATGTTCCAGGTCCTGTATCCTTACACCCTTAGAGAAGTTGTAAAGTTTTCTCCTCAGCAATTTGGATACCTCGAATCAATTTTCATAGTCGGTGCTCTTATAGGAAATACCTTGCTGGCCACCTTCTTCGCAAAGAGAGACGTATCAAAGATTATGAAAGGATCCTTGATTTTCGTCCTATCTTTGGTCCTCATATTCGGTGTGTTAACTCTTCCAGGAACTCTCAGCAAATTCAACATTTGGGAAATGTTCATATTCTTTTCAACACTCCTAGTTCTCATGGGATTTCTGGTTCAATTTGTGGACGTTCCAATAGAGGTTATCTTCCAGAGGGAAACACCAACTGAGATTAGAGGAAGAGCTTTTTCTATATTGATGCTGATGGCACAGGGTACCACGCCGGTAGGTATAGCTATGTATGGAGCTCTTCTGGACATGATGGCGATACATAAGATATACTTTCTAGGGGGAGGAATACTCACGGTTATCGGGATACTTTTCATAACATTCCTTCCTGATATTCCAACACCAGAAGAATCATCCGCCCAGTGAAAACACCCTTCTCACAAGTTTCATAGCGTTTTCAGGGCAGACTTCGTGACAGACGTAGCATCTTATACATTTCTCATAATTTATTTTTTGAGTTTTAACATCTATGGCTTTGGCTGGGCACTTTTCCTCACATATACCGCATTTAACACACTTTTTCTTATCGAAGCGAGGAACCCTGACGATGAGAGGCTCTATTATCTTACCAGCTCTGTTCAAAAAGGATCTCGTGGTTGGAAGCTTAATGGTACCTTTGAAATCATCCCCAACGATCTCGTAATCCGATATCAAACCTTTCTTTCTCGCTTCTTTCAGAATGAACACGTCATCAGGATTCACACCGAGGGATCTCACAATCGCATCGTCCAGTGCGAAAGCATTTTTGGAAATAGCTAAAACTCCAAAGAACTTTTTTTCTCCATTCGATGGACCATTCCCTTCCATCCCCCACACACCGTCGAGAACGGTTAGGATCGGTGAAACCACTCTATGGACATCTATTAGAAGCTTTGCAAAATTCTCATCGGTTCCCGCTCTCAAATGCCACGAAGATTTTTCAATTCCTACGATACAACCAAAGGTGTTCTTCACACCGAGCGTCATCATCATTTGAGAATGCGTTTTGAGCTTTGGTAGATTCACAACCCCATCCACTTCAAAAACAACTTTGGCTATTTTTATATTTCTGAAGATTTCTCCATCAACGATCACGTAATCCTCGAAAGGCACTAACTCCACACCGAGTTCATTACACACATCTTTTATACCTGAAACTCTTGCTACCCTCTCTAGATTACCAACAGCTGGACTATCACCAACGACAGGTTTCACACCTAAAGCCAGTAGAAATTCCAGAACGGCCTTAACAACGAGAGGATGTGTGGTCACATGCTCATCAGGTTTTCTAGGAGAGAGAAGGTTGGGTTTCACAAGAACTTTCTTCAGAGTCATAAAGAGGTGAGAATAACCTCTTAAAGCTTTTAAAAGCTTGTGATAGGCTTCTTCATAGCTCTGAGCTCTCAGGATTTCGACCTTTTCCAGATTACCTCCTCCCCATCCTTTATAACAGATATCCTATCGGGTACTTTGAGATTTTCCTTTTTCAGTATCTCCAGTATAAAATCTTTAGGTAGGGAGGTTTCTACCCATATTTCCGAAATATCTATTTCCTTTAGATCCCTTTCTGCTATCTTAATCAATGCCTTTTCTACTGCTTTTACGAATCTTTCCATATCAAAAATCAAGAGGGGAGTGCCCCCTCAGAAGCTCACATCTATCCTAACACCCACAGGAACAGATGTCATGCTCTTTCCTTCACCGTAATTTCTCATCTCAACAGAAGCTCCAAGCCCTATCCTCATACCTTCATATTTTCTTGAGTAAAACGCTCCCGCTCCAAAAACGTATCCCAAGCTCTTGAAATCGAGCTCAGGAATGGATACCCCACCGAACACTCTCATTACAACCTTGGAGTTATCATCAATCTCAATGCTGTACTTCCCGACTGCAAATATGTCTAAGGTATAAGCGTTCTGAGAAGCATTTATCAGTTCAGTTGCGGCACTGTTCAGGAAATATGCAAATCCGACACCTACACCCGCATCGAATTGATTTGAAATGCCGTACGTTAGATCTAGAGCAACATCAACGTAAGAAGCACTGGCCGCATCAACGGGTGTTGATGTTATGGTGAAGGCGTAACCACCAAAGACACTGAGGTTAATTTCAGCCAGGGCAAAAACCGCAACCATCACGAAAGCTATCACCAGGAGTTTTTTCATGTTTTCCCCTCCTCAGGTATTTTTTTGTCATCTTGGATTATACCATTTCTTCACGCATCATACGAAATGTCCTTTAATTTTTGAAAAAACATCGTGGTAGAATAACTTCGAATCTGCGATTTGGTGGTGATATCATGAAATTCACTGTGAAAATAGATGTGAAAAAATTCATAGAAAGTGGCAATCTCAGAACCCTCAAAACCATTTTGGAAGATCAAGAACCTGCCACCATCCTCGAGATGATAGAAGATCTTCCACCTGAAGAAAAAGTGATAGTCTTCAGATTGCTCCCGAAGGAATTGGCAGCTTACGTTTTCAGTGAATTGGAACCTGATGAGCAAACAAAGCTTCTTTCCCTTTTCAAAGAGGATCGAATAAGAGACATATTGAGCAGTATGGATCCAGATGACAGGGCAGAACTCTTCGATGAAATGCCGGCTAATGTCGTCAAAAGATTGATATCCTACCTTGCTCCTGAAGATAGAGAGATAACTATGGAGCTTTTGAATTATCCACCAAACTCTGCCGGTAGACTCATGACACCAGAGTATGTCGACTTGAAAGAAAACATCTCGGTTGATGAGGCTTTGAAGCATGTGAGGGAAACTGGAAAAAACAAAGAAACCATTTACACGTTGTTCGTCATAGACAGAACGAGAAAGCTTCTAGGGACCGTGGAATTAAAAGATCTGATTTTTGCAGATCCCGAGGTTAAAGTCAGGGATATCATGAAACCAGATCCCATGTTCGTTTACACCACGACCGATCAGGAAGAGGTTGCGATGATCATGAAAAAGTACGATCTTCTGGTTATACCAGTCGTGGACAGTGAAGAGAGACTTGTCGGCATCATCACGATAGATGACATAGTGGATGTTATCGAAGAAGAAGCCACAGAAGACATATACAAAATGGCATCTATGGAGACAATACGAACATCCTATCTTCACACCTCTCCTTGGGATTTGTTTAGAAAAAGAGTAATATGGTTGATCCTACTTCTGCTTTTAGAGAGCATAAATGGAAATATCATAAAGGGATTTGAAGAAGTTCTGAAAGGGATGGTAGTCGTGGCAGCCTTCATACCAACGATGATTGATACCGGTGGTAATACAGGTTCTCAGATATCGGCTCTCATAATAAGAGGATTTGCCCTTGGAGAATTGAAACTCAAGGATTGGTGGAAGGTTCTCTTAAGAGAAGCTGGCATGGGACTCATGATGGGAGGAGTACTCGCTGCCGTTCTATTTCTGAGAGCTTTCATAATATCTCATGATTTAACAGTGAATCTTGCTGTCTCCATTGCCCTTTTGGCAGTGGTTGTGTATTCCAACACTTTGGGAGCTGTTCTTCCTTTCCTTGCTCGTTTTCTGAAAATAGATCCCGCCATGATGGCTGGGCCACTTCTTACGACGGTCATAGACGTTACGGGAATAGGTATGTACTTTCTCATAGTTAAACTGATAGCTGGTTAGAAGTAGCAGAGACTCATTCCTCCATCCACGGTTATCGTCTGCCCTGTAATGTATGAAGCCCTTTCAGAGGCTAAAAACACAACAACAGATGCTATCTCTTCGGGATCTGCCATCCTTTTCATAGGAAAACTTCTATTTTTCTCCCTTAAAACCTCTTCAAAGTCTTTCCCTGTCCTTTTTGCCTCATCTTCTAACAGTTCTTTCACCCTTTCTGTCATGGTGTAGCCAGGTGCCACACAATTGACCGTTATGTTGTAAGGAGCAAGATCCAGAGACAACGTCTTCATGAAACCCGTTATAGCCAACCTTATGGAATTCGAAAGAATTAAAGTTCTGATAGGTTGTTTCACGGTGACAGATGTGAGAGCAATGATCCTTCCCCACTTTTTCTTCTTCATCTCGTCTATAAAAGTGTTTATAAGCCTTATCGCACTCATCAGGTTAATCTTGAAAACGTGCTCCCAGTCGTCCTCATCAACATCGAAAAATCCTCCGGGTTTTGGTCCCCCAGCGTTTAAGAAGAGTATATCGATCGTTCCAAACTCTTTTAACGTCTCTTCCTTCAACTTCTCTATATCTTCCTTCTTTCCCAAATCCACTTCAACTTTGTGAAGCTCACTCCCTATTTTTTTGAGTTCTTCTTCCGCTTTTAGAAGGTTTTCCCTGTTTCTTGAGCATATGACGACTTTCGCCCCTTCTTCTAAAAAAGCTTTGGCGACAGCTTTTCCGATCCCTTTACTTGAAGCGGTAACAACAGCCACTTTCCCTCTTATTCCAAGATCCATCAATCATCCCTCCCACTTTCCCATGTTACTTCCCACCTTTCCACGAGTTCTTCTGGTATTCTGGCCACGAAATCTTCATCTCCACCCCTTCGCATGATGAATCTGTTACCCCTGAAAGGATATGGACTTCCACTTATTTGATGAGATATGTACAGAAAGTCTTTTGCTCTTGTTATGGCAACATAAAAGATCCTCTCCTCTTCATCCAGATTTCCCTCCATGATGGCCATACCGTTCGGGAAGTCCCCGGGATTTACGGAGATCACGAAAACGACTTTCCATTCCAATCCCTTCGCTTGATGAACAGTTGTGAGAGTAACCTTCTCGTCTTTCTCTTCCACCATTCTTTGAATATCCACAGTCTCACTTATGCTCAAATCCGTCAGGAATTTCTCTATGCTCTCGTATCTTTCCGCAATATCCATCAACCTTTCCACATCCATTCTTCGTTCTCTGAAATCTGGATAGGTGTTTTCGAGGTACTCAGCGTAAAAATCCACATAGACGGTTTTCAATATCGAATGAGGTTTCCTTATGTTCTTTATTTTCATTATTATCTCCTTGAATTTGGGCAAATCGGAGGATCTGGAGGCTTGTATATGGAAAAACGTTTCAAACGGTTCTAATCCTTCATCAAAGGCCGCCACGACAGCATCTGCTATTTTCGATGCGGTTCTATCCCCAACGCCATAAAAGAGTTTGGAAGCTCGGATCCACGCCGGTTTATCTTTAGGGTTGTGTACTATCCTTAAAAAAGCGAGAACATCTTTGACGTGAGCGGTTTCGGTAAATCTTGGGCCAGAAAGGATTCTGTATGGTACGCCAAGTCTTGAAAGTTCCATCTGTATTTCGAAAGAGTGCGAGTGACTCCTGTAGAGAACCGCTATATCACCTGGCCTGACACCATCTTCTATGTGATCCATTATCCTTTGAACCACGAAATGCGCCTCCTCGTATCTATCCCATGTTTCCACAACAACAGGTTTGATACCATTCTTTCTGACAGCTCGAAGTTCTTTAGGGACGGATCTTCTCGGAAGCATGCGATTTATGAAATCAACAAGCTTTTCTGTACTTCTGTAATTCGTCTGAATCCTGAAAACCATGGTTCCTGGAATTTTCATGAAATCCTCCACGTTCTCGTACCTTGCTCCTCTGAACGAATATATGCTCTGTGCATCATCACCAACTACCATTACGTTTCCTCCTTCAGAAGCCAGGATCTCTATCAACTTGTATTGAACGTAGTTCGTATCCTGAAATTCATCAACCAAGATCCATTTGAATCTTCTTGCTTCCCTCATGCGAATTCCATCGTTCTCCTCAAAAAGCTTCAAAGCGTAGATCAAAAGATCATCGTAATCCAAAAGATTCTGATTCAGCTTTTCTCTGGTGTACTCTTCATATATCTCCAATATCTGAGGCTCAAGTTCAAGAAACTTTGGGTTGTGAGTGATGATACTCTCTTTCAGGGTTTTCAAAGTGTTTTTCATGTAGGAGAATATGGACATAAGAACCGATGCCTGCGGGAAGTATTTCCGAAGGTCTTTTCCCATTTTCTCAAGGATCTTGCTCCTTGCGTGTCTCACAAGACTTTCAGAATCTTCCCTGTCCATTATCGTGTAGTTCCTATCGAGTCCAACAAAGGGAGCGTACTTTCTTAAGAACACGTTACACACGTGATGAAACGTTCCAGCGAGCATGTCAGAAAGATCTTTCCCCGTTACCGTTTTCGCCCTTTCTATCATCTCCTTCGAAGCAGCCCGTGTGAAGGTAACAAGAAGTATCTCCGAAGGTTTCACCCCCTGGTGGATCAGATGGGCTATCTTGTACGTTATGACACGAGTTTTCCCTGAACCTGGACCTGCCACCACAATGCTCCTTCCTCGTGCATTCAAAACTGCATTCAATTGCTCTTCGTCCAACGACCTGTATATGTTCTCAGGTATTCCTTGCGGTTTTATCACATACTTCTTCACAACGTTCACCATCCTCACAACAGGTTCTGTTCACCAAAGAGTCAACTTCGCTGGGAATATATGGGCTATAAAAGTTCCGATGAGGAATCCAACGAGAGCTTCAAGCCAGTTATGACCTAACGACTTCTTAACAGCAGGTCTTAGTTTAACAGAATCCATCATTATTATGATCAGAAAAATAGCAGATAGGGCTGTCACAGGAGAAGAAAATCCTAGACACCTTGCGATCGACCATGTGAGCCCCGTAACGGTGGCTGTGTGTCCACTGGGCATACCACCGTAACTGAAGAAGTATTTAAAATCCCTTTTTATAATCACCTTTATAGTCTGAGCTGTTAGAAAGGAGACCACTCCCACCACAAAAGGTGTATTCTTGAGAAGATCCAGAATGTCAAGAATGGAATAAGAAGTGGACAACATCTCCCTCCTTTATCATGTAATCTTTCCCATGTATTTCTAAAGCACCCAATTCCCTCGCCTTTTTCATGGAACCTATTTTTTTCAGTTCAGAAAACTGTATTACTTCCGCTTTTATGAAACCCTTTTGTATATCACTGTGTATGATACCTGCTGCTTCGTAGGCAGTGATGCCATTTTCCACAACCCAGCTTCTGGCTTCTTTCTCCGTTGCCGTCAGAAATCTTATCAAATTCAATTCTTTTAGAACGCTTTCAAAGAAAATCTTTCTAAAATCTCCCTCAATATCATACACTTTCCTGAATTCTTCTGCTTCTTCTTCTGGCATACCAAGAAGGTCGTACTCCACTCCCGCGTTGACCTTCAGAAGTATGTTCCCCTCTCTCTTTGCTCTCCCTTCTAACGGCTTCCAGAGATCCTCTTTACACTTTTCATCAACGTTTAGAACGTATACTACTGGTTTATCGGTCAGTAAAAAGAGGGATCTTATAATTTCTTCTTCGAAATCGTTTCTCCTTTCAAAGGTTCTAGCCTTGTTTCCCTCCGAAAGATGTTTCTTCAAACGTACCAGAGCTTCCATTTCTTCCCTTGCCTTCTCATCCCCTGCTCTTGCCACCTTTTCCCTCTTCTCCATTCTCTTCTCGATTGTTTCGAGATCTTTCATAATCAGTTCGATATCGACTATTTCGGCATCTCTTACAGGATCTATACTTCCCATGGGATGAGAGACCGTGTCTTTGAAGAAACACCTCACGACATGAACTATGAGGTCGACTTTACTTATGTAATCGAGAAACCTGTTGCCAAGACCTTCTCCTTTACTCGCACCTTTCACAAGACCTGCTATGTCCATCACCTCTATGAATGGATGTACAATCTTTTTCGATCCTTCCATTCTAGCAAGTTCCACAACTCTCTCATCTTCCACCACCAAGAAACCTGTATTTGGATCAACTGTGCAGAAAGGATAACTCTCCATCGGCACACTTTGTCCTGTCAATATGTTGAAAATCGTCGATTTTCCAGCGTTTGGCATGCCAACTATTCCCACATTTTTCAATCATCACACCCCCAAAGTTGATTTTAACAGTTTAGAATATCCTATGAGGAGGATGAAAGATGGTGAGTTTGATCTTAAGATTCAAGAAGAAAGGTATGCTGAGATTTTTATCGAATCTTGAAACCATCAGAGCTATTGAGAGAACCCTGAGAAGGGCAAAATTACCCATGGTTTTCTCCAAAGGTTTCCATCCAATGCCGAAATTCACATTTCTCGATGCCATGCCGACAGGTGTTGTGAATCTTTCACTTTATCTCAAAGTGATTCTGGAAAGAAAAATCGACGATGTTGAAGAAAGAATAAATGACGTAGCACTCAACGATCTAAGAGTTCATGGGCATTGGTATATCGACATAGATATAAACGAATCGGTCAAATATTACCGTTTCAGAATCATTGTACCAGAAGATCTAGATTTTGAAAATCTGTTTGTTGAGAAAAAGGGAAAGAGAATAAAGGTCGAAGATCGTATGGAGGATGTAAGGAAAATGAGATTGAAGGATTTTCATATGTTAGAATATGTTCAGAGGAGGGACAAATTTTTAAATCCGTGGTTGTTCTTAGAAAATTTTGAAAGAACCCTTGTAATTCCCATCTGTATGGAGGCTCTTACTGCGAAAAAGGAGGAGTTCTCTTCCTTCCTCAATAGGAGGGTCGAAAATGCCAAAAACGATCTTACTGGTTGACGATTCCGACGTTCTGAGAAAGATAACATCCTTCAATTTGAAAAAACAGGGATATGAAGTGGTTGAAGCAAAAGATGGAATGGAAGCGCTGGAGAAATTGGAAGAGTTGAAACCCGATTTGATGATATTGGATATCATGATGCCACGCTTGGATGGCTTCAATGTTTTGAAAAGGATGCAGGAAAACCATGAATGGAAAGATATTCCTGTTATAGTTTTAACAGCAAAGGGAGGAGAAGAGGATGAAAAGCTTGCTCTGTCTTTGGGAGCTAAAAGAGTCATGACAAAACCCTTCAGCCCAATACAGCTTCTCGAAGAAGTGAGGAAGGAGATAGGAGATGCATGATGTGCTGAGTAAAATTTACAAGAAGCTGTGTGAGATTCTAGCTGTGGAATGTGAATGTGATGAGGATATTTCAGAAGAGAAGCTCCTAGAGCTTCTGGAGATCTTGGAAAAAGAAATGGTGGATTACAAGAACCAGCTGGAAGAGTATTCCATGACACTGGATGCTCATCTGGAAGAGCTGTCTAAAGCTTATGAGGAATTATCAACAGTTTTTGAGGTTTCGAATATATTGAGTGTTTTTGAATACCCACCGAAATTAAAAGAACAACTTTCTAAAGCTTTCAAAATTGTCAAGAACGCTATAAATTACGATTCGCTCATAGTGAAGATAAGGACACCTCTGGAAAAGATTCTTCTCAGAGTGCCGGGCAGTTTGAGTGGAGAGGAGTTAGAGAGAATAGAGAAGATGATAGATTCCATGAAGCTGAAAAAAACTGTCATCTTCGAGCCTGGAAAATCCGAAATGGTTGAAAACCTTCTGATAGTTCCCGTGATAGGTTCTGAAAAGTGGGGATACATCGGTTTCGTTGAAAAAAGTGTCGAAGGTATATTTACGGCTGCGGATAAAAAGATAGCGGAAACCGTTGCAAGACAAATAGCTGCAGCTGTCGATAGGATCAATTTCGTCAACAAGGAAATAGAAAGGCAGAGATTCCTCCAGCAACTTGAGATCGCGAGAAAAATTCAGGAAAGCTTGTTCCCTAGAGTCATGCCAGATATTGAAGGTATAGAGATATCCGCGGTCAGTTACCCTGCGATCCATGTGGGGGGAGATTACTACGATGTTTTGGAGATGGGGGGTAAGATATATGCGGTCGTTGCGGATGTCTCTGGGAAGGGAATTCCAGCGGCCCTCCTTATGAGTACCGTCAGAAGCACTCTCAGAACTTTGTTGGAGAGTGTGGAAAGTCTTTCAGAACTTGTTTCAAAGCTCAACAAAAGGATAACCGAGGATTTCGAAGAGGATAGATTTGTGACGATGGCGTTCTTTTCGCTTGATAAAAATGGAGAACTTCGTGTTGTCAACGCTGGTCACGATCCAGTCTACATAGTTAAAGATGATAAGATGGAAACCGTTGGATCTTCTGGCGTTCCTCTTGGTATACTGCCAGATTGGGATTACGATGAGAAGATTCTCGAACTGGATCCAGGAACGTTCGTTATAGCATACACAGACGGTGTTATCGAAGCGAGGAATGTTGAAGGAGAGGAATATGGTTTTGAAAGATTGGAGCAGATCCTGAAAGAATTCGAAGGGAGTGCAGAAGAGCTAACAGCCAAGATAAAAGATAGTGTCTTCAACTTCTCATCAGGAGTCACTCAACACGATGACACAACTATAATGGTGATAAAATATGAGGGACAATAGGATTTAAATGTGGAGGTGAGTTCTGTGTCTGGTCACAACAAGTGGGCGAATATAAAGCACAGGAAGATGGCACAGGATGCCAAGAGATCCAAAATATTCACCAAGCTGATAAGAGAGATTATCGTGGCTGCAAGAGAAGGGGGAGGAGATCCAAGTGCCAATCCCAGATTGAGAGCCGCCATAGAAAGGGCGCGAGAAGCTAACATGCCAAAAGAAAACATTGAGAAGGCCATAAAGAGAGGAACAGGAGAGTTGGAGGGTGTTAACTACCAAGAGGTCATTTACGAAGCTTACGCTCCAGGTGGTGTGGCCCTCTACATAAGAGCTCTCACAGATAACAAGAACAGAACCGCTCAAGAAATAAGGCATGTTCTTGGAAGACACGGTGGGAATCTGGCGGAGAGTGGCTCGGTCAGTTGGATCTTCGAAAGGAAAGGAATAATAAACATTCAAAGAGATCGCGTTCAAGATCTCGAAGAGTTGATGATGATAGCCATAGATGCTGGAGCAGAGGATATAAAAGATGAAGACGATCCAATACAGATAATAACGGCTCCAGAAGATCTCACAAAAATAAAAGAGGCTCTCCAAAGCGCAGGCTATGATGTCGAAGCCAGTGTGTCCTTTATCCCCAAAAACACGGTGAAGGTCACTGGGAAAGACGCTGAAAAGGTGTTAACACTCCTAAACGCTCTGGAAGAGATGGACGATGTTCAAGAAGTTGTCTCCAACTTCGAAATGGATGATAAGGAAATGGAGGAGATAATGTCAAAATTAGAGGGTTGATAGTAGCTTTATGCATCCTTTTCTTGGGGACAATCCTCGCCGATGTTCTAGAACTTTCTTATTCGTTCGGTACGTTGAATGGAATAGGATTCTCACTCGTTCCGGAACTGAAGTTCTGGAAGGTGAGTGCTTGGTTCAAATTGGATTTCATCTTTGAATACCAAAAAGAGCATTTCAGGATCAAAGTACCTCAAACTTATTACGATATACCGTATTACTTTGATATGAATCTGGAGAGAGGAGGAGTTGAACTCTCAAATGCACATTTTTCTTTTCCTTTCTCCACAACACTGAATGAAACGGAAAACGGCTGGAACTTTTGGACAGAATCATTTGGGATGTTTGCGGAACATGAGAAGAGATACCTATATTTGAAGAAACCTCTCATCGTCGTTGTGGGTGATGATGGATCCGGAGAAATAGGCGTGCCTATAAAGATAGGCGATTTTGGACTCATACCCTTCTACGCAGGAAAAGGTTATGGAATATGGTTTACATACAAAAATTCAGGGATTTCCTTCACCGGTGAATCCATAGCCGCTAGGTTATCTCTGAAGAAATTGCTTTTAAAAACCATCTATGACTTCAAAGACAAAGATCTCAAAATTGGGCTCGGCTTCTATTACAAAGGAAACTGGTTGGTTCTGAGCGAAAATTCCCTGGAATTCAGATACAAAATGGAGGGATGCGATGTTTCAGGAGAGTTTTCGAAAGAAGGATGGAGAATCCAATTCTCAATCCCAATTTGGTGAGTGGAAGGAGTTACCTGCGGAAGAATTTGAATGGTTTGTGAAGGAGTTGAAGAAAAAGTACGGTATGGACCTTACAGGGTACAAACCTCACAGGGTCAAAAGAAGAATAGAGATACTCATAAAAAAATATGGATTGTACTCCTACAGAGATTACATGAGGCTTCTTGAAACCAGCGATAAGGTGATGAACGAATTCCAGGATAAACTGACCATAAACGTTACAGAATTTTTCAGAAATCCTGAGAAATGGTGGCAGTTGAGAGATAGAATTTTGCCGGAACTTTTGAAGATGAGTGGAAGGAATTTCAAAGCGTGGAGTGCAGGATGCTCATCAGGGGAAGAGCCCTATTCTCTTGCGATACTTCTTGAGGAACTGAAAGCTCCTCCCAACGTCAGAGTTCTAGCAACTGATATAGACAATAACATACTGGCTCAAGCCATAAGAGGGGTGTATGAAGAAAGATCCATGGTCAACACTCCAAAAGAATATATTGAGAAGTACTTCGAAATCAGGGATGGTAAGTATTACGTCAAACCCGCAGTTAAGATAAGAGTGAACTTCAAAAAACACAATCTTCTTCAGGATCCATTTGAAAAGAATTTCGATCTCATAATATGTCGGAACGTTGTCATATATTTCGAAATGGATGCCAAAAGAGAACTCTACAGGAAATTCTCTGAATCTCTGAAGAAAAATGGCGTTCTTTTCGTTGGAAGTACAGAAAGAATCTTCAACTACAAAGAAATAGGCCTCGAACCGATCATGCCCTTTTTCTACAGAAAGGTGAGCTGATATGGGCTTTGCCATCGCATTGGTTTTGATCCTGGATCAACTCACAAAAAGGCTCGCAATGGAACAGACAAGATTTTTTACCATTTTTCCGGGGTTGAAGTTCATAAGAGTGACTAACAGGGGTATAGCCTTTGGACTCTTTTCTGAGATCTCAGATGTCCTTGTTTGGGTGATACTTGGTGCTGTTCTTTTCATATCCACAACACCTTTCTTTCTTAGGTACAGAGAAAGCGAGAAATTCGCACTCGGTCTGATAATAGGAGGGGCACTTGGAAATCTTCTTGATCGATTGAGATTAGGGTATGTTGTGGATTTCCTTCAACTTGAATTTTACCCAGCGATATTCAACGTCGCCGATATATTTATAATCATCGGGGGAGCTCTTCTCATCCTCTTCTCCCTTCGGAGGGAAAAAGGTGAGAGACTACGAGGTTACGTCAAGGGAGGAAGGCTGGAGACTGGACATATTCGTTCTGGAGAAAGCACCGGATTGGGTATCAAGATCTATGGTCCAGAAAGCCATAAAAGAAGGAAAGATACTGGTGAATGGAGAAAAGAAGAAACCAAGTTACAAGGTGAAAAAGGGAGAGAAGATACAAATAGATCTTCCGGAAAAACCATCCCCAGTGACGGTGAAACCTGAGAAAATCGAGATAGAAGTTCTGTACGAAGACAAAGATATAATAGTCGTCAACAAACCTCCAGGTATGATTGTCCACCCTATTCCATCTCATACTTCCGGGACTCTTGTAAATGCCTTGCTTTACATATGTAAAGATCTTCAAGGGATAAAAGGAGATCTACGGCCAGGCATCGTTCACAGACTCGACAAAGACACATCAGGAGTTATAGTCGTGGCGAAGAACGATCTTGCCCATACATCTCTTTCAAAACAGTTCAAAGATAGGATGGTTGAGAAAACGTATCTTGCCATAGTCAGAGGCTCTCTGAAAGATGATGAAGGAGTCGTGAATCTACCCCTAGCTCGTCATCCTGTGAACAGAGTCAAGATGACTGTTTTGACAGGTGGAAGAGAATCAATTACTTTCTACAGGGTTCTGAGAAGATACAGAGATATCGCAACACTTCTTTCAGTCAATCCCAAAACTGGAAGGACTCATCAGATAAGAGTTCACATGAAACACATCGGACATCCAATTCTAGGTGATAGGGTTTATGGAAGGCACAAACAAGATGAGATGCTAGGGGTAAAGCGCCAAATGTTACACGCTCTAGCTCTTTCTTTCTACCACCCTCGAAAAGGTGGAAAGATGAGATTCATCGCCCCAATTCCCGAAGATTTCAGAAAGGTTTTAAAAAAACTCCATGATCTTTCGGAGGCGAAGAGATGATACCCTGGATAATCTCTCCATATTCTTTTGATGGATCTGTCGTGAGATTCGAGAAACTGGTAGAGCGTATGAAAGAATTGAATCTTAAATCTCTTCTTCTTGCGGACAGAAACTTCCACGCTGCCGTTAAATTCAACAAGATCTTGAGAAGAGAGGGATTGATCCCTGTCCATGGCTTGTGGATCGAAGATAAAGTATATGTAGCACGGTCAAAGAAAGGTTTTGAAAGCCTTGTGAAATTCTACAATCGATGGGATAGCAAACTAGAAGATGTGGTTATCTTAGAAGTGGAAAATTTAAAACCTATAAGATACCTCACACCTGATGAGAAGATCGGTTACAAATTCATGTGTGTTCTCTTTGGAAATAGTGCAGACGAATCACAGATCATGGAAGGACATTTCGATGAAATATGTGATGTGGTGAGCGCGGATGCTTACGATCTCATGGTGGAGCAGACTTTACCTGATCCAACACCGGATTGGAAAGAACGTTTGGAGGGCAAAGCAAAAAGCCTTGGGGAAGTTTATCTTGATCGCTTGAAGCAAGAATTATCTTTGATTGAAAAAAAAGGTTTCGAGAGGTACTTTTGGATTGTCAAAGAAATCATTGAAACAGCGAGAAAAATGAGAATAGATGTTGGACCTGGAAGAGGAAGTGCTGTGGGATCCCTGGTGGCGTACCTCATGGGAATAACCTCCATCGATCCTCTGAAATACGATCTCCTTTTTGAAAGATTTCTGAATGAGGGAAGGAAAGAACCTCCTGATATAGATATAGATATAGAAGACAGATTCAGAAAAGATCTCATTCAAAAATTGTCGGAGCGATTCTTCGTTGCTCATGTATCAACGTTCGGAAACCTCATGGAAAGATCCTTAAGAAGGGAAATAGAAAGATTGATGAGAGATGAACCCACATGGAAGAAGAAAAAGGTCTTCAAAATTGTAGAAGGGCTTCCCCATCATAGAAGTGTTCACGCTGCTGGAATAGTACTATCAACAAATAGAATGTTACTCCCTCTGGTTCCGGATGAAGACTTTCCCATTATAGAGTACGATATGGATTCTCTATCATCCATAGGTGTCGTCAAGATCGATATTCTAGGGCTCAGAACTCTATCTTTTCTCCGAGATATCAGAGAAGAAGCAGGTGTTGAAAAGATCCCTGACGACGATGAGAGAACCTACAGACTCATCTCTGAAGGAAGAACTGGTGGAATATTCCAACTTGAAAGTTTCGAAGCCAGGAAACTCTGTAGAAAGATAAGGCCAAAGAATATGGAAGACTTATCCCTGGTCTTGGCTTTGAACAGGCCAGGTCCTTTGAAATCCAGAATAGATGATGAATACGTTAAAAGAAAGATGAGTAAGAGCTCTTTTTATCAGTATCTTCCAGAAACCTTTGGACTTCCCATATATCAAGAACAGGTAATGAAGATAGCCATGGATCTTGCTGGTTTTTCTCCATCGGAGGCGGATACTCTGAGAAAAGCCATGTCTAAGAAAGACCCAGAAGTCGCTGAATCTTTGATGAGGAAGATGAGAGAAAACCTGGTTTCAAGAGGATTTGGGAAAGAAGAAGCGAAAGAACTTGTGAGTACGCTGTATAACTTCTCATCCTACGCATTCAACAAGTCCCATAGTGTGGCTTATTCTCATATATCTTACTGGCTCTCTTTCTTCAAGGAACATTTCCCAGAAATCTTCTTCAAGCATCTTTTGATCTACAATTCCGGAGATCCTCAGAAAGTGTTTCTGATCGTTCAAGAATTACGATACATGGGATTTGAAGTTCTCCCACCGGATGTTAATCTCTCTGGAGAATTCCCTTATATTTCGGAGAAAAAATTTTATCTACCTCTGACCGTCATCAAGGGAGTTGGGAGAAACCTTGCTGAGGAGATAAGGAGGAAAGCCCCCTACAAAAGTGTATGGGACTTTAGAGAAAAGATAAGGGGTATACCAATGAAAGTTTTAGAGAACATGGTATCCGCCGGCGCATTCGATGAAATCCATGGTGGAAGATTTGAATCCATGAAAGCGTTCAAGGAAAGGAAAGATGAGGTTTTCGATAAAGTTCATGAACTCTTTGGAAACAAAGTAGAAAAGAAAATTAGGAAGGAAGAAAAGTGGGAAGTGAACCTTCTTGAAATTTCCTCCCTTGGTTTCCCCTTGACTCCTTCCTCCGATACCGTCGATAGTGATCTTCCAAGAATCGTGGATGTTTTTTCAAAAGGCATGGTGTTTCCTGTTGTTGCCTCCACAGTGGTTGATAAGGTTATCTCCGATGGTGTATCGGTTTGTGAAATCGATAAAAAGCTTGATAAAGGTGTTTGGATTGTCGTTTTGGATCCATCGGGAAAAGTGCTGCAGGCGAGAAAAAAGGAAAGCGTTAAAAAAATAGTCTATGAGCTGGATCTTCTGGGAGAGCCGGAGGAGATTCTGGAAGATGGTGGGAGGTTGGAGGAAACTGTCTTAAAAATCAATGGAAAAAGAATAAAAATTCACCAAGTCAGGCCCAAACTAGACACTTTTTCTCCGAAAATGGTATAATCTTTACCGAAAAGTCCTCAGAAGGGGGGAAAAGCATGAAAAAACTCCTCGTTGTATTCTTGATGATCTTATCAGCTATTCTGCTTTCAGCCGTTAAAAATCCTGACACCATAATCGACGCCACCATAGGAGATCCCGATACTCTCGATCCACATCAGGCGTACGACACCGCAAGCGGTGAAGTTATCTACAACGTCTATGAAAATCTGGTTGCTTACAAAGGAGAGAGTGTCACAGAATTCGTACCAAGGCTTGCAACGAAATGGGAAATCCTCGATGGAGGAAAAGTTTACAAATTCTACATCAGGAAAGGGGTCAAATTCCATGAAGGAGGAGATCTCACACCCGAAGATGTCGAATACAGCTTCGAAAGAGGCTTGATACTTGATCCCGCAGCAGGTCCAATGTGGATGCTCTGGGAACCTTTATTCGGCGTCGGTTCTTTGGAATCATTCGTTGAAAAAATCGTGGGGAAGCCATACAATGAGCTTTTCGACGAAAATGGAGAACCTCTTCCTGAATATAAAGATGCCCTCATAAAGATTTACACAGACTACATAGATCCCGCAATAGAGGTGGAAGGAGATGCCGTGGTTATAAAACTTGTGAGGCCGTTTGCACCATTTATGAACATAATCGCGCAGAGTGCGAACTGGGCAGCCATCCTCGACAAAGAATGGTGTATTGAGGTTGGGTGCTGGGATGGAAAAGCTGACACCTGGTGGAAATACCATGATATTAGAAAAGAAGAATCACCATTATATGACAGAATGAACGGAACAGGGCCATTCAAACTCGTTGAATGGGATAGAGCTCAGGGTAAAGTCATACTCGAGAGAAACGACAATTACTGGAGAGAACCTGCAAAGATAAGGAAGGTCATAATCTGGACGATCGATGAGTGGTCAACAAGAAAGGCGATGCTTGAGCAAGGCGATGCTGACATATGTGCAGTACCTGTTCAGTACCTACCTCAAGTTGAAAAGATGGAAGGAGTAACGGTTATAAAGGATCTACCAACACTTGTCATCACATCACTTCACTTCAACTGGAATATCAAGAAAGACAGTAAGTACATTGGATCTGGAAAACTCGATGGAAACGGAATACCCCCAGATTTCTTCAGCGACATACATGTTAGAAAAGGTTTCACCTACGCTATGGATTACCAAGGATTCATAAAAGATGTATTGCATGGTCTTGGAATACAG
>CAZANP010000005.1:52965-56811 GCA_964486555.1 uncultured Thermotoga sp. | reverse complement strand
GTTGGGAACGTTAGGCAACATTGCTTGGAGAGGAGTAACGCAAAATTTAAACATACAGGAGGGATAAATTATGGACGAGATAAAGTACAAACCAATAGGGATCATTCACTCTCCGTTCAAAAAGCCAAAAGGAACACCTATACAACCCACAGCCGCTAAGGGGGTTGATGGAACAGTTGAAATATTCCCAGAATATGCTGAAGGTTTGAAGGATCTTGATGGTTTCTCTCATATCATTTTGATATATCATTTTCATTTATCTAAAAAATCATCTTTAAAAGTAAAGCCATTTATGGATAATCGAACACGTGGAGTTTTCTCAACAAGGGCTCCAAGTAGGCCAAATCCAATCGGCATTTCTATAGTAAGATTGATTAAAATTGAGAAAAACATTTTATACATTCAAGATGTAGATATTGTAGATGGGACACCTCTCTTGGATATTAAGCCATATGTTCCTGAGTTTGATGCAAAGATAGTCAGTAAAATAGGATGGCTTGAGAAAAATGTGAATAAACTACCGGCCTCAAGAGATGATGGAAGGTTTCAAAGTGATTGATAGAACTTCCAATAACAAGTGGATTTCGCTATCGTTCTCTCAAATTTGCCATTGCAAACCTCACATATCATGGGGAAGTTATACTTAAACAGAAAAAAACTGGGATTTTCATAAATACCGATTTGCTCCTTTCCAGCTCCTTAGATGTCCGTTTGACTCTTTCTGCCTTCAGAAGCAACCTCTGTTAAGCACTTACTGTGCCGCAAATGTCATAAGATGTCGATAAACGTTATAGGCGCCATAGAATGTTATATCTGCACCATAACACATTTTAAAAAAGAATCCAGGTATGATATGCCTGGACGTGGTTAGTTGTGTTTAAAATGGCGGTATACAAAAAATGGCTGGGAGGGGAGGATTCGAACCTCCACCAGTGGATCCAGAGTCCACCGTCCTGCCATTAGACGACCTCCCAGCACCTTTCACACTGTTATTATATCAACAGTGGAAGGTTTTAACAAGTGTCAAGGGGGTTACCTCCGCTTTGAAGGTAAAACAATCATGCACTTTAGTGAATCTGGTATAATGCTTTTCAAATAAATCGTGGGGGATTTGAAATGTTCAAAAAAGGCCTCATCTCCAGTATGCCCATTGTTATTGGTTATTTTCCGGTGGCCGTGACCTTCGGTATAAACACAGTAGCACTGGGCTTTTCTCCTCTTGAAGCGATCCTATCATCCATGTTGATCTTTGCTGGAGCGAGTCAATTCGTTCTCATATCCACCATGGGTTATTCTTTCACGAATGCGATAATAATACCGCTATTTCTGAATCTCAGGCACATAGTCTATGGATGCGTGATATCTCAGAAATTCAGGATAGAAAAGCCTGTGATGACGGCGTTTGGCCTGACAGACGAGGTTTTCGCCACTTCGCTGAATTTGGCAAGTGATGAACGGTACATGTGGGGAATACAACTTGGTGCTTACTTGTCATGGGTGATAGGAACAGCCATCGGTGCTTTTGGTGGTTCCATACTGGTCTCAAACAAAATGTTAGTGCCTTCTCTTGTGTTCTCATTGAAAGCACTTTTTTTCATCCTTCTAATGGCCAATCTCGAACATAGCAGTATCCTATCCGCCTTCGTTGGAGGGAGTATCGCTATTCTGCTTCATAAATTTGGGTACACATCTTTGGGGATAATAGTTGCCGGTATCTTGAGTCCGATTATTGTGATGAAGATCAAAGGTGGGGAGAAAACGGAATGAGAAATTATGTGATAATAATTTTGGTTGCTCTTGGAACGTATCTGACGAGATTCCTTCCCATAAAATTCGGGAAGAAATTCAGGGAGTTGAAAGATATAGATGAATTCTTAAGACATTCATCGACCGCCTTGATATCTGCTCTTTTTATCACAACTCTCATATCTTTCCCCATAGAATCGAAAGAGATGATCAAAGGGATCCTGGCTCTGCTGGGTGTGTTCGTAGCTTATAGAATCTGGAAGAATCTGGGAATTTCGGTGCTGGTTGGTGTGATTTCTCATTTTCTTTTGAGCTTGATGGTCAAGTGATGGTTTCAAGGATTTTCCCTCCTGTACAACACTCGATTAAGAAATACCAAAATCATCACTCCAAGTTATGTTACAATCTCCTTAGAAAGGAGGCGAGCACTTTGTTAACGCCTACTGAGAAGAAGTACCTTCTAGCCGTTTATTTAACCATCGATGAAGGAAGCACGAGACTCAAGAGGGTATCCGAATTTTTGAAGGTGAAGATGCCATCGGCAAAACAGGCTTTGGAAGAACTTGCAAGAAAAAAACTCATAGATTACGTTACAAGAGGTCCAATATCTTTGACCAAGAAAGGAAAAGAGATGGCGGAGATCGAGAAGGAGAGGTTCGATAATCTCGTCAATTTTTTGGTAGAAGTTCTATTCCTTGATAAAGAGAAAGCTCAAAGGGGAGCATGGGAGGTCTTCTTCAACATGGACGATGACGTAGCACAAAGACTCATAGATTTCATGAACTTCCTATCCAAGTGCCCTCTGGAGCGACCGATATGTTTGAAAGGATTTGAGGAGTTCATAAAAACGGGAGAGTTCATTCACGCGTGTGTCAAATAGTTTTATCCGTAGTGTAAGAATTCCATCGTGTATAATAGCTTCTGTGCTCCCGCTCCACATGTTATTGTGGGGCCAAAAGACCGTGGGAGGAGGTGCTACTGTGGAAGAGTTGAGAGTTTATGAAACCATGTTCATCATGGATCCAACCATACCTGAGGAAGAAAGAGAAAAACTGGTTGAAAAAGTCAAAAACATCATTGAGGAGAGAGTCAAAGGAAAAATCGAGAACGTGGACAGATGGGGCGTTAGAAAGCTCGCTTACAAGATCAAGAAATTTCTGGAAGGAGATTACACGGTGATACTCTTTAGAGCGCCTGGAGACACGGTGAACAATCTGGAAGAGTTTTACAGGATAACACCTGAGATATTCAGATGGCAGACTTTCAGGAGGTTCGATATCGAGAAGAAGGAAAGAAAAGCGAAAAAGAAAGAAAAAAGTGGGCAGGTGACCTGATGTCTTTCTATAACAAGATCATCCTCATTGGTAGGTTGGTCAGGGATCCTGAAGAGAAATATACATTAACGGGAACTCCCGTATCAACTTTTACATTAGCTGTCGACAGGATTCCAAGAAAGAACGCTACAGAAGAGACACAGGATGTGGATTTCTTCAGAGTCGTGACATTCGGTAAACTTGCAGAATTCGTAAGAACGTACTTGACAAAGGGGAGGTTAATATTGGTTGAAGGTGAAATGAGAATGCGAAGGTGGGAGACATCAACGGGAGAGAAAAGGGTTACACCAGAGGTTCTGGCGAACGTTGTGAGGTTCATGGACAAAAAACCTGTGGTTGAAGAACCGGAAGTAGCAGAAGAAGAAAAACCTCTTGAAGATAAAGAAATTGGTGGAGAAGATATGTTTGGAGAGGAATTCATGAACGACGAACCACCATTTTGAAGGAGGGAGACCAGATGCCTGTTAGAAGGAGAAGGAAAAAGGTCAAAAAATGCAAGTTATGTGAGTTGAAGATAGATTATGTTGATTACAAGGATGTTAAACTCTTGAAGGAGTTCTTAACGGATAAAGCGAAGATAACTCCAAGAAGAATAAATGGAAATTGTGCAAAACATCAGAGAATGTTGAAGGTGGCTATAAAAAGGGCAAGACAGATGGCCCTTCTTCCCTACTTGAAGCACTGAAATCAAGGTCAAGAATCATAGTGGAATATAAGGATCGAAACTATTGCTTTGGCATCGGAAGCAAAAGTTTTTTTTGTAAAG